>JBBQHE010000026.1:0-27414 GCA_038323655.1 Acetobacterales bacterium | reverse complement strand
ACCCACCCCCGCCCCCCCGGGGCCCCCCGCACCCGGGGTTTCGGGGGTACCCGCGGGGGGGGGGGGGGGGGGCGCCGCCCCCGGGGGGGGGGCGGGGGGGGGCGCCCCCGGAGGTGCTTACTCGCTGGCAGCGCCCAGTTCGGCCAGTTCGGCGGCCAGTTCGGCTTCCAGGCTGGCTTCCTCGGCGGCGTCGGCGGCCTTGAGGTCTTCGCCACGGGCCTGCTTGTCGGCCTGTTCCAGGCTGCGGGCGATGTTCACGACCACCGGCAGGTGCACTTCGGGGTGCAGTTCCACGCGCACGCTGTGCAGGCCGACCGTCTTGATCGGCTGTTCCAGCAGCACCTGGGCGCGGGTCACGGTCAGGCCGCCAGCGGTGCAGGCTTCGGCGATGTCGCGCGGGCTCACGGAGCCGTAGAGCCCACCGGCCTCACCCGCCTGGCGGATGATGACGACGGTCAGGCCGGAAACGCGCTCGGCCACACGCTCGGCTTCCTCACGGCGCTTCAGGTTCTGGGCTTCGAGCTGGGCGCGCTGTTCGGCGAACTTGGCCATGTTGTCGCGGCTGGCGCGGATGGCCTTGCCCTGCGGCAGCAGGAAGTTGCGGGCATAGCCGGGGCGCACCTTTACGGTCTCGCCCATCTGGCCGAGCTTTTCGACGCGTTGCATCAGGATCAGGTCAATCATCGGGAAACTCCCCCAAAATTTCAGGTGGTCCCGCGCGAAAGCCGCGCGGAAAAATGGTCAAACAAGGCCAGGCCGATGAGGAAAGCGGCGGCGGGCACGCTGAACAGAACCAGCGCCATGTAGGTGGCGCCGAGAATGAAGGGCCGGCCGTTCCGCCCCGCGGTGCGGCTATGGACGACGGCCAGGCCGCGAAAGAGCAGCGGCAGCAGCAGGACGATCAGCAGCGACAGGCTGGTGCCGCCAAAGTCATCCAGCCCCGCGACGACCGCGGCGACCGCAGGCAGCACCGGGTAGAGACGCGGCAGACGCACCGCGGCCCAGGCCGGACGGGGTGCGAGGGCAAGGCCACGGCGGGACAGAAACCCCTGCGCCCCCGTGCCATTCACCAGCAAGGCGACGGCCAGCCAGAAGCCGACCGCGGCTGCCTTGATGCGGACGATGTCAGCAACCAGCGAGTCGCCCGGTGGCAGGCCCATGCGATCGAGCCCGATACGGACGATGCCGGTCAGCACCACCTCAAGCCCGCCGCTGCCGCTCAGCAGCACCTCGGCCAGGATGATCAGCAGCGCCGGATAGACACCGAGCAGCGCCAGCGGCACCCCCCCGCCGATCATCCCCGACCGCAGCCCAAAGGCCACCAGCGCCAGCGCCGGGATGCCGAAGGCGACCAGGTGGATGGTCAGCGGCACGACCCCACCGACCAGCACCAGCCCCATCGCGGCCACACCGACCGCCGCCAGCATCGCCGGCATGCCGAAGCCGAGGCCCACGAGGAACAGCGGCAGCGGCGACAGCCACAACAAGCCCGGCCCGAGCGGCAGGCCGCGAAAGGCCCAAAGGGCAAGGACCGCGGACACGAGCCCCCCGGCACCGGCGGCCAGCCAGCGCGGGTCGGTCGCAAGGCTACCTTGCGGGCTGGCCACGGTCGTCACGCCTCCGGTCCGCGGTGATCAATCCGCGATCACATAGGGCAGAAGGGCGAGAAAGCGCGCCTTCTTGATCGCGTTCGCCAGTTCGCGCTGCTTCTTGCCCGACACGGCGGTGATGCGCGACGGCACGATCTTGCCGCGCTCCGACAGGAAGCGGGAGAGCAGGCGCACATCCTTGTAGTCGATCTTCGGCGCATTGGGGCCGGAGAAGGGGCAGGACTTGCGGCGGCGGTAGAAGGGGCGGCGGGCACCAACGGCGGCGCGGCGGCCGGCGGGGCTGCTATCGTCGGACATTGCTTATTCCTCCACGCCGCGGCCGCGGTAATCGGGCAGGCCGTCTTCGCCATCGTCACGCCCACGGGCGCGGAATTCCTCACGATCGTCGCGCTCACGGCCACGGCCGCTGCCGAACCGACCGGCGGGGCGGGGGCCACGGAAGCCACGGTCACGCTCACGGTCATCCGCGCGCTTGGCGAGGATGGCCGACGGGGTCTCGGGGTCGATCGCCTCGACGCGCAGCGTCATGTGGCGCAGCACGTCCTCGTTGAGGCCGAACTGACGGGCGATTTCCTTTTCGGCAGCGCCGGTGCATTCGATGCCGAGCAGCATGTAATGCGCCTTGCGGTTCTTCTTGACGCGGTAGGCGAGGCCGCGGAGGCCCCAGTATTCCCGCTTCTTGACGGAACCGCCGGCTTCCTCGGCGATGGAGGCGACCTGGTCGGCGATGGCTTCGACCTGGACTTGCGTCAGGTCGTTGCGTGCGATGAACACGCTTTCGTACAGAGGCACCGGTGATCCCTTCGGCTGGCTCAGCCCGTGTGGCGACAGGCGGGATGCCGGCGGCCAGAAAACAGGCATAGCCGGGCGCGATGCCACGCGCCCGGCAGGGGAGGCGGCTTGAAGCACGGACCGTGTCCCCAGGGAAGGGGGAATCTGAGTCCATACATTGACACAATCCCCCCCCACCGCTAGGCGCCCGCCCCACACGAACAGCCAGAAGAAGCGCCGCCACACATGGCCCTCGCCTTTGTTTTCCCCGGTCAGGGCAGCCAGGCCCCCGGCATGGGCCGCGACCTCGCCGCCGCCTTCCCCGCAGCCCGCGAAGTCTTTGGCCTGGTGGATGAGACGCTGAAGCAGCACCTCTCCCGCCTCATGTTCGAAGGGCCGCCGGAAGACCTCACCCTCACCGCCAATGCCCAGCCCGCGCTGATGGCCCAAGCGCTGGCCGTGCTGCGGGTGCTGGAAACCGAGGGCAATTTTCGCCTGGCCGACCGCGTTTCCCTCGTCGCCGGTCATTCGCTCGGCGAATACGCGGCTCTCGCCGCAGCCGGCGCCTTCACCATCCCCACCGCCGCCCGCCTGCTGCGCCAGCGTGGCGAGGCGATGCAGGCCGCGGTCCCGGCCGGCGAGGGCGCGATGGCGGCCCTGCTGGGTGCGGACCTCGCCCAGGCGCAATCCATCTGCGAACGCGCCGCCGAGGATCCGGAGACGGGCGAAAAACAGGTCGTCGAACCCGCCAATGACAATGGCGGCGGCCAGGTGGTCATCAGCGGCGCCAAGGCTGCGGTCGAACGCGCGGTTGAAATCGCCAAGACCGATGGGGTGAAGCGGGCGATGATCCTGCCCGTCTCCGCCCCCTTCCATTGCGCGCTGATGGCGCCCGCCGCCGATGTCATGCGCCAGGCGCTGGATGATGCCACCATCATCGCCCCGCTGGTGCCGGTCGTCGCCAATGTCAGCGCCGCCAAAGCCACCGACCCCGCAAAAATCCGCGAATTGCTGGTCGCCCAGGTCACCGGCCTGGTACGCTGGCGCGAATGCGTGGCCGCCATGGTCGCCATGGGCTGCGACCGTTTCGTCGAACTTGGCGCGGGGAAGGTCCTGACGGGCCTGGCCAAGCGCAACGCGCCCGAGGCCCAGGCCATGGCCTGCGGCACCCCGTCCGAGGTCGAAGCCGTGCTCAGGAGCCTCTCATGACCACCCCCCTGTTCCGGCTTGACGGCAAGGTCGCCCTGGTCACGGGTGCCACCGGCGGGATCGGTGCCGCCATCGCCCGCGCGCTGCATGCGCAAGGTGCGAAGGTCGCCCTGACCGGGCGGCGCGAGGCCGAGCTGGAGGCGCTGGCCATCGAACTCGGCGCCGGGACCGCAATCTTCCCCGCCGACCTGTCCGACCCCGAGGCCCCGGCGGCGCTTGTGGAAAAGATCGAGGAATCGCTGGGCGCGCTCGACATCCTGGTGAACAACGCGGGCCTGACCCGCGACGGCCTGGCGCTGCGCATGGGCGACAAGGATTGGGGCGATGTGATCGAGGTGGACCTGACCGCCCCCTTCCGCCTGGCCCGGGCCTCGCTGCGGGGGATGATGAAGCGCCGCTCGGGGCGGATCATCTCGATCGCCAGCATCGTGGGTGTCACCGGCAATGCCGGCCAGGCGAATTATTCCGCAGCCAAAGCCGGGCTGATCGGCATGACCAAGTCGCTCGCCCAGGAAGTCGCCCCGCGCGGCGTGACGGTGAATGTGGTCGCCCCCGGCTTCGTGAAGACCGCGATGACCGATGTGCTGTCCGACGCCCAGAAGGCCGGGCTGATGGGGCGCATCCCGCTCGGCCGCATGGGCGCGCCCGAGGATATCGCCGCCGCCGTGACCTACCTCGCCTCGGCCGAGGCGGGTTGGGTTACCGGCGTGACACTTCATGTGAACGGCGGGATGGCGATGATCTGACGCTTTCCGGGGGGCCTGGGGACCTGGAATGCAATCCTCCCCTTGCCCCGCGGCCCATCGGCGGCTACGCCGCGCGACGATGTCATGATACGACACCGCGCCGGGCTGATCCCGGGGCGCTGCCGTATCACGCAACACAGGTTTCAAACCCCAAACCGTTCCATCGGGACAGAACAGGACCGCACATGAGCGATACGGCCGAAAAGGTGAAGAAGATCGTTGTCGAGCACCTCGGCGTCGAAGAGTCGAAGGTGACGGACACCGCCTCCTTCATCGACGACCTGGGCGCCGACAGCCTGGACACGGTCGAGCTGGTGATGGCCTTCGAGGAAGCCTTCGCCATCGAGATCCCGGACGACGCCGCCGAGAAGATCACCACGGTCAAGGACGCCATCGAGTTCATCGAGAAGGCCAAGGCCTGAGCTAGGCGCAGGGACCGGCAGGGAGCCACAGCGTGCTAGGGCGCATGACGACGCCGCGGCGTGTCGTGGTCACGGGGATGGGCATCGCCTGTCCGCTTGGCCTGGGTGTGGCGCATGTGTGGAAGCGCATGCTGGCCAGCGAGAGCGGGATCGGTTCGATCCAGTCCTTCGACACCACCAACCTGTCCGCGAAGATCGCAGGCCAGGTGCCGGTGGGGACGAAGGCGGACAACGGGCTCGACCTCAACGAATGGATCCCGCCGAAGGACCAGAAGAAAATGGACCGCTTCATCCAGCTCGCGCTCGTCGCGGCTGGCGAAGCGGTGGCCGACAGCGGCTGGATGCCGGAAGACGAACCCTCCCGCTGCCGTACCGGCGTGATGATCGGCAGCGGCATCGGCGGGCTGCCGACGATCTATGAAGCCAGCCTGCTGATCAGCCAGGGCAAGCAGCGGCGCATTTCGCCCTTCTTCATCCCCTCGGCGCTGATCAACCTGGCGTCCGGCCACGTCTCCATCCGCTACGGCTTCAAGGGCCCGAACCATTCCGTGGTCACGGCCTGCGCCAGCGGCGTGCACGCCATCGGCGATGCGGCGCGGCTGATCGCGCTGAACGATGCGGATGTGATGGTGGCCGGCGGGGCGGAAGCCGCCGTCAGCGAAATCGGCATGGCCGGCTTCTGCGCTGCCCGCGCGCTCTCCACCAACTTCAACGACCGCCCGACCATGGGCAGCCGCCCCTGGGACGAGGACCGCGACGGCTTCGTCATGGGCGAAGGGGCCGGGGTGCTGGTCCTGGAAGAGTTGGAACACGCCAAGGCACGCGGCGCGCATATCTATGCCGAGGTCGTGGGCTACGGCATGTCCGGCGACGCCTACCACATCACCGCCCCGGCCGAGGGGCACGAAGGCGCCTTCCGCGCCATGCAGGCCGCCCTCGGCGATGCCAGCCTGACCCCGTCCGACATTCAGTACGTCAACGCCCATGGGACCAGCACGCCGCTCGGCGATGACCTGGAGTTGGAAGCGGTGGAACGCCTGTTCGGCGACCACGCCCGGGGCCTGGCCATGTCCTCGACCAAATCGGCGGTCGGGCATTTGCTCGGTGCCGCCGGCGCGGTGGAGGCGGTGTTCAGCATCCTGGCGATCCGCGACCGCGTCGCGCCGCCGACGCTGAACCTGGACAAGCCGTCGCGGGAAAGCGTGATCGACCGCGTCGCGCTGCATGCGCAGGAACGGCCGATCGATGTGGCGCTGTCCAACTCCTTCGGTTTTGGTGGCACCAATGCCAGCGTGATCTTTGCGCGCGCGGCCTGATCGGACCTGACTGGTTGCGTCGAGCTGATGACGCCTGCCTGATTGGGCTTGCCTGATGATTGGGCGGCCCCCTGACACGCAGGGGGTCCGTCGCCACTTCTGGCGCTAAGACATGACGCGCGCCCTCACCTTTCTTTTCCTGGTCCTGCTTGCCGCCGGCGCGGGTGCCTGGTGGTGGGGGCAGCGTGCGATCGTAGCCCCCGGCCCCGCCGCCGAAGCGGTGCAGCTGGTCGTGCCGCGCGGGGGCACCACCATGATCGCCGCGGCCCTGGCCGAACGCGGCGTGGTCGCCGATCCGCGTGTCTTCACCGCTGCCGCCTGGTTGACCCGCGACCAGGGGCCGCTGCGGGCGGCGGAGTTCGTCTTTCCCGCCGGCGCCTCGGTCGAACAGGTGCTGCAGGTGCTGCGGCACGGCCGCCCGGTGCAGCGCCGGCTGACCATTCCCGAAGGGCTGACCATCCGCCAGATCCTGCCGCTGATCGACCGTGCCGAGGGCCTGGTGGGCGACACGCCTGGCTTTGCCGAGGCTGCGCTGCTGCCGGAAACCTATACCTACCAATGGGGCGATACGCGGGCCGCCCTGGTCACCCGCGCCGATACGGCGATGGATGCGGCGCTGGCCGAAGCCTGGGCCGCCCGCGCCCCGGGCCTGCCGCTGGCCAGCCCGCGTGAGGCATTGGTGCTGGCCAGCATCATCGAACGCGAAACCGGCCGGCCGGAAGAACGCGCCCGTGTCGCCGGCGTCTTCATCAACCGGCTGCGCCGCGGCATGATGCTGCAGTCGGACCCCACGGTCGCCTATGCCGCCGCCGCGGGACCACTGGACCGGCCGATCAGCCGGGCGGACCTGGACCGCGACCACCCATTCAACACCTATCGCATCCGTGGCCTGCCGCCCGGCCCGATCGCGGCCCCGGGCCGGGAATCCCTGCGTGCGGCGACCCGGCCGGAGGTGAACGAGTTTCTGTACTTCGTGGCCGATGGCAGCGGCGGGCACGCCTTTGGCCGGACACTGGAGGAGCACAACGCCAATGTCGCGCGCTGGCGCGCGCTGAATCGCTGATGCGGCCAGGCGCGGCGCCGGCGTTGCGCGCAGGCGCAGGGGCGTTGTTGCGCGCAGGCGCGGGGGCGTTGTCGCGCGCGGCCGCGGGGCAAGCCGCACGCGCGGGCGCGCCTGGTGCCAAGGATGCGCGCGGGCGCGCCGGGGGCGGTTCCGCGCGCGGGCGGGCATGGGGCCGATCATGCGGCCGGGCGGGCGCGGTTTCGGCGACGGGCCCAGGCCGGTGACGCCGCGGGACAACCTCTCGGGCTTGCCCCTTTGGTGGCGGCTGATGGTCATCGGCTTTCTGTGGGGCGCGTCCTTCCCTGTACTCCGCAGCGTTGCGGGCGAAATGCCGGCCTTTGCGCTGGCCGGGGTGCGCGGGGCGATCTCGGCGGTCGCGATCTGGGCGTTTCTCGCCACGACCGGCGCGCTGGCCCGGCCCGCACCGGGGCTGCTGCGGCATATGGCGGTGATCGGCACGCTGAACGGCTGGCTGCCGAATGTGCTGACCGCGCTGGCGCTGGGGCGGATCGAATCCGCACCGGCGGCGCTGATCCAGTCGGCCGCGCCGCTGTTCGTGGGTTTGCTGTCGGCGCTGATCCTGGTGGGCGAAAGGCCGGGGCGGCTGGCGACGGCGGGGCTGGTGCTGGGCTTTGCCGGCATCGCGGTGATCATCGGGCCGGGGGCGGTCGCGGGCGGGGCCAGCCTGGAAGGGTCGTTGCTGATGCTGGTGACGGCGTTTTCCTATGCGCTGGGCAGTGTCTATGTCCGCCGAGTACGGCCCAGCCAGCCGGCCATGCTGGCGCTGGGCCAGCAGGTGGTGGCGGCCGGGGTGGCGATGGCGCTGGCGCTGGTCTTCGACCCCTGGTCGGCTTTTGCGCAGCCGGCCTGGGTCTGGGGCGCGCTGGGGGTGCTGGCGGTGGTGACCTCGGCCATTCCGCTGGCGATGTTCACCATCCTGCTGACCCGGGCGCGGGCGACCGATGCGTCGATGGTCGGGTATCTGCAACCGCTGTCGGCGGCGCTGATCGCGGCGGTCTGGCTGGCGGAATGGCCGGCGCCGCAGGTTTTTGCCGGGGGGGCATTGGTCATGCTGGCGGTATGGTTGGGGACGGCCGGGCGGCGATAAAAAGCGTACGGCCCTTGTCTAGACTGTTATTCGATATATCTAAGATGAAGCGTAATACCGCGCTTCAGGACATATCATGCATCACAGACACACACATCACGACCATCCCCGCGGCTGCCAGGGCCGTCGCCACGCGCGCGGCGAAGGCGGCTTCGGCCCCCACCCCTATGGCCGGCAGGGCCGCGGCGGCGGGCGTGGCGGCCCTGGCCGCTTCTTCGCCCAAGGCGACCTGCGCCTCGTCATCCTCCACCTGATCGCCAAAAAGCCGCGGCATGGGTACGAACTGATCAAGGCGATCGAGGACGCCGTCGGCGGCGCCTATAGCCCCAGCCCCGGCGTCATCTACCCGACGCTGACCCTGCTGGAGGAACTCGGCCACGTCACCGCCACCACGGCCGAAGGTGGCGCCAAGAAGCTGCACGCAATCACCGACGAAGGCCGCGCGCAGCTGGCCGAACAGCGCGCAGCGGTGGACGCGCTGCTGGCCCGCATGGCCGAAGCCGGCCGCGTCCATGGCGACGGCCCGGCACCGCAGGTCGTGCGCGCCATGGAAAACCTGAAACTCGCCCTGCGGATGCGCCTGTCGCGCGGCCCCTTGACCGAGGACCAGGCCAATGCCGTGGCAACCGCCCTGGATGGCGCCGCCACCGGCGTGGAGCGCAGTTGACGGGCTTGCTCCCTCGGGCCGGTGCGCCAGCGTTTTGCCCATGAGACCCCGTCGCCCCGGCCTCCGCATCGCGAACTGATGAGACGGCCAGGCGGCGGTCAGGGAAGGACCGAGGCGCCCGCCCCCCGGACCCGCCGCGGGGGGCGCTGCGCCGCCGGGCGCGCGACGCTTCCGCAACGACACCGGCTGGGCTAGCCTCCGCGCGGACAGCGGCGGGGTGCCTGTGGCGGAGAGCAAGGACGCGCTTCAGGCGAAGTGGTGGAACGGTTGGTGGGCGCAGGATTTTTCCTGGGCGGGGCTGGCCGACAAACCGGTCGGCCAGGGCGTCATCACAATCCACGGCGGCCGGCATGGCGAGCAAGATCTGCAAGCCTATTGGCGGCGCGACCCGGTGTCCGGCACGCTGCGCGACGAAGCGATGCTGGAGGCCGCGGGGGAGTTGCTACGCGCGCCGGATGGCAAATTCTGGCATCTGGCGCATGTGCCGCTGAACTGGCGAGACGGTTCACCCGCCAAGGCGGGGTGGGACGCGGATCGGGTCGCGATGCTCGGCGGATTGGTCGCCGCGCGGGTTGCCGCCGGGTGCGCGACCACGGTCGGTAAGCTTGGCCACGAGAGAGGCCCGGATGGCCGCGCGCAACTGGCCGGCGCCGTGCTGCTGGCACCGCCGCCGCATCCCCCGGCCACGGATTCGGCGCTGCATGTTGTCGCTGATTGGGCCTGGTTACCGGCCTGGCACGCGCGAGGGGCCAGTTTCGGGCCAGGGTTTCTTTGTCGAAACGTATTTTTTTCTGAATACGCCCGCTTCGACGGCGCGACCTTCTCGGGAGACGCCAACTTCGACAGCGCGACCTTCTCGGGATACGCCCGCTTCGTCAGCGCGACCTTCTCGGGAGACGCCAGCTTCGACGGCGCGATCTTCTCGGGATACGCCCGCTTCAACAGCGCGACCTTCTCGGGATACGCCAGCTTCGACAGCGCGACCTTCTCGGGATACGCGATCTTCGTCAGCGCGACCTTCTCGGGATACGCCCGCTTCGACATCGCGACCTTCTCGGGAATCGCCAGATTCGACGGCGCGACCTTCTCGCGAAACACCCGCTTCCAAAACGGTGAATTCGCGGCAACGGCATCATTCCAAAGCGCAAAATTCCTGCCCGCGGCCGCCTCGTCGCGATGGCGCAACGGCGTCAGCTTCCGCGGGCGCCGTTTCAACGCCGAGGCCAAATTCGACCGGGCCACATTCTCCGTCGCCATGGATTTCAGCGCCGCCGTCTTCGCCCGCCTCACCTCCTTCGCCCACATCATCTGGCCCGATGACGCACGCCACTGGCACCGGGCTTTTGACCAGGCCGTGTTCGAGGATGTCGTCAGCTTCCAGGGCGCCGGCTTCCGCTGTTTCGCCGCCTTCGATGGCGCCACCTTCGAGGGCGGCTTGCAGTTGGACGAGATGGAGGAAACGGCGGCGGCGGCGCGCTTCACCCGGGAACTGCGGGCGGCCATCGACCTGCCAGCGGAGGAAACCGGCCCCGGTGCCGCCAGCGCCCCGGCCCCGCTGCGCGGCGGCTGGCCAGGGTTTCAGGACATCGTCCAGCGCGACATCGCCCTTGCCGAAACCGAAGCAGCCCGAGAGCGCGCGGCGCAAATCCGGCTGAAGCAACTCGAACGCGGTTGCCGCGTGCTGAAACAGGCGATGGACAAGGCCTCGGACAAGACGCGGGAACAGATGTTCTTCGCCAGCGAACTCATCGCCCGCCGCAAACAGACCGCGACGCCGCCATGGGAGCGCGCTTTCTCCTGGCTCTACGAAAAAACCGCCGACTACGGTCGCTCCATCGCCCGGCCTCTGGTGGCGCTGCTGGCGAGTATTCCGGTCTTTGCCCTGCTTTACTGGGGCATTTCCGGCGGGCTCTCCGGCAATTGGGCTTGGCCCGCTTTTTGGGAAGCCATGAATTTCTCCGCTCGCCGCGTGCTGCCTTTTGGCGCGTGGGAGGCGACGGAGGCGCAATTGCCAAAATTATTGCTTGGTGACGGCAACACCCTCTTCACGGTCGTCATGCGCGCCCTGGCGACGCTTCAGTCGATCTTCGCCCTCGCCATGGCCTTTCTCGCCGGCCTGGCGCTACGCCGCCGCTTTCAGATCACCTGACCCCGCCCCACCCCGGACAGCCTTGCCCTTCGGCGGCGCGCGCGAAAAACCCGCATGCCGTCAGGGCGGCGGCTGCGCCCGCGTGGCACATGCGAAAAGATACAGGCGCGAAAAGATACAGGCGCGAAAAGTGCCCCGGCCGCGAACCCGCCCCACCAACCCAGGTGCAACGACCAGCCAAGCCTTCACGCCAGCCACATCGATGCCGCCAACCCTACCGGAACGCCCAGCGCAGCGTCTGTGCCACCCCCAGCGTGCCCGCCCGCACCAGCGGGCGCGCAAGGACCGGGTTGGGCAGCCCATGCATCCGCCGCGCCCAGTCGGGCAGCAGGTCGATCGCCGCCTTGTTCCCCAAATCCTGCACGCGCGCGGCCAGCAGGTCCGCGGTCGCCGCCTTCAGCACCAGGTCGCGCACCTCACGCGTCCGGGCGTCGATGCGCAGTTGCGGGCGATAGGCCTGGATCAGCCGCAGCACCCCGGCCCGGTCTTCCGGCACGGGGGCCGCCCCCAGCGCCCGGGCCACCCGCGCCATTTCGGCGAAGTACCGATCCTGGTCCGCCACGGACATGCCGGGTTCGACATAGCGCCGCCAGGCGTCGAGGAAGCTCACCGTCTCCGTCACATGCACCCAGGCCAGCAGCGCCGGATCATTGGCGGCATAGGGCGTGCCATCGGGCAGCGTGCCGCCCACCCGGTCATGGATGCGGCGGACGCGAGCGATCACCGCCTCCGCCTCCTCGCGCCCACCATAGGTCGTCAGTGCAATGAAGCGGGCCGTGCGCCGCAACCGGCCGTGCAGGTCGGTGCGAAAATTGGAATGGTCCCACACCCCGGCCAGCACCGCCGGGTGCAACATCTGCAGCAACAGCGAGGCAATGCCGCCGACCATCATCGCGGTGACATCGCCATGCACGCGCCAGGCGACGGCCTGGGGGCCGAACAGCCCATCGGCGCGGCGCTGCACCGGCGCCTCCCCCCGTGACCGATCGTTGAACAGCGCCACGACGCGACCGGCGATGGCGTTCTTGAGGATGCGCGCAGGGTCCGGCGGCGGCGCACGAGGCGGTGTTCGCTGCATCAGCGCGATATGGTGCGTGGCGGCGGCAAGGCCAGCCTGGCCCAGGCGTAACCCTGGCTAGGCCAGATAGCGCAGGGTCAGATGCGCGGTGAAATGCGCCGGGTCCAACCCCTGCCCCGTCGCTGCGCGCAGCAGGTCCTGGAAGCCCAGCCGCGCGCCCTGGCCGTGTACATGCGCCCGCAGCCAGCCCAGCAGCGGCGCCATGTCGCCCTGGCCCAGCGCCGCCTCCAGCCCCGGCACATCGCGCCGGGCGGCGGCCATCAACTGCGCCGCCGCCATGGCGCCGAGGGTATAGGACGGGAAATACCCAAAGGCACCGTCGTACCAATGTATGTCCTGCAGGCAGCCCTGCGCGTCGTCCGGCGGGGTCATGCCCAGCAGCGCCGCAAAGCCGTCGTTCCAGGCCCCCGGCAGGTCAGCCACCGCGAGGTCACCCGCGATCATCGCCTGTTCCAGCCGGAACCGCAGGATGACATGCGCGGGATAGGTCACCTCATCCGCATCGACCCGGATGAAGCCGCGCTGCACCCGGCGAAACTGGCGCGCGAGGTTCTCGGCGGCGAAGGGCGCAGCCTCCCCGCCAAAGGCCGCATGCAGCACGGGGCCGAGGTAGCCGAGGAAGGCATCCGTCCGGCAGGCCTGCATCTCGACGATCAGGGATTGGGATTCATGCGCCGCCATCCCTGCGGCCTCGCCCACAGGCTGCCGCGCCCAGTCCGCCGGCAGGCCGCGTTCGTACAGCGCATGCCCGGTTTCGTGCAGCACGCCCAGCAGCGCCTGGGCGAAGCCATCGGTTGCGTAGCGGGTGGTGATCCGCACATCGGTCGGCGTGCCGCCGCTGAAGGGATGGGCACTCTCATCCAGCCGGGCGTGGTCGTAGTCGAGCCCGATTCGCGCCGACAGCGCGCGGCACAGGCCGCGCTGCGCCTCGACCGGAAAGGGGCCGGGGATGGGCGCGGGGGCGGGGCGCTGCGCCTGCAGTGCCTCGGCCCGCGGCAGCGCCTCGGCCAGGAAGGCCTCGTAGGCGCCGAAGATGGGTGCCACATCGGCCGCCGTCACGCCGCGCTGGAAGCCGTCCATCAGCGCGTCATAGGGGCTGAGGCCGGTGGCAGCGGCCAACGCCTGGGCGGCCTCGCGTTGCAGTCGCAGCACCTCGGCCAGCGCCGGGCGGACCATGGCGAAGTCGGACAGGCGGCGGGCGTCGCGCCAGGTTTTCTCACACGCGTTGTTGGCCCGGGCCGTGGCCTCGACCAGCGCCGTCGGCAGCGCGGTCGCGCGCAGGTGCTGGCGGCGCATCAGGGCCAGGTTGGCGTCCTCCCACGGCCCGGTCGCTGCCGCGGCGGCCAGATCCTCGGCGACCTCGGGGGCGATCAGCATCTCATGCGCCAACCCCGACAAAGCGGCGAATTGTTCGCCGCGCGCGGCAGCACCGCCGGGCGGCATCATCACGCTGGCATCCCAGCCCAGCATCGCCTGGCATTCGCCCAAGGTGGCGATGCGGGCGAAGCGCGCGGCCAGGCGTGCGGTGGCGTCAGGGGGCATCGGTCTCATCCTTGCGGGCAGGGCTGCGCCGGCGCCAGGCCAGCACGGCCAGAATGCCGAGCAGCGCCGCGGCCAGCCCCCACCAGGTGACAACATAGCCCAGGTGGTTGTTGGTCGGTCGCGGCAGGCTGCGCGCCGGGTCGGGCAGCATGGGCTGGGCGCCCCCCAATGCCACCAGCGCATAGGGCACGACCGGCAGCCCGAGCGCCGCGCCGATCGCCGGCGGGTCGAAGGTATAGAACCGCCGCCCGACCGTATCGTCGGTCGCGGCGAACAGCCCTGGGCTTTCGCCCGGATGAACCCAGGCCGTGACGCTGACCAGCCCCTCGGGGTGGAAGATCGGGCTGTGCTGCCGGTCGAGCGGCACCCAGCCGCGATCGACCAGGATGGCGGGCGCGCCCTCGCGTTCCAGCGGCACCACCAGATGGGCGCCTAGGACGGGGCCGCGCACTTCCAGTTTCAGGAAGGATTCCAGGTCGTGGCGGAAACGGCCTTCGACGATGACCTTGGCGTAGGTGCGGGGCGGGTCAGCCAGCGGCACGGGGGGTGCTGCTTCGGCTGCGGCGATGGCCGCGATCACGCCGTTCTTCCAGTGCATACGCTGCAACTGCCACCAGCCGAGGCCGATGAGCACCGCCAGCGCCGGTACCGCCAGCAGGGCCACAAGCAGCACCGGGTGACGCCGCATCAACTGCCCCGATGGCGATAATGCAGCGCGACGAGCACCGCCTCGGCCAGGCGCATGGTCAGCACCGAGGCCGGGATGACAAGGGCGGGCCACAGCAGCGCATGCACCCAGAGTGGGTGTTCCAGCCGGAATTCCACCAGCGAGGCGCCAATCATGGCCAGCGCGCCGATCATGAAGATGGCCGCGGCCGCCGGCCCGTCGCCGGCGTCATGGGCGGTGAGGTCCAGGCCAAAGGCATCGCACACCGGGCGGACGTCCAGCAGGCCGCGGAACAGCCGCCCGCGGCCGCAGCGCGGGCAACGCCCCGGCAGCGCACCCCGGGCAGGGCGGCCCTGCCCCGGGTGGTTGGCGCGTCAGGCCCCAGGGCCATCAGTGCGGGGCGATTTCGCCGACGCCCCACCAGTAGATGCAGACGAACAGGAACAGCCAGACCACATCGACGAAGTGCCAGTACCAGGCCGCGGCTTCGAAGCCGAAGTGCCGCGCCGGGCTGAAGTGATTGGCCCGCGCCCGGAACCAGCAGACCGCCAGGAACAGCGTGCCGACGATCACATGGAAGCCGTGGAAGCCGGTCGCGAGGAAGAAGGTCGAGGGGTAGATGCCGCCGCCATGGAAGGCGAAGGGCGCCTCGGCATATTCATAGGCCTGGAAGAAGGAGAAGGAGAGGCCGAGGCCGACGGTGATGCCGAGCGCCAGCAGCAGGTCCTTTCGGTTGTTTTCCAGCAGCGCCTGATGCGCCCAGGTGACCGTGGTGCCCGACAGCAGCAGGATCATGGTGTTCAGGAAGGGCAGGCTGAAGGGGTCGAAGGTCAGCACGCCCTTCGGCGGCCAGACATATTCCGTGGCGCCCGAGACATGTTCCGGGAACAGGGCGAAGTGGAAATAGGCCCAGAAGAAGGCCACGAAAAACATCACCTCGGAGGCGATGAACAGCGACATGCCGTAGCGCAGGCCCAGGCGCACGATCGGGGTATGCAGCCCCGGGGTGCGGCTTTCGATGACGACATCGCGCCACCACATGAACATGCAGGCCAGGACGCCCGCCAGGCCGGTGAAGAACACCCAGTGGATCGCGTAGTGCGCCCACATGATGATGCCGAACAGCATCATCGCCGCGGCGAAGGCCGAGATCAGCGGCCAGGGCGAGGGATCGACCAGGTGGTAGGGATGCTTGTGCGGAGGGGCGACGTCGTCCACGGTCGTCGCGGTGCTGGTGCTGGCCATGGCTGTGCCTTGCGCGTGTGGCGATGCAATGAAAGGCACCGTCTTCCAGGGCGCATCAATCCCCGAAACCCGGCTCCGGATCAAGCCTTTGCGGCGCAGCAATTCACCGCGTGACGGTGTTGCCGCGCCCGACATGCGGGCCGGCATTGGCCAGCGCGCCCGCACGCTCGGCATCCGCCAACGTGCGGTAGAAGGTGTAGGAGACGGTGATGGTACGGATGCCGCGGGTGTTCGGATCCTCGGCGATCTTGGGGTCGATCCAGAAGGCCAGCGGCATCTCCACCTCGGCCCCCGGGGCCAGGGTCTGCGCCTCGAAGCAGAAGCAGGCGGTCTTGTGGAAATACCGGCCCACGACCTCGGGCGTCACGTTGTAGGTGGAGACACCTTCGACCGGCGCATCGGTCTGGTTGCGGGCCGTGTAGAAGCCCATGCCTTCCTCACCCAGGCGCAGCGTCACGCGCGGCTGGGCGGGCGCAAAATCCCACGGCAGGCCGGGGTGGACCGTCGCGTTGAAGCGCACGGTCATGGCCGTGCCGTCCCGCGCCCCGGGCGCCGCTGCCGAAAAGATCATCGGCGTGCCGTTGTAGCCGGTCATGCGGCAGAACAGGTCGTAGAGCGGGACCGCCGCGAAGGACACGCCGACCATGAAGGCGACGAAGCCGAAGGCGGCGATGCCCGTGCGCCGGTTGCGGCGGCTGAGCGCGTCCTGGTCCATCTCAGTGCTGCGACATGCGGGCGATGGCGACGAAGAAGAAGATCGCCACCAGCGTCAGCAAGGCGGCGAACATCGCGAAGTTGCGGGCGCGGCGGCGGCGGTAGAAGGCGGTCTTCTCCTCCGGCGTCATCTGGGCGATTTCATAGGCCATCAGCCGAACACCGCATGGTCGGCGGCGAGGCCCGCGAAGATCAGCGCCAGGTGCAGCAGCGACACGCGAAAGGCCCAGCGCGCGGGCGCATCATTGGTCAGGCTGCGGCCATCCGCGTCCTGACGGTCGGTATAGACGCGCCAGCAGGCGTGCAGGAACCACAGGCCGACCGCGGCGGAAAAGGCGCCGTACCAGAGGCTCGCAAAGCCGAAGAACCAGGGCGACATGCCCGCCGGCACCAGTGCCACGGCATAGGCCAGGATCTGCCGCCGGGTTTCTGCCGGCCCCGCGACCACGGGCAGCATGGGCACGCCGGCCTTTTCGTAGTCGTCATGCGCCCATAGGCTCAGCGCCCAGAAATGCGGCGGCGTCCAGAGGAAGACGATCACGAACATCAGCACGGGCGGCCAGGCGATGCCGCCCGTCACCGCGGCCCAGCCGATGATCGGCGGGAAGGCGCCGGCCGCACCGCCGATGACGATGTTCTGCGGCGTCCGGCGCTTGAGCCACATGGTGTAGATGAAGACGTAGAAGCCGATCGAGGCCGCGAGCATGGCGCTCGCCACCCAGTTCGTCGCCAGCCCCATCAGCGCGACCGAGGCGATCGACAGAAAGATGCCGAAGGACAGCGCCGCCCCAGGGGCGATGCGCCCGGCCGGGATCGGCCGGCGCAGGGTGCGGCGCATCAGCGCATCCACATCGCGGTCGTACCACATGTTAATGGCGCCCGCGGCCCCGGCCGCGACGGCAATGCACAGGATGGCGACGGTGCCGAGCACCGGGTTCAGGTGGCCCGGCGCGGCGGCCATGCCGACCACGCCGGTAAACACCACCAGCAGCATGACCCGCGGCTTCAGCAGCGCGAACCAGTCCCGCACCTCCGAGAGGTCGGAGGATACGCCGAGGGGGGCCGAAGCCCCCCTCGATTCAGCAGTCACGTCACTCATGGCATGTCACCGGATACGAGGCAGTTCTTCGAAGGTGTGGAACGGCGGGGGCGAGGCGACCTGCCACTCCAGCGTCGTCGCACCCGAGCCCCAGGGGTTTGCCACCGCCTGCTCGCCGCGGCGGAAGGTCAGGTAGACCACGTAGAAGAACAGCACGAAGGACGCGACCGAGATGAACGACCCGATCGACACGACCATGTTCCAGCCCGCCATGGCATCAGGATAATCCGGATAGCGCCGCGGCATGCCCTGGTTGCCCAGGAAGTGCATGGGGAAAAAGGTCAGGTTCACGCCAACGAAGGTCAGCCAGAAGTGCAGCTTGCCCCAGAACTCGGGATATTGCCGGCCCGACATCTTGCCGATCCAGTAGTAGAAGCCGCAGTAGATGGTGAAGACCGCGCCCAGGCTGAGCACGTAGTGGAAGTGCGCCACCACGTAGTAGGTGTTGTGCAGCACCGCATTGATGCTGGCATTGGCCAGCACCACGCCGGTCACGCCACCCATCGTGAACAGAAAGACGAAGCCAACGGCGAAGAGCATCGGCGTCTTGAACTCGATCGATCCGCCCCACATCGTCGCGATCCAGGAGAAGATCTTGATGCCGGTCGGCACGGCGATGACCATCGTCGCCGCCATGAAATAGGCCCGGGTATCGACGCTGATGCCCGAGGTGAACATGTGGTGCGCCCAGACCACGAAGCCGACCACGCCGATCGCCACCATGGCATAGGCCATGCCGAGATAGCCGAAGACGGGCTTCTTGCTGAAGGTCGAGATCACATGGCTGACGATGCCGAAGCCCGGCAGGATCATGATGTAGACTTCGGGGTGGCCGAAGAACCAGAACAGGTGCTGGAACAGCACCGGATCACCACCGCCGGCCGGATCGAAGAAGGACGTGCCGAAGTTGCGGTCGGTGATCAGCATGGTGATCGCGCCACCGAGGACGGGCACGGCCAGCAACAGCAGGAAGGCGGTGACCAGCATCGACCACACGAACAACGGCATCTTGTGCAGGGTCATGCCCGGCGCGCGCATGTTGAAGATGGTGGTAATGAAGTTGGCGGCACCGAGGATCGAGGAAGCACCCGCCAGGTGCAGCGCGAACAGTGCCATGTCCATGGCAGGCCCGGTTTGATACGTGTCATCCGACAGCGGGGGATAGATGGTCCAGCCCGCGCCGGCGCCGCCGCCGACGAACAGCGAACCGCCCAGCAGCAGGAAGGCCGGCACCAGCAGCCAGAAGCTGATGTTGTTCAGCCGCGGAAAGGCCATGTCAGGCGCGCCGATCATGATCGGCACGAACCAGTTGCCGAAGCCGCCGATCAGCGCCGGCATGATGACGAAGAACACCATGATCAGCCCATGGGCCGAGACATAGGCGTTCCACATCTGCCCGCTGGAGAAGATCTGCAGGCCTGGCGACATCAACTCGATCCGCATCAGCAGCGACAGGCCGATGCCGACGATCGCCGCGACCAGCGAGAAGATGATGTAGAGGGTGCCGATGTCCTTGTGGTTGGTCGAGAACAACCAGCGGGACACGAAGCCCGGCGCGTGGTCGTGGTGGCCATCGTTGTGCGCGGGGGCGTGGGCGGCGTCGGCCATGTCCATACGTCCTTTCTGATCAGTTCTGCGGCGCGATGGCGGCAACGGCCCGGGGCTCGTCGCCCGCTGGCCAGCCAGGCCCGCGCCCTTCGGCAAAGCGCGTCCGCGCCTGTGCCACCCAGGCGTCATATTCCGCCTGCGGCACGGCCCGCACGGCGATCGGCATGAACCAGTGGTTGGTGCCGCAGATCTGGTTGCACTGCCCGTAGAAGGTGCCTTCGCGATCGGCCTGGAACCAGGTCTCCAGCGCACGGCCGGGGATCGTATACTTCTGCACGCCGAGTGAGGGCACGAAGAAGGAATGGATCACGTCGTGGCCCGTGGTGATCACGCGCACGGCGGCGCCGACCGGCACCACCAGCGGGTTGTCTACCGCCAGGCTGCGGACCTGGCCGGGGCGCAGGTCAGCATCGGCGATCGGGTAGCTGTCGAAGCTGAAGTTGCCGTTGTCCGGATACTGATAGCGCCAGTACCACTGCCGCCCCTGCACGTTGATCGTCAGGTTCGCCTCACGCGGCGCGTCGGCGTAATAGATCAGCCGGAACGAGGGAATGGCGATCACGATCAGGATCAGCACCGGCACCACGGTCCAGGCTACCTCCAGCCCGGTGTGATGGCTGGTCTGCGACGCGACCGGGTTCACCGAGGCGCGGTACCGCCAGGCCACCCAGGCCAGCAGCCCGGCAACGAACACCGTGATCCCGACGATGATCCAGAAAACCAGTTGGTTGAAGTCGTGAATGGCTTCCTTCAGCACGCCGCCGGCCTGCTGCAGCCCCATGCCCCAGGCGGTCGGTTGGCCGAGCGTCGATTCAGCCGCGAAGGCCGGCGCGCTGGCCAGCAAGGTGAGGACCCCCAGGCCAAGGACGCCAAGGCCCATTACCCCAAGGCAGCGGGCGCCCATGCCACCCAACCCGCGCATCCTGCCAGAAAACCGCATCAGCCGATCCCGCCTTCGCATCGCGGCGCCGGAAGCGTCGCATGCTGAAATGACACGGCTTGCCGCACCCCGCGGCCAGCCGGAAAAATCCCCCGCAATCCGGGGCGTTCGCCACCGGACCTATAGGCTTCGCTTGCCGCACCGCACAAGCTGTGAGGTCACATGACGTCGCGGGTCCGCCCTGCAAGACGGGCGCCGATGTTTTGGTATCAGAGGGTAGCGGCGATCTGACCGGAACCGCCCAATCGCGCCAATAACCCCGCTCAGGCAGCCAGGGCGGGCGCCAGGGCCGGCGCTTCGTCGTTGCGGACCTGGACCAGGGTGAACAGCCCCGCCGGCGGTACGGATTCGATCGATTCGACCGCCGCCATCGCCGGGTCCAGCAGGTCCTGCAAAGCGAAATCCGAATGCCAGCCGAGCGTGCGCGACAGCGGCGCCATCGCCTTCTCCACCCACCAGCGCGGGCCGTTCTCGGCTGCGAAATGGTTCACGAACAGCAGCCGGCCGCCGGGGCGGACCACGCGCCGCATCTCGGCGAACAGGCGCTTGGCGTCGGGCACGACGCTGGCGGTGAACATGGCGACCGCGATATCGAAGGAATTGTCGGCGAAGGCCATCGCCTCGGCATCCATTTCCAGCAGGGCATCGACATTGGTCAGATGCTCGGCCGCGGTGCGCTCCTTGGCCTTTGCCAGCATCTCCCGCGACAGGTCGATGCCGGTGACCCGCTTGCTGCGGTCATAGCGCGGGAGCGCCAGGCCGGTGCCGACGCCGACCTCCAGCACCGCCAGGCCGGGCAGGCGGTTCACCGCCGCGACGGCCCGCCGCCGGCCGAAAGCGGAGACGCCGCCGAACACGGCATCATAGACCCCCGCCCAACGCCTGTAGGCGTCACGCACCGAATCGGCGTCGAGCGCGGCACGCGGATGGGCAGAGGTAAGCGGGCCTTGCGGCGTACTGGCGGACATGCCGTGACCTTCGATGACGCTCCGATGAACAGCAAGCCACCCGTCAAAGCAAGCCCGTATTCATCTTTGCCTCCGTGCACTGCGTCCCGCGGGCGTCAGCCCCGCCGCCGCGGCAGGGCCACCAGCACGCCCCCAAGGGCGATGACGATGGCCCCGGCCAGGGTCCAGCGATCCGGCCAATCGGCGAAAACCAGGGCGCCGGCCACCGTTGCCCAGACCAGTTGCGTGTAGTGCAGCGGCCCCAGCAGGCTGGCCGGCGCCCAAGCATAGGCCAGGACCAGCAGGTAGTGCCCGGCCCCGCCCAGCAGCCCCAGCAACAGGAAGGCACCCCAGGCCCAGCCCGGCATCGGCACCCAGATGAAGGGCTGCCACACCGCCGTAGCGCACAGGGCCGCCAGCGAGGTGTGCAGCACCGTGGTCCGCACATTGTCGATGCTGGCCAGGCGCCTGGTCAGGATCTGGTAGACCGCGAAAATCAGCGCCGAGCCGAGCGGCAGCACAGTGGCCCAGTGTGGCGCGGCCTCGCCGGTCAGGAAGGGCGGGCGCAGCGCCACCAGAACGCCCACGAAGCCCACCGCAACACCAGCCCATCGCAGCCGGCCCACCTTTTCGTGCAAAATCAGTGCGGCAAGCGCCACCGTCAGCGCCGGGGCGGCGAAGCCGACCGCCGTCGCATCCGCCAGCGGGATGAAGGAAAGCGCGGTCGAGAACATGAAATTCGCACCGAACAGGCAAAGGCTGCGAATCGTCTGCAACCCGGGCGCGCGCGACCGGAACGGCAGGCTGCCGGTGGCCAGGCGGATGGCGACCGACACCACGATCAGATGGAACAGGAAGCGCCCGAACATGATCTGCGGCACCGGCAGCACGGTGGTCAGCAGCTTGATGCAAGTATCCATGACGACGAACAGCGCCAGCGCCGCCAGCTGCAGCGCGACACCGCGCAGCGGTCCGGTCATCGTCGAGTCGCGGTCGTCGGGGGCATGCGGTTCGGGTCCATGACCGCCCCAGCATGCCGCCCGGGCGCCCGGGCGGAAACCCGCCTTTGACGCGGCGCGATGCTGCCACGCCGTGGCGCCGCACCGGGCCTGGCTGCTCACGCCGCGTTACAATGGGTTGCGGCGCCCGGGCGACCGGGCTAACCCCGCGCTCATGGATGGCACCCAGCCGGGCGCCGGGGCCCTGCCGCCCCTGGCCGCCAATGCAGCGACGGCGTCCCAGCGCGCGGCCACCAAGGGTGGGCCGTTGCCGCTGTACCGTGCCCGGATCGCCTCCGGCGACATCATTGCCGACCCGGCCCAGGCCTTCGCCGCCGAGACGCTGCAGGACCTTTGGCGCCGGCTTCGCGGCTACGACCCCCAACCCGAAGCGCCGGAGGCGACCGGCTGGCTCGCCCGCGTCTTCCGCCGCAAGCCGGTCGAGGAAGCGCCGGAAGGTACGCCCCAGGGCCTGTATCTCGTCGGCGAGGTCGGGCGCGGCAAATCCATGCTGATGGACCTGTTCTTCGCGACCGCCGAGGTGCCGCGCAAGCAGCGCATCCACTTCCACCAGTTCATGCAGGACGCGCACAAGCGCATCCACGCCTGGCGCCGCTCCCACCCGGCCGATGCCGACCCCATCCCGCCGCTGGCGGACGCCATCATGGCCGAGGCAGCGCTGCTGTGCTTCGACGAATTCCAGGTGCATGACATCGTCGATGCCATGATCCTGGGCCGGCTGTTCGAGGCCCTGTTCCAGCGCGGCTGCGTCGTCGTCGCGACATCCAACACCGCGCCCGACGACCTGTTCCGCGGCAAGCCCGGGCGGGATGCCTTCCTGCCCTTCATCACCCTGATCAAGCACCGGGTCGCGGTGCTGCACCTGCAGTCGGCGCGGGATTTCCGGCGCGATCGCATACGCGGCCTGCCGACCTGGCACGTGCCGGCCGATGGCCGCGCCGAACGCGCGCTGGATGCGGCATTCCGCGATCTGACCGGCGAGAAGCACGGCCCCCCCCTGGTGCTGGAAGTGCTGGGTCGCCGGGTGGAACTGCCCGAGGGGCTGCGCGGCGTGGCGCGCGCCAGCTTCAAGGACCTCTGCGGCCAGCCGCTGGGCCCGGCCGACTACCTGGCCCTGGCGACCCATGTGCATACGCTGGTTCTGGACGACGTGCCCCGGCTGGGGCCCGACAACTTCGACATGGCGCGGCGTTTCATCACGCTGATCGACGCGCTATACGAACACCGGTGCAAGCTGGTGGGCAGTGCCGCGGCGCTGCCGGATGCGTTGTACGAGCACGGAGACAATGCGGCGATGTTCGCCCGCACCGCCTCCCGCCTGATGGAAATGCAGAGCCATGAATGGCTGGCCCTGCCGCACCTGACATGACGACCCGCCAAAAAGGAGGCCGTATGCGCCTGTTCGCCGTAATTGCCCTCGCTGTCCTGACGCTGGTCGCAGCCCCCAAGCCTGGGGCGGACGCCGCCACCAACCGCCAACAGCAGGCCAGCACGCGCCCGGTTGCGAGCACGCCCGCCACCCAGGCGCGGCCCCCCGCCGCAGAGCGGCCAGCCGCGCAGCGCAGCACGCCCCGGGCCACGACCCAGCGCGCCCCAACCCAGCGCGCGACGACCCAGCGCGCAACGACCCAGCGCGCAACGACCCAGCGCGCAACCACCCAGCGCGGCACCAGCGCGGCAGCGGCCCGCAACCGGGCCACCCCCAGCCGCAACCGCGCCGTCAGCGCAACGGCCCCGACGCGCAACACCGCCGCCTGCGAACGCCGCGACAACCGCGGCCGCTGCGTCGGGCCGCGCACCGCTTCGTGGCAGGGCGGGCTGCCCATTGCCTCCAACACCCAGGCCGACTGCCCGGCCGGCACCATGGCCACCCTGGCGCGCGGCCATTCCAGCGTGATCCGCTGCCTGCCGCTCTAACGATCACGCCGGTCTGCGATACGCGGGGCGCATGGCACGGCGCCTTCGCCGGGCGGGTGGCGGTCGGCCTGCCTTGCCCGGTGCGGTGCCACGCGCTACGGAAGCCGCGCTTTTGATGCATTGCGAAAGACCCCCACCATGGCTCGGAACAAGATCGTGCTGATCGGCGCCGGCAATATCGGCGGCACGCTCGCCCATTTGATCGGGCTGAAGGAACTCGGCGATGTCGTCCTGTTCGACGTCTTCGGGGGGGTTGCCGCCGGCAAGGCGCTGGACATCATGCAGTCTGGGCCTGTCGACGGCTTCGACAGTGCCATGGTCGGCAGCGCCGACTACGCCGCCATCAAGGGCGCCGATGTGGTGATCATCACCGCAGGCTTCCCCCGCATGCCGGGCATGAGCCGCGATGACCTGGTGGCCAAGAACGCCGGGGTGATCGCGACCGTGGCCGAGGGCGTGAAGACCTATGCCCCCGATGCCTTCGTCATCGTCATCACCAATCCGCTCGATGCCATGGTCTGGGTGTTCCAGCAGAAGTCTGGCCTGCCGCCGGAAAAGGTCGTCGGCATGGCCGGCGTGCTGGACAGCAGCCGTTTCCGCCTGTTCCTGGCGCATGAATTCAATGTCTCGGTGGAGGATGTGACCGCCTTCGTGCTCGGCGGCCATGGCGACACGATGGTGCCGCTGACGCGCTACTCCACCGTCGCCGGCATCCCGGTGCCCGACCTGATCAAGATGGGCTGGAGCACGCAGGAGAAGATCGACGCGATCTGCGCCCGCACCGCGAACGGCGGCGGCGAGATCGTCAAGCTGCTGGAACGCGGCAGCGCCTTCTACGCCCCTGCGGCCTCGGCCATCGCGATGGCGGAATCCTACCTGAAGGACAAGAAGCGCGTGCTGCCCTGCGCCGCCTGGCTGTCGGGCCAGTATGGCATCGACGGCATGTATGTCGGCGTGCCGGTGGTGATCGGCGCGGGCGGCGTGGAGAAGGTCGTCGAAATCGAACTCAACGCCACCGAGAAGGCCGCGTTCGACAAGTCCTGCGATGCCGTCAAGGAACTGATCGAAGCCAGCCGCAAGCTGGTCGGCTGAGGCATCGGGGCGGCTTCGGCCGCCCTTTTCGTATCCGGGGGTTTTTCACCGATGAACATCCATGAATACCAGGGCAAGGAACTGCTGAAGCGCTACGGCGTGACGGTCCTGGACGGCTACGTCGCCTTCACCCCGGAAGAAGCCGAGGCTGCGGCGAAGAAGCTGCCCGGCCCGGTCTATGTCGTGAAAAGCCAGATCCATGCGGGCGGCCGTGGCGCCGGCCGGTTCACCAACGACCCGAACGGCAAGGGCGGCGTCCGCGTCGTGAAGTCGGTCGAGGCGGTGCGCGAAGCCGCCGCCGCGATGCTCGGCAATGTGCTGGTCACCAAACAGACCGGCCCCGAGGGCAAGCAGGTCAACCGGCTGTATATCGAAGCCGGCTGCGACATCGCCCGCGAGCTCTACATCTCGCTGCTGATCGACCGCGAAACCTCACGCATCACCATCATGGCCTCGACCGAGGGCGGCATGGAGATCGAGGAAGTCGCCGAGCACCAGCCGGAGAAAATACTGCGCACGGCGATCGACCCGGCCGCGGGCTTCTCCGACTTCAACGCCCGCAAGCTGGCCTTCGGCCTGGGCCTGGCCGGCAAGCAGGTCGGCGCCTTCACCAAGTTCGTCGCCGCCTTCTACAAGGCCTTCGTCGATCTGGATTGCGCGATCGTGGAGGTGAACCCGCTGGTCGTGACCGGTGCCGGTGAGATCGTGGCGCTGGATGCCAAGGTGTCCTTCGACGACAGCGCGCTGTTCCGCCACAAGGATATCGAGGCGCTGCGCGACGATACCGAGATGGACCCGAAGGAACTCGACGCGGTCAAGAACGACCTGAACTATGTGGCGCTGGATGGCGAGATCGGCTGCATGGTGAACGGCGCGGGCCTGGCCATGGCGACGATGGACATCATCAAGCTCTACGGCAGCAGCCCCGCCAATTTCTTGGATGTCGGCGGGACCGCTACGGCGGCGCGCGTCACGGAAGCCTTCCGCATCATCACCTCGGATGTGAACGTGAAGGCCATTCTCGTGAACATTTTTGGCGGCATCGCCAAGTGCGACATGATCGCCAATGGCGTCGTGGAAGCGACGAAAACCCTCGGGCTCAAGGTGCCGCTGGTCGTGCGCCTTGAAGGCACCAACGTCGATTTGGGCAAGAAGATCCTGGCCGAAAGCGGGCTGGCGATCATCCCGGCGGACAACCTGGCGGATGCGGCCCAAAAGGTCGTCGCCGCCGTGAAGAAGGCGGCCTGAGCCATGGCGATCCTCGTCAACGAGAACACCCGCGTCATGACCCAGGGTTTTACGGGCGCCCAGGGCACCTTCCATGCCGAACAGGGCATCGCCTACGGCAGCACCTATGTCGGTGGCGTGACGCCGGGCAAGGGCGGGCAGACGCACATCGGCCTGCCGGTGTTCAACACCGTCGCCGAATGCATGGCCGAGACGGGAGCCAATGCCTCGGTCATCTATGTGCCGCCGCCCTTCGCCGCGGATTCGATCCTGGAAGCGATCGACGCCGAGATGCCGCTGATCATCTGCATCACGGAAGGCATCCCGGTGCTGGACATGGTGCGGGTCAAGCGCGCGCTGTCGGGCAGCAAGTCCCGGCTGATCGGGCCGAACTGCCCGGGCATCATCACGCCTGATGCCTGCAAGATCGGCATCATGCCGGGGCATATCCATCGTCGCGGCAAAGTCGGCATCGTCAGCCGCTCCGGCACCCTTACCTACGAAGCGGTGGCCCAGACCACGGCGGCTGGCCTCGGCCAGTCCACCTGCGTCGGCATTGGCGGCGACCCGGTGAAGGGCACGGATTTCGTCGATGTGCTGGAACTGTTTCTGGCCGACCCGGAAACCGAAGCGCTGATCATGATCGGCGAAATCGGCGGCCAGTCGGAGGTCAATGGCGCGGCCTACCTCAAGGAACACAATTTTGGGCCCGGGAAGCGAAACCTGCCGGTCGTCGGCTTCATCGCCGGCGTTACCGCCCCCCCGGGGCGGCGGATGGGCCATGCGGGGGCGGTGATCTCGGGCGGCAAGGACACCGCCGAGGCCAAGATCGCCGCGATGCGGGCGGCCGGGATCCACGTCGCCGACAGCCCGGCCGCCCTGGGCTCCACCATGATCAAGGCGCTGGGTGGCTGAACCGGCCGCCCGACATGCCTGGAAAGCGCGGCTGCGCCGTTGTGGTGCGGTCGCGTAAAGTCTGAAGGCGGCGTAAGAACCGCCCGGAACCGATGACCAGCATACCCGGACGGCGTCCGGGGCACGGAGACAGGCTATGGCAGGCGTGGACGTCCTCGTAACCGCAATGTCCGGGGCGAATGCCGCCTATCTGGCGGATATGTATGCGCGTTGGGCGGAAAAGCCCGACAGCGTCGACCCCTCGATGGCCGAGCTTTTCGACGCGCTGAACGATGAGGCGCGCTCGGTGCTGACGGACGCGACAGGCGCGTCCTGGGCGCCACGCCTGCGCGGCGCCTTCGGC
>JBBQHE010000025.1:0-27437 GCA_038323655.1 Acetobacterales bacterium | reverse complement strand
CAGGCAGGATGCGCCAGCCGGCGACCGGCGTATGCGGTCCGCGCCGCAGATGCGCCCGGGCGCGCGCCAGCAGTTCGCGCGACGCGATGGGCTTCAGCAGGAAATCATCGGCCCCGAGGTCGAGCCCGGCGATGCGGTCGGCTTCGGCGCGGTTGGCGGTTAGCATCAGCACCGGGGCCGTGGTCAGCGCCCGAAGTTCCGGCAGCAGGTCGAGCGTGTCGATGCGGCCCAGCCGCTGGTCCAGCACCACGAGGTCAGGCGGCCAGCCGGCCAGCAACGCCAGCGCCGCCGTCCAGTCGGCGGCGGCTCGGGCCGCCATGCCGTGCAGCACGAAGGTTTCCACAAGTTCGGCCGCCAGGACCGCGTCATCCTCGACGAAGAGCACACGCGGCATCGGTGTCTCGGGTTCGATCGCAGCCCCCTGGCTCATGCTTTCCTGCAGCACGGCACCTGCGCATTTACCTTGCGTCAAGAGTGTCGCTGCTAGGGTCCCTGCTAGACGCCAAAAGGGTCGTCGGCGGCCGGGCGGCATCCCGGAGCGGAAAGGATTTTCCGAAGTTGGACCTCGGCCAACGCATCATTCGGTCGGCAGGGCTCGGCAGCGGCAGCATCGAGGTGACGCTGCCTGCCGCCCTGCGCGACCTCGCCGGTCGCCAGTGCCGGATCACGCTGCGCGACGGGCTGCGGCCCGAGGTGGTGCTGGTCCCGGACCTGCGCGGCGCGCGGGAGGCGCTGCAGATGTTGTGGTCGCGGCTGGCGGAGACCCTGGCCGCCCCTGCGGCGGCGTTGCCCCTGGCCGAGATCGGCATCGCGCTCACCCCCGACCCGGCGCTGCGCCGCCTGTCCTGGACCGATGGCCTGGCCCTGGCCGCAGCCCCGCCGCATGGCCCCGAAAGCCTTGGCCGCAGCCTGCGCCCGATGGCGATGTGGGCGGCGGAAACCCTGGGCCTGCCGGCCGCGCTGGCACCGGGTTTTGGCGCTGCCGTGGCCTTCACCGTCACGGGCCTGGTCGCGCTGCCCGAGGACCAGGAGGCCTGCGACATCGCCGCAGCCAGCCTCGGTGCCGGCGGCCCGCTGGCCCCGGCCGGGCTGGACGACGCGCTGGATGCCGCAGCCTGGCGCCACCTGCGCCCGTCGCTGCGGCGGCTGCACGAATTGCATCTGGACCTTGCGTCGCATCCGGACCGCCACGCCTCGCTGCGGCGGGCCTGGCGGCGGGGTGTGGCCTTAGAACTCACGGGAGACTGATCGGCATGGAAAAACCCGCCTTCACCGGATCGCAGGACGCGCTCGACATGGCCTTGCGGCTGCAGCCCGGACCAGAGCACATCCGCACGCAGGAGCTGGACGACATCCGCGCCCGCGCCCGCGGCTACCTTGACCACGGCTATCCGCTGCATTTCCGCGGACCCGCCGGCAGCGGCAAGACCAAGCTCGCACTCGACCTCGCGCAATCCATGTCACGGCCGGTGCTGCTGCTGGTGGGCGACGACACCTTCGACACGCGCAGCCTGATCGGCGGCGAGTCGGGCATGCGGACGCGGCGGGTCGTGGATCGCTACATCACCAGCGTCATGAAGGTGGAATCCGAAAGCGCGCCGGTCTGGCTCGACCGGGCGCTGACCATCGCCTGCACCCAGGGCTGCACGCTGATCTACGACGAATTCAACCGTGCCCCGGCCGCTGCCAACAACGTGCTGCTGACGGTGCTGGAAGAACGGCTGCTGATCCTGCCCAAGGCGGGCAAGGGCGAGACCACGGTCAAGGTCCACCCCGAGTTCCGCGCGATCTTCACCTCCAACCCCGAGGATCACGCCGGCACGCATGCCGCGCAGGACGCCCTGGTCGACCGAATGATCACCATCGACGTTGACAGCTTCGACCGCGACACGGAGGTGGCGATCACCGCGGCACGCTCCGGCATGGCGCCGGAGCCGGTCGGGCGCATCGTCGACATGGTGCGCGACTTCCGCCGGTCCCGCGAATGGACGCAACGGCCGACGCTGCGTGCCTCCATCATGATCGCACGGCTGGCCGCACGGCTTGAGTTGCGCGTGGCGGCGGATGAGCCGCGCTTCGTGCAGCTCTGCCTGGACCTGCTGGCCAGCCGGACCAAGCCCGGCCCGGGCGGCGGGCCCGATCCCCGCCAGCGCCAGATGCTGGTGCGGCTGATCGAACATTTTTGTGGCGCCGAGGCGATGTCCGCCCGGCCCGGGATGGCTGCGTGATGCGCGCGCCGCGCAGCACCATGCCGGCGCGCCGCGTGGCCGCCAGCCGCGGCGGGCGCGAACGCCTGTCGCTGGAAACTATCGCCTCGGAATTCGCGCTGCTGGCGCAACGCCGCGGCCGGCTGCAACGCCAGATCGACCTGCTGGCGCGCCAGTCCGAAGCCGCCTGCGCCAACCTCGGCCGTGTCGAACTGCGCATGCAGGCGCTGACCACGCGCATGGGCGTCGCGGCCACGGCCCCGGCACCCTTGCCATCGGTCGCGGCTGATCCCGCGATGCCACCCCCCGTGCCCAAGGCCCGCGCGCCGCGCGGTGCCCTGCTCGAATACTGACGGAGCCCTGCCATGGACCTCACCTCGATCGTTGCCGCCACCAAGAAACAGATGGCCGCGATCACCGGCCTCAGCCCCGAGACCGTCGCCCGCTTCGACCGCGAGGACGAAGGCTGGTGCGTCAACATCGACATGATCGAACACCGCGCCATACCGCGCACCAACGACCTGCTCGCGAGCTTCGAGGTGAAGCTCGACGGTGACGGCAATGTGCTGCGCTGGAAGCGCACCGGCCGCTTCCTACGCAGCCAGGGCGGCGAGACCGGCTGATGTCGCTCCAGCACAGCGTCGCCGGCTCCGGCCTGGCCGACATCCTGGAACGCATCCTCGACAAGGGGATCGTGGTCGCGGGCGACATCTCGGTCAGCCTGGTGGGCGTGGAATTGCTCACCATCCGCTTGCGCCTGGTCGTGGCCTCGGTCGATCGCGCGCTGGAAATGGGCATCCGCTGGTGGGAGGCCGACGCCGCCCTGACCGGCAAGACGCAGTCCCTGCAGGCCGAGAATGCGGCGCTGGTCCAGCGCATCACCGCGCTGGAACAGGCGCTGTCCAACCCCGCGAGGGTCACGCCATGAAGCGCCTGCGCCACCCACCCTCCGTTGCCCGCCGCCTGGGCGCGACGGCTGACCCCGAGGCCGCTACCGGTGGGTTGATCGACGGGCTGCGCCGCATGGCCGAAGGGCTGCAGGCCTTCGCCGAAAACGCCGCGACCGCGCAGCAGGGCGAGCGCAGCATCGACATCGGCGGCAAGGAAGGCCGCATGGTCTTCGGCTACACCATCCGCACGGCCGAAGGCCTGTCCCGCGCCGAGCCTTTCGGCCACGTCCCACCGCCCCGCACCCAAGCAAAAACCGCGGCCGAACCGCCGCCGCGCCAGCCGATCGTGGATATCCTGGAGGAGCCCGATTGCCTCGTGGTCCTCGCTGAAATGCCGGGTGTCGGCGCCGCCGACCTCTCCGCCCGCATCGAGGACGGCGACCTTGTGCTGGAAAGCACCGGCGCGCGCCGCTGGCACAAGCGCATCGCCTTGCCCGGCCCGGTCGATGCCGCCGCGATCACGCTTGCGGCCCGCAATGGCATCGTGGAAGTGCGGCTGCCGCGCGCGGGAGATGGGGCATGAGCGCGCTCTACGTCTTCGGCATCGTGATGGCCGAGGCCCTGCCCGACCCGGCATCGCTCGGCCCCGGCCTTGGCGGCGCGTCGCTGTCGTTGTTGCACGGCGCGGGCGGCCTGGCCGCCCTGGTTGCCGAAAGCCCGCCGGAGCCGCCGGACCAGACCCGACGCAACATGCTGGGCCACACCGCCGTGCTGGAACGCGCCATCGCCGTGACCGACGTGCTGCCGATGCGCTTCGCCACGGTGGCACGCGACCCCGACAAGCTGGCCACCTGCCTGGACCGACACGCCGGCGCCTTTCGCGGCGCGCTGAGCGGCATCGCCGGCTGCGTCGAACTCGGCGTCAAGGCGTCGTGGAAGGAAGGCGTCTCCTACCGCGAAATCCTGGACACGGATCCCGCGATCAAGGGCCTGCGCGACCGGCTGCAGACACGCCCGTCCAGCCAGACCTACCACGAGCGGATCGAACTCGGCCGCCGCGTGGAAACCGCCGTGGAGAAACTGCGCGAAACCGACACGGCAATGCTGACCGCGCTGCTCGACCCGATCGCCGAGCGCAGCTTGGCGCTCAAGGCTTTGGACGAGAACATGGTCATGAACCGCGCCTTCCTGGTGCGGCGCGAACAGGAAAGCGCCTTTGACACGGCCATGCGGAAACTGGGCGATACCCAGGATGAACGCATGCTGTTCCGCTACATCGGCCCCGTGCCGCCCTACAACTTCGTCACCCTGCGGGCCGATTGGCTCGCCCAGGCCGCATGAGCCTGCTGCTGAAGCTGCTGATGCTGCCCGTCGCCGCCCCCCTCAGCGGTGTCGAATGGCTGGCGAACAAGGTAAACGAGGCGGTGGACGCCGCCTGGAACGACCCGCGCCGGATCGAGACGGCGTTGATCGCGCTGGAAGCCCGGCTGGACGCCGGCGAGATCGAGGAAGACGCCTTCGAAGCCGAGGAGGCGCATCTGCTCCAGGAACTGCGCGAGATGCGCGCCCGGACCGGCACCGGCACATGACCGCGACGCTGACCATCATCGCGGCACTGGCTGAGGAAGCTGGGCGCGGCGTCGCCCGGCTCGACCCGTCCGACATGGCGGCCCTCGGCCTGGCCCCGGGCGGGCTGGTCGCGCTGACCGGCAGCCGGACCACCCATGCCCGCGCCCTGCCTCAGCGCGCCAGCGCCCGCAGCCCCGGGCGCATCGCGCTGGATGGCGCGACCCGTGGCAACGCCGGGCTGGGTCTCGGTGACACCGTGACCGTGGCGACGGCGCCCGATGCCATCCTGGCCGACCGGCTGGGCGTTTCGGTCGCCGGCGCCGCCCGCCTGCCCGAAGCCCTGCTGCGCCGCGCGCTGGAGGGCGTGCCGCTCGGCCAGGGCGATGGCTTTCGCCTGGCGCTGGTCGGCGGCGGCGAGGCCAGCCTGCGCATCCAAAGCCTCGACCCACCAGGCCCCGCGCTGCTGCACGAAGCCAGCCGCATTGTCATCCAGCAATCGGGCGGCAGCGCCGAGGCCGGCGTGCGCTATGAGGAGATCGGCGGCCTTTCCCGCGTGCTGGATCGGGTGCGGGAGGTGGTCGAGCTGCCACTGCGCCACCCCGCGGCCTTCGAGGCGCTGGGCATCGCCCCGCCGAAGGGCGTGCTGCTGACCGGCCCGCCCGGCACCGGCAAGACGCTGATCGCACGCGCCGTCGCGACCGAGACGGGCGCGCATTTCATCGCCATCAACGGCCCCGAGATCGTCGACCGCTTCTACGGCGCCTCCGAACAACAGCTGCGCGCGCTCTTCGCCGAGGCGGAGAAGAAGGCGCCCAGCATCATCTTCATCGACGAGATCGATGCCATCGCCCCCAAGCGCGACGCGCTATCGGGCGAAAAGCAGGTCGAGCGCCGGATCGTCGCGCAATTGCTGACGCTGATGGATGGCCTGGCCGGGCGCGGCGCGGTGGTGGTGCTGGCCGCGACCAACCTGCCCGACAGCCTGGACCCGGCGCTGCGCCGGCCGGGACGCTTCGACCGCGAAATCCGCATCGCGCCGCCGGATCGTCCCGGCCGGCGGCAGATCCTGGCGGTGCATAGCCGCGCGATGCCGCTGGCCGCCGATGTCGATCTCGACACCCTGGCCGAGGCGACGCCGGGCCATGTCGGCGCCGACCTGGCGGCGCTGTGCCGGGAGGCGGCGATGGCGGCCCTGCGGCGCTCGGGTGCGCTGTTGCCGGCGGGCCTGGCCGCGGCGCCGGAAACACTGCGCGTGACCGCCGCCGATTTCGCCGAAGCCCAGCGCAGCGTCGTGCCCTCGGCCCTGCGGGAATGCTTCGTCGAAGTGCCCGATGTGCGCTGGTCCGAGGTCGCGGGCATCGCACCCGTGCGCGAAGCCCTGCGACGCGCAGTGGAATGGCCGCTGCGCCGGCCTGAGTCCTTCGCCAGGCTCGGGTTGCGGCCGCCGCGCGGGGTGCTGCTGCATGGCGCGCCGGGCACCGGCAAGACGCTGGCGGCCAAGGCGCTGGCGACCGAATCTGGCGCCGCCTTCATCGCCGTCCGCGCGGCCGAGATGCTGACCGAATGGCAGGGTGCCAGCGAAAAGGCCCTGCGCGACGCCTTCGCCCGCGCCCGCGCCGCCGCCCCCTGCATCCTGTTCTTCGACGAGATCGACGCCATCGCCGGCCGTCGCGGCGGCGGCGAGGGTGCGACGATCGAGCGCATGGTGGCGCAGTTGTTGGTCGAGATGGACGGCATCGCCGACCCACCCGGCGTCGTGGTGCTGGGGGCGACCAACCGGCTCGACCGGCTGGATCCGGCGCTGCTGCGCCCCGGCCGCTTCGACCTGGTGGTGGAAATGCCGCGTCCCGATGCCGCCGGCCGGCGCGCGATCCTGGACATCCACACCGGGCGTATGCCGCTGGCCACCGATGTGGACCGCGCGGCCCTGGCCGAAGCGACGGTCGGTTTCGTCGGCGCGGATCTCGCGGGGCTGTGCCGCCGTGCCGCGATGGAAGCCCTCGCCCGCGTGGGCGAGGGCCAGGACCCCGACAGCGTGACCGCGGGCGACTTCGCCCGCGCGCTGACAGCACAACAGGAGGCGATGCAATGGCTCACGACGTAAGGTTGCTCGGGCTGGTCCCGGGCGAGGGTGCGGCCTTCCTGGCGCAGCGCCTGGGTGACGACGTGCGCGCCTGGGACCTCGGCGGGATCGCCGCCCTGGTCCAGCCGGCCAAGGCCTCGGTGCGGCGGCTCTTCCTCAAGCGCGACCGGGCAGGGCTGCTGAAGGTGCTGGCCGCGGTGCAGCGCCGGCTGGAAGCGGCCTGCCAGGCCGCCCCGCTGCTGGCCTGCGACCCGGGTGCGGCGATCTGCCCTGAGCCGGAATTGCGCGCCTTGCTCGCTGCCGCCGAGCCGGATTTGGCCGATGCCCTGGCCCGCTTCGGCCGGCGCCACCAGTGGGACGTGGTGCTGCGCTGGCAGCCGGAGGCGGTGCTGGCAGCGCGGCGCGATGAAGTGGCGCTGATTGCCGGCGACCGCGGTCGCGCAGGCCTGGCGGAAGCCGTGGCCGAGGTGCTGAAGCGCGAGGTCGCCGACCGCACCCGCGCGCTGCACGACGCGCTGCGTTCGCGCGTCATCGCCATCGCCGAGGCCATTCCCGCCGCCGGCGACGCGGAAACCGGCGCCACGGTGCTGGTGCCTTCGGGCGGGGAAGCCGCGATCGAACAGGCGCTCTCCGCCCTGCCACCCGCGGCCCAGGCCAATGCCAGCTGCGACCTGCGCGGCCCGCTGCCGCCGTTGGCGCTCGGCGCCCTGCGCATTGCCAGCACCGACCGCCACGCGGTGGATGCGGCCTGGAAACTGCTCGGCCTGCCGCCGCGGCTGGAGGCGCGGGAGTTGACCCAGCGCTGGCGCAGCATCGCCGCCGACCTGCATCCGGACCGCCAGGGGCCGCAATCCAGCGCGGATGCCATGGCCGAGGCCGGCGCCGCCTATCGCCTGCTGCGCCAGGCCGCGACCCGCCAACCGTCGGGGCTGCTGGACCTGGCCGCGATGCAGGCGCGCCCCGGCCGCTACCTGGCCATGCCGGCGGAGGCCGCCTGACATGGCCCAGGCTCTCTATGCCTATGCGGTGGTCGGCGCCGGACGCCGGGCTCCCCCGGTCGAGGCGATCCTGCCCGGCGCCGGATTCCTGGCGCTGGAGGAAGGCGGCATCGCCGCCGTCGCCAGCCGGGTGGAACGCACCCCCTTCGAGGCCGGTCCCGGCTGCCGCACCGACGACCCGACCTGGCTGGCTGAGCGCGCCGCCGCCCATCATGGCGTGGTCGCAGGGCTCGGCGGCGCCGTGCTGCCGCTGGCCTTCGGCGCCATGTTCACCGACGAAGCCCCCCTGCGGGCCTGGCTGCGGGACCGCGGCCCAAGGCTTTCGGCGGCGCTTGCGGCTGTGGCAGGGCACAGCGAATGGTCGCTCGGCCTCGATGAGGATTCGGCGCTACACGAAGCCTGGCTGCGCGAACGCAACCCTGCCTTGGCGGCACAGGCCGCCCAGGCGGCCAGTGCCGGCGCCGGGACAGCCTTCCTGCTCGGCCGACGGCTGGAGCGCGCGGTGGTTGCCGCCCGGCTGGCCCGGCGGCAGGAGGTGGCGCTGACCATCGGGGCGCGGATCGGTGCACTCGTCGCCCATGCCAGCGCCTGCGCACCCCGGGCCGAGATAGGCGTCGCAGCCTGGTCGCTGCTGCTGCGCGACGCCGGCGTGCCGGCGCTGCGCGCTGCGCTGGAGGATGCGGCCGCCGAACTCGCCGACAGCGGCCTCGCGCTGCGCCTCTCCGGCCCCTGGCCGCCCTATGCCTTCGCGCGGATGGCGGTGGCCGATGCCTGACCTGATCGATTTCCTCCCTCGCCAGCCGCTGCCGCCCCCGGCCGCGCCGCACCAGGCGCTGGTGGATGTGCTGGACCATCTGCTCGACACCGGCCTCGTGCTCGATGGGCAGATCGTGATCTCGCTGGCGGGCGTGGACCTGATCCACGTCGGGCTACGGGCGCTGCTGGCCTCGGTCGATACCGCGGCGCGGCTGGTGGCCGTCGCCCCCGCGCAGGGGGTCGCCGCGCCATGACAACCGCCCCGCTGATACGCTTCGACCTCGACCCCGCAGCACTGGAACGCGACCTGGCGCGGCTGGTGCTGACGCTGGTCGAACTGCTGCGTCGCCTGCTGGAAAGCCAGGCGCTACGGCGGATGGAAGCCGGCAGTGTCACCGATGATGAGGTCGAGCGCCTCGGCAGTGGGCTGCTGGCGACCCGCGCGGCCGTTCTGGCGCTCTGCGGTCGGCTTGGCCTCGCGCCCGAAGACTTGAACCTCGACCTCGGCCCGCTCGGCCGGTTGCTCTGAGACAGGAGTCTGCGATGACCCTCCCCCCGCTTCGTCATATCGGCCCCATCGGCATTGCCGCCGGCGTCCTGGCCTGCATTGCCGCCGGCCTGCTGGGGGCGGCGACGACCGGCCTGCTGACCGATGCCGCAACCCCGCTGATCGCTGCGGCCTGCGGCCTGGCGGCGGCGCTGCTGGGGCTGTTGCGCCCGGCCTCGCCGGCCGCGAACCCGCCGCAGCGGGCGGAAATCAGCGACACCCTGTCCGCCGTGGTGCGCGCTTTGGCCGAGGAGATGCTGCGGCTGAAGCGCGACGGCGCCGAAGCGAGCCGGGCGCTGGCCCAGGCCCGGCAATCCGGGCAGCAACTGACCGAGATGGCCGCCGCAACCAATGCACGCCTGACCGAGAGCGCCGAGTTGAGCGGCCTCGCGGCCCAGGCCTTGAGTGCCTTGCCGGGCTTGGCCGACCGCCAGGCGCAGCGGATCGAGGCGCTGACCGCCCGCGCCGAACGCGCCCTGGCCACGCCGATGGCCGGGCCCAGCCTGCCGCCTGGCCTCACCGAGCGGCTGGACGCCGTGCCGCAGGTCGTCGAGACCCATCTGCGCGCCTGGCAGGCCGAGGCGGCAGCCCAGTTGGAAAACACGCTGGCCCGGCTGGAGGCCGCCCGTCCCGATCCAGCCCTGGCGATCGGCGTGATCGAGGCGACGGAGCGGTTGGAAGGGTTGGCAGCCCAGGCCGCGAGCGAGAACGCGGCTGTTGCCGCGACCCTTTCGGGCCTGGTCGAAAGCCTGGCGCCGATGCCCGAGGCCATGGCCGCCCGCATCGTCGCCACGCTGGACGCGAGCCTTGCAGCCGCCGCTCCGCCTGAAGCCGTGATGGCGCGCCTGGAAAACCTCTCCAGCGCGCTGGGCGAAGCCGGCGCGCGGCTGGACGACAGCCTGCGCAGCGCCACCGTCCAGGCGCCGCTGCTGGACCGAATCGACGCCGCCGCGCTGCGCGTGGAGGACGCCGCCGCCAGCCTGGAGGTCACGCTGCCGCAGGCGCTCGCCGCCCGGGTTGAAGCGACCGCGGCCGAGGCCTTGCGGGACCTGCCGGCCGGGTTGGCGCCGCTGCTGGAGGCTGAATTCGCCCCGGTCCTGGAGGCAAAGTTCACCCATCTTCTGGAGGCACATCTGGCCGAGGTCCTGCGGGCGCAGTTGGGTCCCGTGCTGGCGGCGGAACTGGCCCCCGTGCTGGCGACACAGTTGGACCAGGTCGCGCGCGAAATGACCGCGGCTACCGCCCTGCTGCCCGAGGCCAATGTTGCGCTGCGCGCCCATCTGGACGCGCTGGCCCTGGCCGGCCCCACGCTCGACCGCGCGCTGGACCGCACGCTGGACCGGCTGGACCGCTCCGAGGCATCACTGGCGCGGCTCAGCGGCACGATCGTGCCGGCCAGCGAAACCCTTTGCCGCCTGGCCGACACGCTGCCGCGGGCGGCCGAGGCCATGCAGGCGACGGCAACGCGCCTTGCCGAGGCATCGCCCGCCGCTGAACCTCCGGCCAGCATCGCCACCTCCATCCTCGGCCGCATGGCGGCCGAGGAGGAGCCGGCGATCGCGGCCACCCTGCTGCGGCTGGACGGCATTGGCCAGGAAGTCACGGCGCTGATGCGGGGGACAGAGCATCTGGTGGATGCTCAGCCGTCGGCCAGAATCTCACGCAACCTCGCCGTCCGTGCGCCTGAATTGCTGGGCAACCTGGATGCGACGATCCGTGGACTGCAATCGGTCGCCACCGCCATCGCAGTGGCCGCCGACCGTGGCCTTACCGACCGAACCCTGGCTGCGGTGCGCTGAGCGTCAGAAGCGGTTCTGCAACCGGAACAGCACCCTGGTCTCATCCCACTGCGCGGCCTTGTTGAAACTGAACTGGCCGACAAGGCTTGTGTTGTCGGTCAGTGCGTAGTCGAGGTCGGCGCGGACGCCGCCGATGAAGCCCGACTGCGACTGGCCGGGGTAGGCGGTAACGAGCTGGCTGTTGGTGCGTGCGGCCTGCACCAGTTGGCTCTGCAACGTCGCGTTGTTCGGGAACACGAGGCTCGCATCCTCGCGCCAATTCACGTAGCCCGCCGTCGCACCAAGCCGGTAGCCGACATCGCCAAGCCGTCCGCGGAAATCCAGCGGCACGTTGATTGCGGCATAGGATTGCGGGCTGTAGTAGCCGCCCTGCCCGAGCGTGAAGTATCGGAGGTTCTGGTCATAAGCGAAATAGACCAGGTCCACACCGGTGCTCAATTCGTTGTTGCCGCTGCGATAGACCGGGTAGGAAAACCCGACCCCGGCCTCGACCCGATTGTTGTTGGCGACATTCTCGCCGGTGAAGCTGCCGTAGCCGCCGCCTGCATAGATGTAGCCCGGACCGAGCGGAAGTTCGACCTGCGCCCGGCCGACCGTCCGGGTGACGCCACCCCAGGCCTGGCCGCTGCGCGGATCCGTCATGCCCGACCAGGACAGAAGGCTGTCGGTCACCGAGCGTCGTTCGGCCGTCAGCCGCACGCGCAGGCTGTCGGTGATGCGGGGCGCGACCTCGATCCCGCCCACGATGTTGGTGGACTGGTAGCCGAGAGGCGAGACGCCGAGATCGAAATTGAAGCTGTCGCCCCGCCGATAGGCGATGCCGAGCCCGACACCGGAGGCCGTCGTGTCCTTCGGCGCCACCGGCGTCGAGAAAGCCAGCGGATTGGTGCCGAAGCGCGCCGCCGACTGCAGGCTGTTCAGGTTGACGCTGCCGGCATCGATCGTCACCGGCAGAACGTTGGCAGTCAGCCGACCGCCGATCGCGCCGGGGGCGACGCTGGCCGAGAGCGGCACGGCGGCTTCCTGCAAGCGATCCAGCCCCGGGTCGCCCGAGCGCAACCGCCCCGCCACGCCGAGTGAGGCACGCGTGGCCGTATCATCCCGCACCAGGGCGAGCTGCTCGGCAATTTCGCGCGCGATCCGGTCCTGCGGCACACCGGCCACCGGCACCACGGCGCGGCTCGGGCCAGTGCGGGCGAAGGGGTTTTCCATCGTGCCGGCGATCTGCGTGGGCAACGCCGGCAAGGTGCTCCCGGCGCCCGGGGCGACGCCGATGGCGGGTCCGGCGATCCGCCCCAGTTCGGCGTTGCGCTGGCTCGCTGCGGCCAGCAGCACGCGCTGTGCCCGCTGGTCGTCGCCGAAGGCTCGGGCGACCCGGGCCTCCAGCAGCGATACGCGGCTGTCGCGCGGTGTCAGGCTCAGCGCCTCGGCGACCTGGGCTTCCGCCCGGCGTCGGTCTCCCATGGCGATCAGCGCCTCGACCGCGGCGCGGCGCGCGTCGATGTTGCGCGGGTCGCGCACGAGCAGCGCCTCGGCGACGCGCAACGCCTCCGTCGGCTGGCGCGCGCCCTGGTACAGCCGCCCGAGCGCCAATCGCGCCTCGGTGCTTTGGGGATCGGCGGCGAGCACCGGGCGCAGCCGTTCAAAGGCCTGGGCTTGCTCGCCTTCCTCGTTCAACCGGTCGGCCGCGCGGATCGCCACGCCGGCACGCAGCGCCACCACGTCGCGACGTTGCTCGGCGGTCAGCGCCAGCCCGTCCAGGCTGTCGATGATGGCCATGGCCTCGGGTTCCTGGCCGGTGCCGAGCAGGGCGCCGGCGACGGCCAGCCTGGCACCTGCCCCAGCGCCACGGTTCGCGGCCTGGGCGACGCGCACCGCCTCGGCCGCGCCCACCGTATCGCCAACCTCGCCGAGTGCGCGCACCACGGCCGCGGCGGTGGCCCCGGACGGATCCGGCCTCGCGGCGATAGTCAGCAGGGCGCGGCGCGACTCTGTTGCCGAAATCGGGAAGCGCGCGGCCGCCGTGGCGACATCGCGCTGCATGCGCGCACGGCCGGCGAGCCTGGCCATGTCGGCGTTGCGCCGACCGGGCGGGATGCGCGACAGCCACGCATCGACCTCGTCCGGCCGGCCTTCCTCATCGGCCAAAAGGGCGGCTGCATAGATGGCGTCGCTGCCGGCGCCGTCGCGGACGGCCAATGCATCGACCAGAGCACGACCTTCCGCGCCGCGGCCTTCGCGCCGCAGCACGCGGGCAAGATCCAACCGCACCCAGGGGTCGTTGGGGGCGAGTTCCACGGCACTGCGCAGCAGCGCTGCGGCAACACCGGGGTCGGCCGCGCGGGCGGCCTCGGCGCGCAGATTGCCGACCTGGCCGCCGCCAGGCGCTGGCTCACTACCGGCGACCCGGGGCACGGGCACCGCCTCGGCTCCGCGGCCCGGCGCGCGCAGGGCCGGGGTGAGCCCGGTGGCGGGCGGCGGGAAATTGGGCCGGCGCGCCAGGGCGGCGCGGAAGCGCTGTTCGGCACCCGGCGCGTCGCCACGGCGCAGCGCGAGTTCGCCGAGCATGGCCTCGACATCGGTACGGTCCTCGACCTGACGTTGGGCCGCGCGACGCAGGATGGTGTCGGCGGCATCGAGGTCGCCACGCCGCAAGGCGACGCGCGCATCGGCCAGTTCCTGGCTGTAGGAAGCACCATCCAGCGCGCGCTGCCATTGCGCGCCCTGGCCTGGGCTCGCGGCGATCGCGCGTTCCAGCAACTGCCGCGCCTCGGCGTTCCGCCCCTCGCGCAGTCGAATCACGCCGAGGCCGCCCAGTGCGTCGGCGTCATTCGCATTGGCGGCTATTGCGGCTTCGAACTGCTGCGCGCTGCCGCGCAGGTTGCCCGCGTCGAGCCGGGCAAAGCCCTCGCGGCGCAGATCGGCCGTGGGGTCGGGCGGCGGCACCGCACGGGCGGCTTCCGCCCGGCGGCGGATTTCGGGATCGTCGGGGAAGCGTTGCAGATAGGCGTCCAGCAGCGGCAGCGCCGACGGGTCGTTTCCGTACCAGGCAAGCGCCTGCCGCCAGGCGCGCCTGGCCTCGGCAGCGACATCGGGCCGGTTGGCGATCTGCGCCAGGGCAGCGATGCCCTCAGCCCGCGTCGCCGGCGCGAAGGTGAGAGCCTGGGCATTGGCCAGCAGGGCGCGGCCCGTCGCACCTGGGCGGCCGGCGAGCCGCGCCAGCCCGCGGCGGCCTTCCTCGGCACCGGCCTCGGTCCCCGCCAGGGTCTCATAGTATTCGAGGGCGAAGGCATCGGGCGGCGCAGCACCACCGAAAGCGGCGCGATAGCGCGCCACGGCTTCGGAAGGCCGGCCTTCGCGCGCCAGGCGCCTGGCATCGTCGATGGCGGCGCGGTCGATGGTCGCGGCGCGCACCGCCTGTTCGGCGACGGCGCGCTGTTCGTCAGAGGCACCAGCCGCGCGCAGCCGGTTCAATGTGGAAGTCGCTGCATCGCGATTGCCGCGCGCCGCCTCGACCCGGGCGGCAACTGCCAGGGCCGCGGGGTTGGTGGGGTCAGCGACCAGGGCGCGTTCGATCGAGGACGCGGCCAGATCGGCGCGGTCCTGTGCCAGCCAGCGTTCGGCCTGGCGGATCAGCACGGCAATCGCGCCGCCTGATGGCGCAGGCGGTGCCTCGGCCGGTTGAGCGAGGCCCGCGCCCGGTACCGGCGCACGCACCGCGCCGTCCTGCGCCGCTGCCGGCGCCGAAGCAAGAGGCAAGCCGAGTAACAAGGCCGCAGGCAGCCCCCGCCTGGCGCGTGTGATCCCCCGCACGGTCAATCCCCCTCAGACATCGGCTGGAGACGTGGCCCCCCCGAGCCGAGGGACTGGTCGCACGTCATGGCTGCGCCTCCGGCGTCCGGGCGCGCAAGCGATTTGCGACGCGCCGGCGGAGTATCCAGTACAATGGTATGCCAATCATTGACGCCGCGATCAGCATTACGATCAGGACGCGGTAGGGCTGATTGGCCAGCCACACCTGCACCATGAGCCAGGGCGGCAATTCGCCGACGCCATAGGTCGCGGTCGTGCGATACGACTGGATCCGGCCGCCCGACAGGATGCTGATGTCGCCCTGGATGCGGGGCTGCAGGTCGGGGTCGCGCAGCGCCGCAACCATGGCCGCCATCGCGGCCGGGGTGGTGCCGGTGACCACGACCACGGACTTGCCCGCCTGCAGTGGGCTCTCAACGCCAAGCAGCACGCCCATGCCATCGCCCGCATCGTTCAGCGCCACCGTGGCGCGGGTACGCTCGGCGGAACTGGGGACGTCGATGAACAGCGAACGAAAGTCCTGCAGCATGTCGGGCAGGGCCAGCGACAGGCGCTCGGCCTCCACCCGCACGGTGGCCTCCCGCAGCAGGTTGCCGAAGGCCGAAAGGCGGTTGAAGGCGCCCATGGCGATCAGGTCACGCCCGGCGACCGTGTTCACACCCGTAGCGTTCACCACCTGCAACCCTGTCGCCGGTGCGCCGACTATCGCGGCGATCTGGCCGATCAGGTCGAGGAAGGCGCCCGTCTCGATCGCATTGGGCCGGTCCGGCAGCACGACCGCGGTTCCTGACAGGTCGGCCAGGCGGGTGAAGGGGAAGCCGCCCGACGTGAAGAAGCCGAGGCTCGGCAGCCGGGCGTAGCGATGCGCCGCACTGATATCCACCCGGCTTTCGGGGTCGATCGCGGCCCGCACATCGGCCGGCACGGCGACGCAATCGCCGCGCGACATGGGCCGCATGTCGAAGCGCAGTTGCAACTCCTCGCGCCCCAGAAGCAGGTAGGTCGGCAGGGTCACGCGGCCCCGGTGCGCGCCGGCATCGCCGATGGTGCGGTCCACAACCCATTGCAGCGGCCACCACAGCGGCATCTGGCCGAGGGGAAAGGAGCGCAGGTAGGTATCGGAGAGCGAGACATCGAGCCGCGAGGTGCCGACGTCCAGGATCGGTCCCGGCGGCGCACGCCAACGCAGATCAACCGGCAGGCCGCGGTTGCGCCAGGTGTAAAGGTCGGGCGCGGTGCGGAAGGGCACGCGGATGGTGCCGGAGGAATAGCCCGAGGCCTGGAGTTCGGACCGGTCCACCAGCCCACCGAAGCTGACCGAACCGCCCGGCGGCAGCCAGCGCGGTGCTGCATAGGGCACGGCCGCGGGCAGCACCGGGGGCGCCACGCGGGCAATCTCGCCTGCCAGGGCGCCGCGGGCGACGGCGAGCGTGGTCGCGGCGGCGACGGCCTCGGCCTCGGTCCGGCCACCGATGACCAGGATGGTGCCGAAGGGGTCCGTCTGGCTGCCGACCAGGGCCAGGGTGGGGCCTTCCATGCGCGGTAAAGCCAGGCCCGGCACGGCATCCGCGCCGACCGCGATGACCACGCTGTTGCCATTCGCCGGCACGGCGCGTTCGACCGGGAAGCTGGCCCCCCGGTAGTCGGCCTGCACCGCAAACCAGGAAGCGGCGATCGCCGCAGCGCGCAGCCCGGCGGGGCCGGTTGTTTCGGGCAGCACGATGGGCAGGGTCAGCATGCCATGCTGCACACGGCGGTCGAACAGCGGTTCGGGCAGGCGGGCCAGGTCGCGCACCGGCGGCAGGCGTTCGATCCGCAGCGACAGGCTGGAAAGATCGGATACCGTGGCCCAGAGCAGGCCCGACAACGGGTCGTTGCATTCGACGGCGTAGCGCCCGGAGAAGCGGAAGTTCAGCCGGTTCACCTCGCTGAAGAACAGCGGGTCGAGGTCAAATTCCAGCGGCCCAAAGGTCTGCCGCGTGGGGTCGAGCATCACCGTACCGACCGCCTGGTCGTTCAGCGTGACGGCGACCTGGCTGAGCGAGGGGATCAGCGAGGGCGAGGCCCCACCCATCACCGACAGCCGGCCCGCGGTCACGACCTCATCCGCGCGCAGGCCGAAGAGCACACCCTGCAGGTCGGAGATGCCGCGCAGCTGCATCGGGCTGCGCAGGCCGAGGTCGCGCAGCAGCAGGCGCACGTTCCTTGCCCCTTCGGGCAAGGGGTCCGATTGCGGGGCGGCTTGGGTGGCGGGCACCTGGGCGCGTGCGGCGGGGGCAGCCATCAGACCCAGCAGCAGGGCTGCCGCAGCTGCCCTGGCCGCCACCTGGGCGGCGGCGGTGCCGGGCTTGCGGGGCGGCACCACGTCCGACACCCGGACCGGCCCGCTGGGCCTTGGCACCGGCCTGCGCGGCGACGCCTTCAGCACGCCGAACCGGTACTTCACGAACACCGCGGCGGCCGTCGCCATCACCACATCCTTCAACGCACGCAAAGGCTTGTCCTTCGGCCAATGGTCCCAGTGCAGCCAGGCATCGGGGCGACCAAAGAACAGCCGGCTGACGGCCCCTTCCTCGGCCAGGGTGTCGATCTCGAATTGCAGGAAGGCGGCGGTCCCTTCCCAGCGCAGCACCTTCGCGCGCAGTTCGATCAGATCGCCGCAGGAGTGGAAGTCCACCCGCAGCACGTCGCCGTCAGCGATCCCGAGCGGGCGTTGCAGCAGCAGTCGCGCGCCGGACAGCGAAATGTCCTGCGTCCGGGCTGCCACGCGCGTGCCATCGGGCTGATGCAGTTCGACCGGAATCTCGGCCGGTGCCCGGGCGCGGTTGCGGCCCTGTTCGCGTTCCCGGCCGACCGCGACGCTGGCCGAGACGGGGATCAGGCACATGCCGGCCCAGATGGTATTGAGCAGATAGGCCTGGAATTCCAGCGACCCGCTTTCGGCCGTGAAGCAGCCCCAGATGCCGATGGAAAACCCGACCACCAACAGGACGAACACGATCAGCGCCGGCAGCACCGCGCGGATGTCGAGATAGCCTTCATCCAGCGTGCCGCCCTTGTCGGTGACGTTGAACTTGCCCTTGCGCGGATCCCACAGCGTCAGGATGGTCACCGGCAGCAGGGAGGCGGCGAGCGAGGCCTCGTAGATCTCGGACCAGAAGGAATGGCGGAAGCGCCCGTTCATCCGCGCCGTGGTCGCGATGGCATGGAACAGGTGCGAAAAGCCGTAGGCGATGATGGCGAGCGGGCTGGCCGCGATGACGCTCTCGCCCAGGAAGAGATAGACCAGCGGCGCGGTCAGGAAGACGATCCGCGGCAGGGAGAACAGGAAGGAGAAGCCGGCGGTGAAATAGCACAGCCGCTGCATCCAGTTCAGCCCGTGGGCGAACAGCGTGTTCTCCTGCCGCATGATCTGCAGCATGCCGCGGGCCCAGCGCATGCGCTGCCCGATGTGCAGGGCGAGGCGCTCGGTCGCCAGCCCCGCTGCGAGCGGCACGCGCAGATACGCGGTATGCCAGCCCTTCTGCTGCATCAGGAAGGAACAGTGGCAGTCTTCTGTCACCGTCTGGTGCGGTACGCCGCCGACGTCCATCAACGCGCTGCGGCGGATGACGGCGCAGGAACCGCAGAAGAAGGCGGCGTTCCACAGGTCGTTCCCCGGCTGGATCAGCCCGTAGAACAGCAGCCCCTCGTTCGGCACCGGCCGCTTGCGCGCGAGGTTCCGCTCGAACGGATCGGGGCTGTAGAAGTGGTGCGGTGTCTGCACCAGCGCGATGCGACGGTCGCGCAGCAGCCAGCCGACCGTCATCTGCAGGAAGGATCGGGTCGGCGCGTGGTCACAGTCGAAGATGGCGATGTATTCGCCCGACGTGTATTTCAGCGCGTGGTTGATGTTGCCGGCCTTGGCGCCGAGGTTGTCGGGGCGGATGATGTAGCCGCAGCCGCATTGTTCGGCGAAGACGCGGAACTCCGGCCTCCGCCCATCGTCCAGGATCCAAACGTTCAGTTTTTCGCGTGGCCAGTCCATGTTCATCGCGGCCAGCACGGTCGGGCGCACCAGATCCAGGCTTTCGTTGTAGGACGGCACGAAGACATCGATGACCGGCCAGCTTTCGACATCGCGCGGCATCGGCACGGGCTTGCGGTCGAGCGGATAGGCCGATTGCAGATAGGACAGCGCCAGCAACACGGCGGCATAGCCTTCGGCGAGCACCAGGCCGCCGCCGAGCAGGGTTTGCCAGACTGTCTCGAACTCCAGCGTGTCGGTCACGCGCCAGAACAGGTAGCGCAGGGTGATGATCATCGACAGGCAGATCAGCGTCAGGCTGGCCATGCGCGACGGGCTGCGGTTGATCATAAGGAAGGCCACGACACCGCAGATGGTCAGCACCGTTTGTTCCCAGGCGCTCATCGGCATGGTGATGACGGCAACCGCCAGCAGCAGACCCGTGCCGATCGACAGTGTGCGCAACAGGCGGGCACCACGGCCGGGATGTGCGGGCAGGGCCATGGACATCAGCGCATTCCCCAGTCGAACAAGGTCGGTGCGTGGGCCCGGCGACGCCCGGGCAGGGCCAGCCGCGCGCGGCGGATGATCGCCTCGGTCAACAGGTGAAGGTCCTCGGCAGCACCGCCGGCATTCTGCCCGAGGTCGACCAGGAGACGCTTTTCTGCCAAGGCCTCGGCCACACGCTCGTCACGGCAAACAGCGCCGATGAGCCGATCGCCGAGGCTCTCGATGGCGAGTTCCATGACGGCGGCGCTGAGCGGACTTTCAAAGTCCACCTGGTTCAGCACGACGGCGGCGTTTTCGGCCACGCGTGCGGCAGGCGCGCCGCGACCCAGGTGCCGGCCGGCGGCGATTTCGGGGAACAGCGTTCCACTGCCGGCATCGGCCAGCAGCACGACCACCAGCAGGTCGATCAGCGGCACGATGGCCGACAGGGCGGCGCTGGCGCCGGGGGGGGTATCGACCAGCAGGACCAGGTCGGGATCGGCGAGCATGTCGCGCACCGGGCCAGCCAGGGCATCCGGCTGATCCAGCAGGGTCGCGCCCAGTTCCAGCGCACGTTGCTGATCGACCATGCCAAAGGCCAGCAAGCCTGCGCCGGAGGGCGTTTCCCGCAGGGCCGAACGCCAGGCTGGGCTGCGGCCCAGGCTGGCCATGAACCCGCTTTCGTCCCGCATCGGGCGGCCAAGGTGCAGGCGCAGGGCGTTCTGTGGATCGAGGTCGAGCGTCAGAACCACGTGGCCCTTGCGGGCGAGCACACCAGCGACCTGCGCGACCAGCGTGGTCTTGCCGACGCCGCCCTTCGGCGAACTGAACGCGATCAGCGGCACGCGGGCGCGCAGACGGTCAAGGCCAACGGGTCCCGGATGCCGGCACCGCGGCGGCGCCAGGGCTGGTGCGACGCGCCGGGCGGACCGGCGTCGACAGCGGTTCGGTTCTGGCCGTGTCGGGCTTATCAATCCCGGCCTCGTGGGCGGAAACGATGGCCGCGGTCTCGTCCAGCAAGGCGAAACGCCGGGGCCCGGCGACGGTCGGCCCGTCACGGCGCAACCGGTTCATGACGGCTGCCGGCGCGCCGCCGGCGGGCGGCACGGCGGCGGGCGGCACGGCGGCGGCTTGGGGCGGGGCAGCGGAAGCTGGATATGCCGGCGGGGAATAGCCCGGTGGCGCATAGGCCTGCGCCGGATAGGGCGGTGGCAAATAGGGCGGTGGCAAATAGGGCGGTGCCAGATAGCCGTGGGGCGGAAAGCCGTGGGGCAGATAGGCGGGTGGCGACGAATACGCCGGGGGCGCGTAGGGCTGGGGCGCATAGGGCTGGGGCGCGTAGGGGTGCGGTGCATAGGCCTGGGGTGGTGGTGCGGCCCAGAAGCCCCCGCCTCCCGCCGTCGGCACAAAAACCGGGCTGGCGACCGGCGCGGGAGTCCAGCCCGGTGAAACCCAGCCCGGCGGGGGTGGTGGCGCGGTAAAAGCGGTCACTGGCACCAGCGCGGCGTCCAGGCGCGGCGCGTTCGCAGGCCAGGGCTGTGCTGCCGGCGCCTCGGCGACGACCGGCCATGCTGCCGCCGGTGGCGCAGCGGCAACGTCGGGTCGCGGCGCGGCCGCCAGGGCGCCGCTCGATCCTGATTCCGACGCTGTAGGCGCCGCGTCCTGCGCCACGGGTTCCAGGGTCGGGGCTGGCAGGGCCAGCGAGTCCTCGGCCGGTATCAGCGGGATCTCGGCAAAGACCACCGCCGGGTAGGCGGTGTACCGGATATCACCGAGATGGCAGGCCTTGGCCAACTTGGCGATCTCCCGCTCCACTTGGCCGAATCCTTCCACAGCGCTTGGTTGCACCATACTCGCGTTGCGAGAGTTGTATGCAACCTCTCCAGCCCAAAGTGGCAGTCAACCCCCTAAAATAGCTTGAACGCGGTCGATCCAGGCATCCCACGCCGTGTCGGTTGCGGTCCCGGCCCGTTCCACAGCCACGCTCGCCTCATTCAACCGTCGTCGGGCGGCCTCGCGTTCCGGTCCGCTACGATCCTCGACCGCGGTGCGGGCGCGGGCCAGCGCGGCCTCCGCGGTCACCAGTTCACGCAGGCGCAGGCGAAACGCGTCGAGCGCTGCGCGCGCCTCGGCCAGGCGGTCCACCGTCTCGGCCAGGATGGTACGGCCCGGCGCTTCGGGCGCCATGCGCGCCAGCAGGTCGCGCAGGTTTTCGAGGTTGCCCGGCCCGCCAGGCAGGCGGCGCAGGTTTTGCTCCACATCGAACTGCCGCCAGACGATGCGGCCGGGGTCGCCGAGGCCCGGGTCCCACAGCACGATCTCATTGGTCACCTCGCGCTCGAAGGGCAGGGTCAGCGTGACCGGCCCGCCCGCCAGGCTCACCTCATGCCGCAGGCCGAAATCGCCCTCCGCGGCCACGGTGAAGCGCGGCGTCATGCCCGACTGTCGCGCGACATCGACCAGCATGGTGCCGGCCGTGCCCTTGGGGTCGATTGCCAGCGACACCTCCTGGCGCTGCAACCGCACAACCAGCAGGCCGCCGCGCCGCCGCTCCACCCGCATGGTCCGGTCCGTGCTGGTGCCGCCGCCGCGGGTTATCAGCACGTCGCGGTCGCGGGCAAAGGCCAGCAGGCGCTGTTCGCCGGCCGGCAGGGCGCGGAGTTCCGCATCGCCGAGGTAGCCCCCCGCCTCCGCCCCCGTCGTGCCAAAGACCGAGGCCAGCGCATCGGGCAGCGTGCTGCCGCTGGTATTGGTGATGCGCGCGGCGGAAAGCGGATTGCGCGCGGAAAAATCCTGCACCCACCAGACCCTTTCGGCCGGCAGGCGGGCATCCAGGAACGGCAGGTTCGCGGTCTCCCCTGCGCGCAGGTCCACCGGTTGCGGCAAGCGGAAGGCGACGCGCCCGGCCGAGGCCGCGGCGATGGCGGGGGCCGCGGGCGCGCTGGCCTCGGATGCCGCCGCAACACTCCGCGCCATGGCCGCCATGGGCGCAGGGGCAGGCATCGCCATCACAGGCGGCGGAGGCGGCGCTGGCCGGGCCCCGGTGTCGGCCTGCACCAGCACCGCATCGGCAACCCGGACCGGCATCTCCACCCGCTCCGGCCGGATCGGCGTGAACAGCGCCTGGCGGAATGCCGCGGCCTCGCCGGAAACCAGGGTAAGGCGCACGTCCTCCCAGTCGCTGCCGGTGGCGTTCTCGACCACCGCCCAGGCCTGGATGCGCGCCTCGGCGACCGCGCCGAGACCCGGCACGAACAGCCGGTAGGAAGGCTTCCACACCGGTGCGCCAGCGACATAGGCGACGGCGACCTCGCGCGTCGTCGGACCGGTCAGCGCGATGGTGATGCGACGTTCGTCGGCACTTCGGGCGGCGGCCACGGCCTCGGCCGCGCGGGCGATCCGCGCGCCGAGGGCGGCATCGGAAAAGCGCACCTGGTCGCCGTCGCGCAGCACGACGCTGCGCAGGCCCTCGGGCGTGACCAGCGTCAGCCGCAATGCGCCTTCGGCTGCCTCGGCAGCGTCCGCAATGCGCCCCTCCGCGCCGCCGGCTGTCACCGCCTGGCCACGCAAGGCCGACAGCAGCGTGACGCGGGACGAGAAATCCTCCGGCCGCAGGGGCAGGCCGCGAAAGGCCTCGGCCTCCAGGTCCTGCGCCGGCAGGCGCACGCCCACGACCGCGCCGGCGGGATCAGCGACGGACAGCGAGCGTAGCAGGTCGTCCACGTCGTTCAGCGGCAGGCGGAAGGTCGCAACCCCTCCCCCCTCCACCGGCCCCGCGCGCTCCACCTGCGCGACCCCGGCCGAGGACAGGGTGATGCCCCGCACCGGCAGGTCGGCGGCAAAGCCCGGCAGGCCGAAACCGGCCAACAACAGAATGACGATCGGGTGGCGCATGACAGGGATCCTCCGCGCGCAGGCTGGCACCATAATCTGGCGCCCGTCACTACCGGCAGCCGGGCGTGGCATCGTCACCTTCGCCTCGCCAGGCGGCCCGATCGCGACCTGCCGGGCACAGGATCAACCGCAATCGGTCGAAAACTCCGCGGCCGCGCACCAGGCCAGCGCGTCGCGCGCGCAGGTGGCATCGACGTGGTGCAGCAGGTCTTGGAACACGCGCTCGACTTCGGACTTTGGGTGATTGCGAAGCCGCAGGATGCCAGGATGGACAGAGACCCAAGGCTCGCGAAACGGCAATACGCCGCCCCCCCGTGTGAGTTCGGGCAGGGCCAGCGCCACATTCACCGCCGCCACGCCATCGCCATGCCGCAGCGGCCTGAGCGCTACCGCTGGGCTTTAATGCACCAGCCCCGGGAAGGCGGGGTGCATGGCGCCCGCACCAGGCTGCCGTGTTCGCCGATGGCCTGCACCAGGCGCAGGTCCCGCACCTGCGGCATATGGATGTTCCGGTAGGGACAGATTTCCAAACCAGCATTGGCCGGTAATCCCCGCCCGTGGCAGCGCTTCAGCGAATAGAAGGGCGGGAGCGTGCATGCAGCCAGGCAAGCCGGCCGGGATCGCGCGCCACATCGGCGCCCGTCCGATCGGAGCCTTCGGCAATTCGGACGGCGACTACGGGATGCTGCGCTACACGACCGAAGGCGCGGGGCGACGGCTGGTGATGATCGTGCACCACGACGATGGGCTGCGCGAATAGGCCCATGACCGCGACAGCCACATCAGGCGGCTGGATCGCGCCTTGAACGAGGCGTCGGCCCACCACTGGCGGGTCATCCCGATGCGGGACGACTGGTTGCGCATCTTTCCCCGAGCGGTCCCATCACGCGCGGTTGCGTGTGACCAGCCGCCCGGGCTTGGCCCCCGTCGCGGCGGCCTTGGCAAAGGTCGCGACGCCATTGGCCCAGACTTCCTCGATCCCCTCGCTCATCACCATCGGCGTCTCGAAGGTCGCGCGGTCGATGACGGTGGCCGGGTCGAAGAGCACGAGGTCGGCGTAGGCGCCGCGACGGATGACGCCGCGATCGACCATGCCGTAGGTGTCCGCCACGCGGCCGGTCATCTTGTGAACGGCGGTCTCCATGCTGAACAGGCCAAGCCCGCGAGCGTAGTGCCCTAGCACACGCGGGAAGGTTCCCCAGAGGCGCGGATGCGGAAAGGCATCGTGCGGGATTCCGTCGGAGCCGATCATCGACAGCGGATGCGCCATGATCCGGCGCACATCCTCCTCATCCATCTGGAAGGTGATTTGTCCCGCCGGCAGCAGCCGTTCGGCGGCCGCCTTGATGTCGGTGTTCCAGCCGCGGGCGATGTCCGTCAGGTCGCGCCCGGCCATCTCGGGGTATGGCACGGACCAGGTGACGATAACCCGCATGTCGTCGCGCAGCCGGTCGGGCATCAGCACGGTCGATCCGGCCGGATAGGGATACATGTCGAAGGCCATGGGCTGGCCCGCCGCGATGGCTTCGATCAGCGGCAGCGTCTGGGTGCTGCGGCCCCAGTTTTCCGGCAGCGAGCATTTGTGGTGGCTGATGTGGACCTGCACCCCGGCGCGCTTGCCGATCTTGGCGGTCTCCTCGATCGCCGCACAGATGCGGTCGCCCTCGTCCCGCATGTGGGTGGAATAGATCCCGCCCGTGGGGCGCAGGGCGTCTGCGACGGCGATCACCTCCTCCGTCGTCGCATGCATGTTGGGGGCGTAGTAGAGGCCGGTGGAAAAGCCTGAGGCGCCTTCGGCCAAGGATTGCTTGAGCCGCCGGTGCATGTGCTCGATCTCGCCGTCGCGCGCGGGGCGCAGCACATCGCCCCCCATCGCCTCGACCCGCAGCGTCTGGTGGCCGACCAACGCATAGGTGTTCACTTCCGAGCCCTGGGCTGCCAATTCGCGGGCGTAGTCGCCAAAGCTGTCGAAGCGCCACCAGCCATCGGCGCCGATCAGGTCCAGCGGCGGCGGCGGTGCCTTGGTGAATCGCGCCGGCGCCAGGCTGACGCCGCAATTGCCGACCACGACGGTGGTGACGCCCTGGCTGATCTTGCAGGTCATGCAGGCGGGGCCGCAGAGCACGGCCCGGTCGTCATGCGTATGCGCATCGATGAAGCCCGGGGCCACGGCGCGGCCGGTGCCGATCACCTCGCGGTCGGCCGAAGCCCCGCCCAGGTCGCCGACCGCGACGATGCGGTCACCGGTGACGCCAATATCGGCGATGATGCGATCGGCACCGGTGCCGTCGAAGACAGTGACATCCCGCAGGATCAGGTCGCAGCGCAGGGCCATGGGGCAGGAACTCCTTCAGGCGCGCAGTCTGGCGCCGCGGTGCTCGCGGCGGAAGCCTTGCCGGCGCCGCACCAGCACATAGTCTGCCCGCCATGATCGCTTCCTACGCGCTGCTCGGCTTTGGCCGCATCGGCCGCCGCATCGCCCGCTTCCGCCCCGATGTCGCCGCCGTGCTGGTGCGGCCGTCCCAGGTCGCGGCCGCAAGGGCGCTTCTGCCCGGTGCGCTGGTGACAACTGCGCTCGACGACGTGCTGGCGCTGGCGCCGCGCATGGTGGTGGAGGTGGCGGGCGCCGAATTGCTGCGCGAGGCGGCGCTGCCGGTGCTGCGCGCAGGGGCCGACCTGCTCCCGCTGTCACTCGGCGCCTTCTGCGACCGGGCCTTGCTCGACACGGTCAGTGCCGCCGGGCCGGGCAGGTTGGTGATTCCGCCCGGCACCATGGGCTCGCTCGACATCCTGGGGGCGGCGCGTGAATCGGGGCTGACCGAGGTGTCCTACTGGTCCAGTCGTCCGCCGCGTGGCTTTGCGCGGACCCTGATCCGGGATCGCTTCGACCTGGATGGCATGGGGGCGGCTACCACCGTCTGGTCTGGCTCGGCGCGAGAGGCGGGACAGGATTTCCCGCACAACTGCAACCTGGCGGTCGGCATCGCCTTGGCCGGCATCGGGTTGGATGCGACCGCGGTCACGATGGTGGCCGACCCAGCGGCGATCCGTACGACCCATCGCCTGACATTCCGGTCGGCAGGTTCGGATGGCTGCCTGGTGGTCGAAGCGCCCCCAGTGCCGCCGGGCGGCGATCCGGCGGATCTTGCTGCCTTCAGCATCTTGAGGTTGCTGCGGCGTTGGGGCGCGCCGGTGTTCATCTGACGGCGCTGCGCCGCGCGCGGTGGCCACGCGCGGCCGGGGGATCAAAATTCGGCTGGGTTTGGAGGAAGGCACGAAGCCTTCGCGCGCTCCGCGCAAGCCCGCCCTGATGCACTGCTGGAAAACTGCCGCCGCTCGGGCCCAACGGCAGGTGGCCAGGCGATCGCCATGCGACCATGACGACCGTGCGTGCACCTCCCGGGACGGGCGGACCGGCTGCTTGTCAGCCCCTGGCCGCCACGGCCTGTTGACCGGGCGCCGTGAGAACAAGCGTCTTGGCTAGCGCGCCGTCATGCCGCGATCTGTCAGGGTGACGATGGAGACCGCGCAGATGTTCACCTGGCGCAACTCGACCCTGCGGCCCCCCTGCAAGACCGCCCGGAAATCATACAGGCCGGTGTAGGCGGCGGAAAACCGGCGGCTTTGCCCGGCCGGCAAAACGCCGTTGCCGAGTTCATCGCGCGTGTATCGCGGGTTACTGGAGGCATCGAAATAGAACTCCATCACCGTGGTGCTGGACAGGTTCTGAAACTCGATGTACCGCACCCGGCTTTCTGGACACGGGATTGCACTATGCGGCGCGCCTGATGCACGTGTCGAGCCAGACGGCGCGGGCGTCGAGCGGGCTGAGGTAACCGTTCTTTTCGATCAGCCACTCGGTGTTGTAGCGGGCGGCGAAGGCCCGGACGGCGTCACGGACCTCGTCGATGGTCTGGAAGACGTGTCCGTGGATGCCCATGACAGACTTCATATCGTCCTGGGCGTGTTCCCCGCAGGCGCGGGGATGAACCGGCCTACAAAATCGCCTCGCGCATGGTCAAGGCGTGTTCCCCGCAGGCGCGGGGATGAACCGGCGCCGAGGTGATAGGTACGGTCGTACAGGAAGTGTTCCCCGCAGGCGCGGGGATGAACCGGTCCGCTGGGTCAATATCGGCCTGAGCAAGACGTGTTCCCCGCAGGCGCGGGGATGAACCGATGCTGCCATGGCTCCCGTCCGCGCGGCCTATGTGTTCCCCGCAGGCGCGGGGATGAACCGAGTCGGAGTGAGCTGCACCCGGTTTCCCTGGACACACATTTGTCTAAGGAAACCGGAATGATGAAGCCGAACATGAACGAGATCGATCGTCCTGATGCTGTTGATGGGCCGGTGGTCAGCGAGGGCGGGCGCAGCCCGTCCACGCTGTC
>JBBQHE010000024.1:0-27567 GCA_038323655.1 Acetobacterales bacterium | reverse complement strand
GGTGCAGGGGACACGGTCCCCTGCTGGGGGAGGTCTGGAGGGGGCAAAGCCCCCTCCAGCAGCGCGGCCTCCTAGACCAGCAGCCCCTTCTTCAGCATCCCGTGCACGCCTTTCTCGCCGTTCACGGTCTGCGTCACGTGGAAGTCCACGGCCAGCGAGCAGAACTGGTAGGCGTCGGCGGGGGTGATGTTGGTGCGTTCGACGATGAAACCGATCATCTCGCGCAGGGCTTGCTTCATCGCAAGATCCAGGTCCTCGTTCATGCCCATGGTGATGTAGTGGGTGGGGGTTTCGCCGCGGGGGAATTTCAGCGCGGGGTCCTTGGCGCCGCCGCCTTTTTCCACGGTCAGGCGGAAGGTGCCGGTCAGGCACATTTCCAGTGCGTTGATGCAGACTTCGCCGTCGCCCTGCACGCCGTGACCGTCGCCGGCCGAGAAATTGGCACCGGCCACATGCACCGGCAGGAACAGGGTGGCGCCCTCGCCCAACTCCTTGTTGTCCAGGTTGCCGCCATGGGCCCGCGGTTCCTTGGTGCTGATCTGGCCCCATGCGGGCGGCGGGGCCACGCCCATCACGCCGAAGAACGGGCGCAGCGGCAGGATGGTCCCGCCCTCTTTCGGGCCGAAGGGCAAGCGGCAGGTGCGGGCGGCCCGGTCCACCGGAATATGCAGCATGCGCTTGTAGGGGAAGTCTTCCGGCAGCGTGCCGGCCAGCGGGCGAAAGCCGCAAAAGCCCCAGTCGGCGCCGAAGTCGATCTTCTCGATATCCACGCGCAGCACGTCGCCGGGTTCGGCGCCGGCGACCGCGACGGGGCCGGTCAGGATATGCGGGCCGAGGCGCGGGGGCTTGGCCGCATGGATCGCCAGGAGTTCGGGTGGTGGCGTCAGCCCCATCTCGGCCGGCGGCATGGATTCCGGCCCGCCCGAGACGCATTGCAGCACCACCGTCTCGCCACTCTGGATCGTCAGGATGGGCGCGAATGTGGCGTCGAAGGCGCCGAAGCGAATGGTCTCGGGGGTGGCGGCGATGCGATGGGACGCGGGCATGGGCGGGCTCCTGTGGCACCGCCATGTTGCAGCGCGGGGCGGTTTTGGGCGCAAGGGGGGGCGCGGGGGAAAGATGGTGCGACGCGGCGACGCGTGGCAAACACACAGGCATGGAGCATGCAATGATCAGACGTTTCAGCCTCATCTTCGGCATCGCCTTCATCGGCGGCGCCCAGGCCTCCAACTTCGGTCAGGAACACGACCAGGCCCTGCCGATGGACCAGCGCGTGCCGGCCTGGCAGCGCACGAGCCCCGGGGTGAACAGCGTGGCACCTGGGGCAAATGCCACTGCCGCCCGCGCCAACGACCCCTTCGTGCGCCCCCGCGATGGCAGCCCCCGCCCCCAGGCACCGGCGCTGACGCCGCCGCCCGTGCCGGGGCGGTGATGAGGGGATGCCGGGCCAGGACCGCGACGCTGGAACCGGCCCGCGGCCGCGTTTCGATCGGGGTTCATCCGGTCGCCGAACACCCCATGCCGGCGACGATCGCGACGGTGCGGATGCCGGAGGCGCTGGCGCGGCGTTCGGGTTGACGCCGCAGGGCTGGGGCGAACGGGTCTGGCCGCGCGAACTCACCTGGCTCGCGCTGGCGCTGACCCTGGCCTACACCGCAGCCTACCTCGCCCATCCAGCGCTGCCCGGCAACAACCCGGCGCATCCGGATGGCTGGTGGGGCTGGTGGGACCAGTCGCTTTATCTGAAGTCCCTGCGCGCCTTCGCCGGGCGCAACCTCACGCCATCAGAGCACTGGTACCCGCCGGGCTATGCCCTCATGGCGGCGCCCTTCGGCCGAATGCTGCGGGCCCATCCGTTGTTTTTCGTCGACCTGGCCTGCCTGCTGGCGACGGCGCGGCTGTTCGTCGCCTTTGCCGGGCGGGTCGCCGTCGGCCGCCAGGTGGCGGCGCTGATCTTTGCCGGGGTGACGCTGATCGACTGGCGGCTGCTGGATGCCTGGGTGGTCCCCTGGACGAGCACGCCGACCGCGGTATGCCTCTGGGCCATGCTGGTCGCCGCGGCCGACCACATGAACGGGCGCTATCGGCCGGTGCTGCTGGGCCTGCTGCCAGGGGCGGTGCTGCTGCTTCGCCCGTCGGATCTGATCGTGCCCGCGGCCATTCTCGGCACCGTGGCGCTACACGAGGCCTGGGCCTGGTGGTCGGCACCCGCCGGGCGGCCCCTGGTGCTGCGACGGATGATGCGGCTTGTGCTGGCTGGGCTGGCGGGCGCCGCGGTGCCCGTTGCCGTGCATGTGGCGATCCACGGGCTACGTGCCTCGCCCTACATGCTGCAGTCGGCCGGCCTTGGCTTCGACCTGCATGGCTTCGGCTGGAAGGCCTTTGTCCTGCTGGTGGAGCCACGCGGCTGGTACGAGGACGGCACGGGGCTGCTGGCGCGGCATCCCTGGCTGGCGCTCGCGGTCATCGGCCTGCCCTTCGCGCTGATGCAGGGGCCGGCCATGCGGTTGCTGGCCCTGGTCGTGGCGGGGCAGTTGGCGCTTTACGTGGCCTATGTGGATCTTCTGCCCACCGGGCTCTGGCGCTACGGCAACGTCCATTACTGGAAGTGGTTCCTGCCGGGTTTCGGCCTGATCGCACTGGTCGGGTTGCGGCAGTTGCCCCGGGCGCCGCGCCTGGCGCAGGTGGCGGGTGTGGCTGCGGCGCTGCTGCTGCTGGCCATCCGCATCGACCCGGTGCCCGCCGCCCCCGGCGAGTTTGCCCGCGCACTGGACCTGCCGGTGCCCCGGCCGGATTCGTTCCAGGGGGTTTACTTCGCCGATACGCGACTGATCGATGGGCTGGGCCCGATGCGGAACATTAACGACATGCGCCTGTGGCCGGTCGGGCGTGGCGTTCGTGCGCTGGGGCTGCGGCGCGAATTCGTGCTGCCGATGGTGGACTGGCCAGGCATGGACAACGGCCCCGCCCGCCCGCTTGCGGCACGCACGCGGGTCGGGTGGTTCTGCTGGCTGCCGCCCTATGCCTGCAAGCGCACCGGGTGAAGGCTGGCGAAGCGTGCCACCGCCCCAGGCCGGCGACGCTGCCGGCTATCCCTACAGCGCCCCGCCCTTGCGCCCGGCCATGGCTCCCAGCCGCAGCCGCAGGGCGTTCAGCTTGATGAAGCCCTGCGCGTCGAACTGGTCATACGCGCCCTGGTCGTCCTCGAACGTCACATGCTTCATCGAATACAGGCTGTGCGGCGAACGGCGGCCGGTGACGATAGTGTTGCCCTTGTACAGTTTCAGCCGCACGTCGCCGGATACGCTCGCCTGGCTGTGGTCCACCAGCGCCTGGATCATCCGGCGTTCCGGGCTGAACCAGAAGCCGTTGTAGATGATCTCCGCATAGCGCGGCATGAGTGATTCCTTGAGGTGCGCGGCCTCGCGGTCCAGCGTGATGCTTTCGATCGCGCGATGGGCGGTGTGCAGGATGGTGCCGCCCGGGGTTTCGTAGCAGCCGCGCGACTTCATGCCGACGAAGCGGTTTTCCACCAGGTCCAGCCGGCCGATGCCGTTGGCCTTACCAAGCGCGTTGAGGCGCGTGAGCAGGGTCGCGGGCGACAGGCGTTCGCCGTTGATCCCGATCGGGTCGCCGCGTTCGAACTCGATGGTGATTTCGGTCGCGACATCGGGCGCGTCCTCGGGGCGGATGGTGCGCTGCCAGACCACCTCGTCCGGTGCGTCCCAGGGGTCTTCCAGCACCTTGCCTTCGCTGCTGCTGTGCAGAAGGTTGGCATCGACGCTGAACGGCGCCTCGCCGCGCTTGTCCTTGGCGACGGGGATCTGGTGCTGCTCGGCAAAAGCGATCAGCGCGGTGCGGGAGGAGAATTCCCATTCGCGCCAGGGGGCGATGACTTTCACGTCGGGCTTCAGCGCATAGTAGCCGACTTCGAAGCGCACCTGGTCATTGCCCTTGCCGGTCGCGCCATGGGCGACGGCGTCCGCACCCACCATCTCGGCGATTTCGATCTGGCGCTTGGAGATCAGCGGGCGCGCGATGGAAGTGCCGAGCAGGTAGCAGCCTTCGTAGAGCGCATTGGCGCGGAACATCGGGAAGACGAAGTCGCTGACGAATTCTTCGCGCAGATCGTCGATGAAAATGTTCTCTGGCTTGATGCCGAGCAGCAGCGCCTTGTCGCGGGCGGGGCCGAGTTCCTCGCCCTGGCCGAGGTCGGCGGTGAAGGTCACGACCTCGCAGGCATAGGTGGTCTGGAGCCACTTCAGGATGACGCTGGTGTCGAGGCCGCCGGAATAGGCGAGCACGACTTTCTTCACATTTTTCTCACGCATGGCGCGGGTCCCCAGATCAGCCCGCCGCGTATGCCCGCGCAGGGCAGGGCGGGCAAGACGGCGCCTAGGCCCCCACCCGCCTGACCAGCACCGCCCGCGCCCACAACCCCAACCCCACCACCACCACCCCCGCCACCGCAAAGGCCGCGCGATACCCGGCCGCATGGATCAGCACGCCAAAGGCCAGGCTGCCGATGCTCTGCCCGAGGAACAGGCAGAGGGCGAAGGCCGAGACTGCGGTGGCCCGGGCTTCCGGCAGCGCCTCGGTCGCCCGCGCCTGCAAGGTGCCGTGCAGGGTAAAGAAAGCCAGGCCCATCACCGGCTGCAACAGCGCCACCGCCCACCAGCCGGGGGCCAAGGCCATCAGCAGCAGCCCCAGGCCCACCACCCCGCCGCCGGCGGCGAACATGCCGCCCTCACCGATCCGCGCCAGCATCCAGCCGGCGCTGCGGGTATAGAGCAGCGACCCCAGGCCAAAGCCCGCGATCAACAACCCGGCCGCCGCGGCCGACAGGCCAAAATCCTCGATCAGGAAGGCGGCGATGAAGGGAAAGGCGCCGCCGAACAGGCAAAAACCATCGATGAAGGTCGCCGTCAGCAGCAGCCTGGCCGCCGGGCGCCTGGCCAGCAACAGGTAGTTGGACAGCCCCAAGCCCCCGGCGCGCGGCGGCGGCGCCGGCAGGCCGCCAACCCGCCAGGCCAGCAGCACCCCCACGGCCAGCGCCAGCACCGACAGCGTGGCAAAGGACGCGCGCCAGCCAAAGGCATCGCCGATGATGCCCGACACCGGGCCGGCAAACAGCTGCGACAGCACCATGCCCGTCAGCAGCCGCCCGATCATCGCCTGCCGCGTCGCGAAGGGCACGTTATCGGCGACCCAGGCAAGGCCCAGCGGGAAGATGGCCGCCGCCGCCCCGCCGGCGGCGGCCCGCGCGAGCGTCAGCGCCGGCAGGTCGCCCGCCACCGCACAGGCGGCAATGGCCGCGGCAAACAGGAACAGCGACAGGGTCAGCACCCGCAGCTTGCCGAAACGGTCGCCGACCGGCCCGATCACCACCTGGCCGGCGGCATAGGCCAGCGCAAAGCCCGCAATGATCGGCGACATGGCGCCCACAGCGACAGAAAACTCGCCCGCCATCATCGGCAGAAGCGGGTCCAGCATCCGCAAGCCAGCGCCGGAAATGAAGGTCGACGCGATCAGCACCGGCAACAGCGCGGTGACCGGGGAGGTCAGGCGCCAGGCTCCCGCCGCACCCGCTCATTCTCCGTCCGCAACTGTCCGCAGGCGGCCAGGATATCCCGCCCCCGCGGCCGCCGCACCGGCGAGGAATATCCCGCCTCCGACACGATATCGGCGAAGGCGTTCACCGCCGCCCCCGTGCTGGTCTGGTAGGGGCTGCCGGGCCAGGGGTTGAAGGGGATCAGGTTCACCTTGGCCGGCAAGCCGTGCAGCAGCCGCACCAGCTCCCGCGCCTCGGCCGGGCTGTCGTTGATGCCGCGCAGCATCACGTATTCGAAGGTGATGCGCCGCGCATTGGTCGCCCCGGGATAGCGGCGGCAGGCGGCGAGCAGTTCCGCGATCGGATACTTGCGGTTCAGCGGCACGATCTCGTCGCGCAACGCATCCGTGACGGCATGCAGCGACACGGCCAGGTTCACGCCGAGTTCCTGCCCGCAGCGGTCCATCATCGGCACGACCCCGCTTGTCGAGAGCGTGATGCGCCGGCGCGACAGGCCGATGCCCTCGCCATCCATCGCGATGCGCAAAGCCTTGGCGGTGGCTTCGTAGTTGTAGAGCGGCTCGCCCATGCCCATCACCACGATGTTGGACAGCAGGCGCGGCTGCTCGCCATCGGGGCTCGGCCATTCGGCGTAGGAATCGCGGGCGGCCATGAACTGGCCGATGATCTCGGCAGCGCCGAGGTTGCGCGTCAGTTTTTGCGTGCCGGTGTGGCAGAACTTGCAGGAAAGCGTGCAGCCGACCTGGGTCGAGATGCAGACGGAGCCACGCTCGAAGGCCGGGATATACACGGTCTCCACCTGCTGCCCGTCGCGGTAGCGGAACAGGAACTTGCGGGTGCCGTCGGTCGAGGTCTGTTCGGTCGTCACCTCCGGCCGGCCGACCACGAAGCGCTCCGCCAGCTTCTGCTGCATCGGCTTGGCGATGCTGGACATCACGGCGAAATCGGTCGCGCCCTGGTGGTAGATCCAGTGCCAGAGTTGCTTGGCGCGGAACGGCTTTTCGCCGATGGCGACCATCTCGGCCGCCAGTTCCTCGCGTGTCAGCCCGACCAATTCCCGCCGCCCGTCGGGCAGCACGGCGGGCGGGGGCGCAAAAATCGCCGACTTGGCCAGGATGCGGTCCCGTTCGGCCGCGGTGAGGTCGGCATTCATCGACGGGGCGCCGGGCATTCCCGCGCGATGGCGTCATAGGCCGCTGAAAAGCCGTTCAGGGGAAAGGTCTCGCTGGTCGTGCCGCGGCCGTTCGGGCCTGGCAGGCGGGCCACCGCGTCCCGCCCGCCACGGAGTGCTGCGATGGCGGCGCGGTTGTCGCGGGCATAGGCGGTGTCGCCATGGGTGGTCAGCGGCAGGTCCGTCTCGCCCACCTTCAGCGTGCCTGCGGCGTTGCGCTGGAAACACAGCCCCTCGCCCTGCAGCGCCACCTGGTCGCGCAGGCCGGTGCGGTGGGTAACGGTCAGGGTGGGGGCGCGGGCCGGGTTGGTCTCGCGATTGGCGCGGGCCAGCATGTAGCAGACGCGGGCGCCGTTTTCGGTATGCAAGGCAGCCGTCCAGGCGCCGAAGGTGCCGATTGGGCGAGGGCCTGCGGCCGGGGCCGGGGGCGGGCGGGCGGGCGCCTGGGCCATCGCCGGCACGGGCAGCAGCAAGGCGCCCGCACACAGGGCGCCGATCAGGTGACAAGGGCGAAGCATGGCAGGGGAATAGGCGCCCCGGCGGCGCGCGTCCACAGCGGGGAGGTCCGGCCTGGGTCAGTTGCGCCGGCGGCGTTCCTGCGCCTCGACCCGCCGCATGTCGACGAAAACGGCGTAATCCTCGTGCCGCGTCGGCGCCCAGCCGATCGCGCTGCCGCGTTCGATGGCGCGGTGGATCTCCGGCGCATAGCCAGGCAGGGCCAGGTGGAAGGCCACCATGTCCTGCTTGAAGCTGTCCGGCAGGTCGCTGCGGACCACCAGCGGCCCGTTCTGGATGGGGCGGGACCGCCAGATGATGCGGATATCGGCCATCCGCAGCAGCCCCTTGTCCACCGCCGCGCGCAGCGCCCCGCGCGAAAACCCCTCCGACATCTCGCCCTGGCCGCTGGCCCAGGCGACGCCGGCATCGAACTGCCGCCCGAGGACGGCGACCATCAACTGCTCATGTCCGCCGGCGAAGCCGGTGCGGCTGAAGAACTGGTCGGGGTTGATGCCGGCAGCCCGCATCTCCGACCGCGGAATGAGGTAGCCGCTGGCCGAATTGGGGTCGGCCCAGCCCATCGCCTTGCCGCGCATCTGCTCCAGCGCCGCGATGCCGCTGTCGGCCCGGACATACATCACCGAAACGTAAGAAGTGCTGCCATCGGCCTCCCGCGTCACCAGCAGCGGCTCGACCCCGCCGTTGGTGTCCATCCAGGTGGCGGCATAGGCGGCGGGCGACATGTAGGAGGCTTCCAGCTGCTTCGCCGCAAAGGCCTGCTGCACCCCGGCGTAGTCGGCGGCGAAGAGCAGCCGGACGGGGATGCCGAAATTCTCCTCCAGCAGCCGGCGATAGCCGTCGTAGCGGCCGATGCGGTCGGCCTCGTTCTCGCCCCCCAGAATGCCGAAGCGCAGCACGGGGATCTGCGCCGCCCAGGCGCGGCGGCCGGCCGGGGGCATGGGATGGGTGGCGACGCCCTGGGTCTGGGCCTGGGTCTGGGTCTGGGTCTGGGCCTGGGCGCTTCCAGCGAGAAACAGGGCGGCGAGGCTGCGGCGGTGCATGGCGGTGCTCCGGTGGAAAAGTGTCATGGTCTTGTCACGAAAGCCGTTGCCTTTCCAGCCGGGACGTGGCGCCCCATGGTGGTGCCATGCGGGAAACCTGTGACCTCCTGGTGATCGGTGGCGGCATCAACGGCGCCGGGATCGCGCGCGACGCCGCCGGCCGCGGCCTGTCGGTCGTCTTGGTCGAGCGTGGGGACCTGGGCGGGGCGACCTCCTCCGCCTCGTCCAAGCTGATCCACGGCGGGTTGCGGTATCTGGAACAATATGAATTCAGCCTGGTGCGCGAGGCCCTGGCCGAGCGTGAGGTGCTGCTGCGCCTGGCGCCGCATATCGCCTGGCCGCTGCGCTTCGTGCTGCCGCACCGCCCCGCCATGCGCCCGGCCTGGCTGATCCGCGCGGGGCTGTTCCTCTATGACCACCTGGCGCGGCGGGTAACGCTGCCGGGCAGCGAGACGCTGGCGCCCGGGCACAGGCTGCTGGCCCCGCTGACGGCCGGGGCGCGCGGCTTCGCCTATTCCGACGCCTGGGTCGAGGACAGCCGCCTGACCCTGCTGAACGCCCGGGACGCGGCGCGCAAGGGTGCCGAGATCCTGGTGCGCACGGGCTTCGAGGGCGCCGACCGCGTGCCCGATGGCTGGATCGCCCGGCTGGCGGGCGGGCGCGTGCTGCATGCGCGGGCGCTGGTGAACGCCGCCGGCCCCTGGGTGATGCAGGCCCAGGCCGCGACCGGGGCGGTCGCGACCGGCCGGGTCCGGCTGATCCGCGGCAGCCATATCGTCGTGCCGCGGCTTTATGGCGGCGACCAGGCCTTCATCCTGCAGAACGATGACGGCCGCGTGGTCTTCGTTATCCCCTACGAAACCGATTTCAGCCTGATCGGCACGACGGACGAAGCCCAGGGCGAGGAAGCACCCGTCTGCACGCCCGCCGAGGAAGCCTATCTCTGCGCCGCCGTCTCCACGCAGTTCGCAAGGCCCGTGACGCCGGCCGACATCGTCTGGCGCTACGCCGGGGTGCGGCCCTTGTTCGACGACGGGGCGGCCGCGGCATCCGAGGTGACGCGCGACTATGTGTTGCGGATGGATACGGCGGGCGCCCCGCTGCTGACGGTCTATGGCGGCAAGATCACCACCTTTCGCCACTTGGCCGAGGAAGCGGTGGACCAGCTCTGCCGGGCGCTGGGCACGGCGGGGCGACCCTGGACCGCGGGATCGGTGCTGCCGGGCGGGGATCTGGGCGGGCAGTCGCTGCCAGCGTTCGAGGACGCCGCGGCCGCGCGCTTCCCCTGGCTGCCGCGGCCGGTGCTGGCGCGGATGCTGCGCTGCTACGGCGCCGAGATCGACCTGGTCCTGGCCGGGGCCGAGGGGCTGAACGACCTCGGCCCCGATCTCGGCGCCGGGCTCTTTGCCCAGGAAATTGCCTGGATGAAGGATCACGAATTCGCCCGCACGGCGGAAGACGTGCTCTGGCGCCGGACCAAGCGCGGCCTGCATCTGGATCCGGCGGGCCAGGCGCGGGCCGCGCGGGCGATCGAGGCGCTGCTGGCATAGGCCTTGCTGTGCCAGACCTGCAATGAAGGTCTGGAGCCTCCCGATGAAGCGTCGTGATGTCCTGAAGGCGGTCGCGGCCGCCCCCGCCCTGACGGCCCCCGCGCTGGCGCCTTCTTCGGCCGCAGCCCAGGGCGCGCCGACGCGGAACGAGACCCTGTTGCTGGTGCAGGAATACGGGCCGAACAGCCTGGACATGCAGGGCATCGGCTCGTCCCAGCCGGTGAACGGCGTGGCGCTGAACTGCTACGACCGCCTGGTGAAGTTCAAGCAGGTGCGGGTCGATGACGTGACCACCAGCTTCGACATCAATGCGCTGGAAGGCGAATTGGCCGAGTCCTGGCAGGATGCCAGCGATGGCACGAGCACGACGTTCAAAATCCGTGCAGATGCCCGATTCCATAGCGGCCGCCCCGTCACCGCGCGGGATGTGAAATGGTCGATGGACCGCGCCGTCAGCATCGGCGGCTTCGCCACCACGCAGATGAATGCGGGGTCGCTGGAAAAGCCCGAGCAATTCGTGGCGCTGGACGAAAAGACCTTCCGCCTCGACTACCTGCGCCGTGACAAGCTCAGCATGCCGAACCTCGCGGTCACCATTCCTTTCGTCTTCGACAGCGAACTGGCGATCCGCAATTCCGGCGGCGACGTCTGGGCCAAGGATTACCTCAAGAACAACATCGCCGGCGGCGGTGCCTTCCGCGTCGAGGCCTGGCGTCCCGGCACCGAGACCATCTACATCCGCAACGACGACTGGAAGAACGGCACGCTGCCCAAGCTGCGCCGCGTCATCGCGCGCGACATCCCCTCCCCCAGCACGCGGCGGGCGCTGATCGAACGTGGCGACGCCGATATCTCCTACGGCCTGCCGCCCAAGGATTTCTCCGACCTGGCCGCGGCCGGGCGGGTGCGGGTGTCCGCCGTGCCGGTGCCGAATGCGATCTGGTATGTCGCGCTGAACAGCGCCAATCCGCCGTTCAACAATGTGAAGCTGCGCCAGGCCGTGGCCTGGGCCATCCCCTATGAACAGATCATGCAGGCCTCGCTGTTCGGGCGCGGCGTGCCGATGTGGGGCGGGCCTTCCACACCCGCGCAGCTGACCTGGCCGGTGCCCTTCCCCTATTCCAGCAATATCGCCCGGGCGCGGGCGCTGATGGCGGAATCCGGCGTGGCGCCGTTCAGCACCTCGCTGGTGCTGGATGCGGGCACGGCCACCATCGCCGAGCCCATGGCCGTGCTGGTCAAGGAAGCGTTGGCGCAGATCGGCATTACCGTCGAGTTGAACAAAATCCCGGGTGCGAATTTCCGCGGCGAGTTGAACAAGAAGACGGCGCCGATGGTGATCAACCGTTTCGGCGGCTGGCTCGATTGGCCCGACTACTTCTTCTTCTGGAACTACCACGGCAACAATTCGATCTTCAACGTCGCCGCCTACCAGAACCCGGCGATGGACCGGCTGATCGATGCGGCACGTTTTGCGCCGAACGCGCCGGCCTATGCCGAAGCGGTGCGTGGCTTCCTGGAATTGGGCATGCAGGACGTGCCCTTCATCCCGATCGCCCAGCCCTTCCACGACGTGGCGATGCAGCGGAACATCGGCGGCTATCAGTTCTGGCCCTGCCGCGAACCTGACTTCCGCCTGCTGACCAAGGGATGAGGGGGCTCGCGCTCCGGCTGCTGGGGTCCTTGCCGGCCCTGGTCGCCGTGGTGATCGTGACGTTCATCCTGACCCGCGTGCTGCCCGGCGATACCGCGACGTATTTCGCGGGGCCGACGGCGAGTGCCGAATCCATCGCCCAGATCAAGGCGGCGCTGGGGCTGGACAGGCCGCTGCCCGAACAGTTCTGGAACTATACCAAGGCGCTGGTCCGCGGCGACCTTGGCATGTCGCTGACCACGGGCCAGCCGGTGCTGAAGGATCTGCTGGCGCGGCTGCCGGCTTCGGCCGAACTGACCCTGGCCGGGCTGCTGATCGCGATGGGCATCGCCATCCCGCTCGGCATCCTGGCCGCGGTGAAGCAGGGTTCGCTCTGGGACCATGCCTGCCGGATCATCGTGACCGCGGGCGTGTCGCTGCCGGTGTTCTTCACCGGTCTGCTGCTGGTCTATGTCTTCTACTTCCTGCTCGGCTGGTCGCCGGCGCCGGTCGGGCGGCTGGATGCCTTCGCCACGGCACCGCCGACCTGGACGGGTTTCTACCTGATCGATGCGGCCATCGCGGGCGATTGGGAAACCTGGCGCGGCGCCTTCGCGCAGTTGATCCTGCCCGCCGTCACCTTGGGGCTTTTCGCCCTGGCGCCGATCGCGCGCATCACCCGTGCCTCGATGCTCGCGGTGCTGGGGGCCGAGTTCATCCGCACCGCACGCGCCTCCGGCCTGTCGTCGCGCACCGTGATCCTGACCTATGCGTTACGGAATGCGCTGCTGCCGGTGGTGACGACGCTGGGGATGGTGTTTTCCTTCCTGCTCGGCGCGAATGTGCTGGTCGAGAAGGTCTTTGCCTGGCCGGGCATCGGCTCCTATGCGGTCGAGGCGCTGATCGCCTCCGACGGTGCGCCGGTGCAGGGTTTCGTGCTGACCATGGCGATCCTCTACGTGCTGCTGAACCTGACGATCGATCTGGTAAACCGGGCGCTCGATCCGCGGGCGCGGCAGGCGTGAGCGATTCGACCTTTGCCCATGCCAGGCATGTGGTGAGCGAAAACCCGGTCACCGGCTTCGCGCTCGGGCTGTTTGTCTTCTTCGTTCTGGCGGCGATCTTTGGGCCGTCGCTCGCACCCTATGACCCGCTGGCCAGCAATACGATGCGGGCGCTGCAACCGCCCTCGGCGCAGCACTGGTTCGGCACCGACCAGATCGGGCGCGACATTTTCTCCCGCGTGCTGGTGGCCACACGCCTGGACCTGGGCATCGCCGCGGCTTCGGTCGCGCTGGTCTTTGCTGCGGGTGGGTTTGCCGGCCTGGTCTCGGGGTTTTTCGGCGGGTGGGTGGATCTGGTGATCGGGCGGATCACCGATACCATCATGGCCTTTCCGCTGTTCGTGCTGGCCATGGCGATCGTCGCGGCACTCGGCAACACCGTGCCGAACATCGTGTTGGCGACGGCGATCATCAACTTTCCCCTGTATGTAAGGATTGCCCGTGCCGAGACGGTGCAGCGGCGCGAGGCCGGCTTCGTCGATGCCGCGCGCATCGCCGGGCACCGCGACATGGGCGTGCTGCTGACCCAGGTCGCGCCGAACATCATGCCGATCATGGTGGTGCAGATGTCGCTGACCATGGGCTATGCCATCCTCAATGCCGCGGGCCTGTCCTTCATCGGCCTGGGTGTGCGCGCACCGACGCCCGAATGGGGCATCATGGTGGCCGAGGGCGCGTCTTTCATCGTCTCGGGCGAATGGTGGGTCGCGCTGTTCCCGGGCGCCACGCTGATGATCGCAGTCTTCTGCTTCAACCTGCTGGGCGACGGGGTGCGGGATATCGTGGACCCCAGGCGTCGCACGTGACCAACGTGCTGGACGTGCGCGATTTTTCGGTCGAATTCCGCACGCGCTCGGGCATCGTCAAGGCGCTGGACCGCGTCGCCTTCACCGTGGCGCCTGGCGAGACCCTGGCGCTGGTCGGTGAATCCGGATCGGGCAAGTCGGTCACCGCCTATGCGCTGCTGGGGTTGCTGGACGACGCCGGGCGGATCACCGGCGGCTCGGCGATGCTGGAGGGGGTGGAGCTCACCACAGCCTCCCCCGCGACGCTGTCGGCGATACGCGGCAAGCGGGCTGCGATGATCTTCCAGAACCCGCGCGCCGCGCTGAACCCGATCCGCAGCGTCGGCCAGCAAATCGGCGATGTGCTGCGCCGCCATGCCGGGCTATCGGCACGGGCCGCGGCGGCCGGCGCGGTCGAGATGCTGCGCGCCGTCGGCATCCCCGACCCGGCGCGCCGTGCCGCAGCCTATCCCTTCGAACTGTCGGGCGGCATGTGCCAGCGGGTGATGATCGCCATCGCGGTGGCGACCCGCCCCGCGCTGCTGATCGCCGACGAACCCACCACGGGGCTCGACGTCACCACCCAGGCGGTGGTGATGGACATCATGGGCAGGCTGGCGGCCGAAACCGGCATGGCAACCATCCTGATCACCCATGATCTGGCGCTGGCGGCCGAACGCGCCGGCCGGATCGCGGTGATGCATGCGGGGCATATCGTGGAGGATGCGGCGACGGCGACGCTCCTGGCCAACCCCCGCCACCCCTATACCCGCAGGCTGCTGGCCGCGACGCCGACCGCGGCGGGGGATCTGGGCGATTTGCGCTCCATCCCCGGTTCGCTGCCCGATCTGCGGCGCGCGGACCTGGCCCCCTGCCGCTTCGCCGCGCGCTGCGACCGGCGGCTGCCGGCGTGCGACCAGCCGCTGGTCTGGCGCGACATCGCCCCGCATCACCGCATCGCCTGCGGGAATCCGGCATGATCGGCAACGACCCCGTCCCGCCCGCGCTGCAAGGCCCGATGCTGCTGGATGTGGCCGAACTGTCCAAGCGGTTCCCGTTGGGGAAGAAGGGCTTTTTCAGCGGACGCACCCCATCGATGGTGCATGCGGTCGATGATGTCTCGCTCACCCTGGCGCGCGGCGAGACCCTGGGCCTGGTCGGGGAATCCGGCTGCGGCAAATCGACCCTGGTGCGGTTGCTGACGCGGCTGACCGATCCCACCACCGGTTCCATCCGCTTCGGCACGCGCGAACTTTCGGCCATACCGGCCCGCGATTTCGCCCGCGATCCCGACCGCGCGCGCATCCAGACGGTGTTCCAGGATGCGGGTGAGAGCATCAACCCCCGCTTCACCGCCGCCGACGCCATCGCCGATCCGCTGCGCCAGATGAAAGGCATGACGGGCGTTGCGCTGCGCCAGAAGGTCGAGGAAGCAGCCAGGCTCTGCGGCCTGCCGCTGGAACTGCTGAACCGCTTTCCGCACCAATTGTCGGGCGGGCAGCGCGCCCGCGTCGGCATCGCACGCGCCATCGGCCCGCGGCCGGACCTGCTGGTACTGGACGAACCCACCGCGGCGCTGGATGTCTCGGTGCAGGTGACCATCCTGCAACTGCTGGTGTCCTTGCGGGAAAGCCTCGGCATTTCCTACGTCTTCGTCAGCCATGATCTGAATGTGGTGCGGCTGCTCTGCGACCGGGTGGTGGTGATGTATCTGGGCCGGGTGGTGGAGGTCGGGCCGGCGCGCGCGGTCTTCGACAATCCGCTGCATCCCTATACCCGCGGCCTGGTCGCCGCGGTGCCGCGTTTCGATGGCCTGCGCGACGATGCGCTGCGCCTGGTGGGCGATCCGAAATCGCCAATCGACCCCGACCCCAACGCCTGCCGCTTCCACGGCCGCTGCCCGGTGGGGGTCGCGCGCTGCGGGACGGAAATGCCGGCCTTGCGGAAATTCGCCGGCGGGCGGGAAGCCGCCTGTCACTTCGCCGAAGGCTGACGAGACCGTGATGCGTTCACGTTCGTTCGCACATCACGGTCTCGTCTTTTGTTGTATCGCGTGATTCAGACCTTCGGCGCATGCGCAGCCTCGGCCATCACGCTCTACGGCGGCGGGATCGTCGCCGCCAACACCGACCCCGAAGCGCTTTCCGTGATCAGCAGCGTCGTTCCATCCGGGGCAAAGCAGCAGTTCGTCGGGTGCTGGCCAAAACCGCTGCAATCCAGCGCCAGCACCATCACGCCCTGCGCATCATACCCCCAGACCATGCCATGCCCCGGGTTGCAGATGAACAGCCGGTCATGCGCATCCACCGCCATGCCATCGGGCCCGGATGTGCCGGCGGGAACCCGTGCAAAACAATTCGCCTTGGCGATCATCGCATCGGCCCGCAGCGGCAGCCGCCAGACCTCGCAGGCCCGCGTCATCGCGACATAGAGATGCGTGCCGGCGCGGTTCAGCGCCAGGCCATTCGGGCTCGGCCCATTGTGCAGCAGCCGGTCCAGCCGCCCATCCGCGTGCAGCCGAAACACCCGCCCCGTGGGGTCGGTCGGCCCGGTCTGCCCCTGGTCGGTGAACAGCACCGCCCCGCGCGCATCGACGATCACATCGTTCAGCCCGCGAAACCCCTCGGTCAGCGCGGTTTCCAGCAGCGGCGCCATGGCGCCCGTGGCGGGGTCCAGCCGCAGCAGTCCGTGGCGGTAATCAGCCACCAGCAGGTCACCGCCAGGCGCCAGGGCCAGGCCGTTCGGCCAGCCGTCGTAATCGGCCAGCACATGCCAGCGGTTGGGACCCTCCAGCCGGAACACCCGGCCATGCGGGATGTCGGTGACGTAGAAGGCGCCGCCGGCATCGAAGCACGGGCCTTCCAGGAAGGAGCCGACCGCCAGGCCGGCGCGGTTCACATCCGACCAGGCGCTGTGGCGCGGCGTCGCCAGGGCTTCCGGCAGGCGGGCGAACAGGCTGACCGCGACATCCCGCGGGGGGGTTTTCCACCACATGCGGTCAGGCTGGCCGCGCTCCGCCCCCGGCGCAAGGCTTGCGGCCCGCCGCACCCGGCGCGACAACCACCCCATGGGACAAACGCTTTTCCAAAAAATCCTCGACCGCCACACGGTCGTCGCCCGCGATGACGGGCTGCGGCTGATGTATGTGGACCGCCATTACTTCCACGAAGGCAGTTTCCACGCCTTCAACATCCTGCGCGCCCGGGGGCTGTCGCTGCGCCGCCCGGACCGCACCTTCGGCTTCGGCGACCATTACGCGCCGACCGACAGCCGCAGCGTCGCCGATATCGCCGACCCCGAGGTGCGCGGCATCGTGCAAACCTTCGAGGCCAACAGCACGGCCTATGGCGCCACCGCCTTTCGCCTGGCCGATCCGCAGCAGGGCATCGTGCATGTCGCAGCACCGGAGATGGGGCTGACCCGCCCGGGCATGACCATCGTCTGCGGCGACAGCCATACCAGCACCCATGGCGCGCTGGGCGCGCTGGCCTTCGGCATCGGGGCCTCGGAGGTCGCGCATGTACTGGCGACGCAATGCATCTGGCAATCCGCACCCCGGCAGATGCGCATCTGGTTCGACGGCAGCCTGGCCCCCGGCACCTCGGCCAAGGATCTGGCCATCGCGTTGATCGCGCAGATCGGCACCGGCGGCGCGCTCGGCCATGCGCTGGAATTCGCTGGCCCCGCCATCGCCGCCCTGCCGATGGAAGGCCGCCTGACCCTGTGCAACATGGCGATCGAGGCCGGCGCCCGCAGCGGCATCATCGCCCCCGACGCCATCACCGCAGCCTTCCTCGGCACGGCGGAGACCTGGCCCGGGCTGCACTCCGACCCCGACGCCGCCTGGGACCGCGAGGTTGCCATGCAGGCCGACACCATCGGCCCCATGGCGACCTGGGGCACCAGCCCCGAGGAAGCGGTCGCCCTCGGCGCCCACGTGCCGCGCGCGGCCGAGGCACCCGACGCCGCCCGCGCTGCGACCTGGGCCAAGAGCCTCGACTACATGGGGCTCGTGGGCGGCGAATCCCTGGCCGATGTGCGGGTGGACCAGGTGTTTCTGGGCTCCTGCACCAACGGCCGGCTGTCCGACCTGCGGGCCGCGGCCGAAGTGCTGCGGGGGCGGCGCATCAGCGTGCCCATGCGCGTCTCCCCCGGCAGTAGTGCCACCAAGCGCGCCGCGGAGGCCGAGGGGCTGGACCGCATCTTTGCCGAAGCCGGGGCAGACTGGCGCGACAGCGGCTGTTCCATGTGCGTCGGCACCAATGGCGAGACGGTGGCCCCGGGCATGCGCTGCGCCAGCACCTCCAACCGCAATTTCGTCGGCCGCCAGGGGCGCGGGGCACGCACCCACCTGGTCAGCCCGGCCAGCGCGGCGGCGGCGGCCGTCACCGGTCGCCTGGTCGCCGCGGGGGTGCTGTGATGGACCCCTTCCGCGCCCATACCGGGCTGATCGCGCCCTTCCCGGCCGACAATGTCGATACCGACCAGATCATCCCCGCCCGATTCCTCCGCAAGCCACGCGATGCGGACTACCCGCGTTGGCTGTTCCACGACCTGCGGTTCGCCCCCGACGGGACGGCGGTTCACGATTTCGTGTTGCACCGCCCGCCTTATGACCGGGCGAGCATCCTGGTCGCCGGCAAGAATTTTGGGGTGGGGTCGTCGCGGGAGGCCGCGGTCTATGCGCTTTTGGCCGGCGGGATACGCTGTGTCGTGGCCAGCGGCTTCGGCGACATATTCTTCCAGAATGCGTTGAAGAACGGTCTCGTTCCGGTCCGTCTGCCGGAGGAGACGGTGCTGGCGCTGCGCGCCGCCCCGCCCGGCGCAACCGCCACGGTGGAGCTGGAGGCGATGGTCCTGACCGGGCCGGACGGCACCGCCCATGCCTTTGCCATCCCAGGCTTTGCGCGGGATTGCCTGTTGCGGGGGGTGGATGAGATCGGCCTCACCCTCACATCGGAGGCGGAGATCGCCGCCTATGAAGCCCGTGCTTGACGCGGCGCAACACGACGGAGGATGGTCCGCCGACTGAGGTTTGAGGGTTTTCAACATGCCGCACAGCACACAGCGCCTTGCCCTTGGCCTGATGCTGGCTTTGGTTGCCACATTGGCCGCACCCTTGCCGGCCTTCGCACAATTCGGCCCGCAAGGGCCGCCGGCGGTGGGCGTGGTCGAAGCCGCCTCCCGACCCGTCACGGAAAGCATCGAATTCGTGGGGCGGGTGGAGGCGGTTGACCGCGTGGCCCTGCGCGCCCGCGTCACCGGCTTCCTGGAACAGCGGCTGTTCACCGAAGGCCAGGAAGTGAAGGAAGGGGAAGTGCTGTTCCGCATGGAACGGCCGATCTTCGAGGCCGAGCTGGCCCGCGCCCAGGCCAATCTCGCGTCCTCGGAAGCGACGCTGACCAATGCGCGCAATTCGCTGGAACGCGCCCAGACCCTGCTGCGCACCTCCGCCGGCACCCAGGCGCGGCTGGATGACGCGACCGCGAATGAGCGCGCGGCCCAGGCCGGGGTGCTGGCATCCCGCGCCGCGGTCCGCACCGCGGAGATCAACCTCGGCTATACCGAGATCACCGCCCCCGTCGCCGGCAAGATCGGCCGCAGCACCTTCGCCCCGGGCAATACCGTCGGGCCAACGAGCGACCCGCTGGCGATCATCGTCAGCCAGGACCCCATGCGCATCGCCTTCCCGGTCAGCCAGCGCCAGGCGTTGGAATTGCGCGACCGGTATGAAGCCCGCGGCGGGCCCGCGGCGGTCGTGGTCCGCATTCGCCTGGCCGATGGCCGCGTCTATGGCCCGACCGGACGGATCGACTTCGTGGACAATCAGATCGACCGCAACACCGACACCATCCTGGTGCGCGCCTCGGTCGCCAACCCGCCGCGCCAGGGCGGGCTCGAACGCGAACTGATCGATGGCCAGTTCGTGGCCGTCTTCGTCGAAGGTGCGACCCCGGTGCAGGCCATTGTCATCCCGCGCACCGCCGTGCTGCAGGACCAGGGCGGCACCTATGTCTTTGTGGTGGATGCCGAGAACAAGGCCCAGCGCCGCAACATCCGGCTTGGCCGCTCCACGCCGCAGGATGCGGTGGTGGAACAGGGGCTGACAGGCGGCGAGCGCGTGATCGCCGAGGGCATCCAGCGGGTCAGGCCAGGGCAGGCGGTGAACGCCGCCCCCGTTTCGGCACCGGCACCCCCCGCCGCCACGCCGCGCGGCTGACCGGCCATGTTTTCCGCGATCTTCGTCGATCGGCCGCGCATGGCCATCGTGCTGGCCATCCTGATCACACTGGCGGGCGCGCTGTCCATGCTGCGCATCCCGGTGTCGCAATTCCCCGACATCGTGCCGCCGCAGGTCTCGGTCACCGCACGCTACCCGGGGGCCTCGGCCGTCGTGGTGGAACAATCCATCGGCCAGGTGATCGAAAGCGCGGTCAATGGCGTGGACCGCATGCTGTACATGAAGTCCAACAGCGCGAATGACGGCAGCTACACGCTGACGGTCTCCTTCAGCCTGGGCACCAACCCCGATATCGCGACCGTCAACGTCAACAACCGGGTGCAGGCGGCCCTCGCCCGCCTGCCTTCCGAGGTGCAGCGCAGCGGTGTGACCGTGCGCAAGCAGTCCTCGGCCGTGCTGATGTTCATGTTCATCTATTCCGAGACCGGCGAGCAGAACCCGCTGTTCCTGTCCAACTACGTCACCATCAACATGCTGGACCGCCTGGCCCGGGTGCCCGGCGTCGGCCAGGTCAGCCTGTTCGGCGCGCAGGATTATTCCATGCGCATCTGGTTCGAGGTGGAGCGGCTGATCGCGCTGAACCTCACGCCATCCGACATCATCGCCGCCATCCAGGCGCAGAACGTGCAGGCCGCGGTCGGGCGGCTCGGCGGCCGGCCCACGACCGAGGACCAGTCCTTCCAGATCAACCTGGAAACGCAAGGCCGGCTGATTACGCCGGAGGAATTCGGAAATGTGCTGATCCGCGCCAACCCCGATGGCAGCGTGCTGCGGGTGCGCGATGTGGCGCGGGTTGAACTCGGCGCCGCCAGCATGGACACCGAAAACCGCTTCAACGGCCAGCCGGCCATTGCCCTGGGCGTGTATCTCGCGCCGGGTGCCAATGCGGTGAACACCTCCTCCGCCATGCGCCGGGCGTTGGATGAGTTGAAGACGCGCTTCCCCCCGGGCGTGAACTACACCGTCTTCTACGACACCTCGGACTTCGTGACCGAGACGATCTTCGAGGTCGCCAAGACGCTGCTGGAAGCCTTCGTGCTGGTGGTGGTCGTGGTCTTCCTGTTCCTGGGCAACCTGCGCGCCACCGTGATCCCGACCATCGCCGTGCCGGTCAGCCTGATCGGCACCTTCGCGATCCTGTCCGTGCTTGGCTATTCGGCCAATACCGTGTCGCTGCTCGCCATGGTGCTGGCCATCGGCATCGTCGTGGACGACGCGATCGTGGTGGTGGAAAACGTCGAGCGGGTGATGGAAGAACATCCGGAGATGTCGCCGGTCGATGCCACCAAGAAGGCGATGGGCGAGATCACCGGGCCGATCATCGCGATCACGCTGGTGCTGCTGTCGGTCTTCGTGCCGGTCGCCTTCATCCCCGGGCTTTCGGGCGAATTGTTTCGCCAGTTCGCGGTCACCATCGCCTCGGCCATGCTGATTTCGGCGCTGAACGCGCTGACCTTGTCGCCGGCGCTCTGCGCGCTGATCCTGCGGCCGCATCCCGGGCCCCGGCGCGGGCCGGTCGGGGCGGTGCTGCGCGGCATCGACTGGACGCGCGATCGCTTTGCCGGCGGTGTGGCGCGGCTCGTGCGCGTGTCGTCGCTGTCGTTGCTGCTGACGGCAGGTTTTGCTTTTGGCATCTGGACCATTTCCGCGCGCACGCCGACCGGCTTCCTGCCGCAGGAGGACCAGGGCGCCTTTTTCGTGCAGGTGCAGATGCCGCCCGGGGCCAGCGTGTCGCGCACCCGTGCCGTGGTGGAGCAGGTGGAGGGCATCCTGCGCACCAACACTGCCGTGCTCGGCACGCTCGGCATCGTCGGCTTCAGCCTGATCGATGGCGGGGCGCAGCCGAACTCTGCCTTCATCGTGGCCCGCATGAAGCCCTTCTCCGACCGTACCGGCGTGGGCGACACGGTGCAGGCTGGCATCGGGCGGCTGTTCGGCGCCGTGCAGGGCATCCGCGCGGGGAATGTCTTCGCCTTCAACCTGCCGCCGATCATCGGCCTCGGCACCGGCGGCGGCTTTGAATATGTGCTGCAGGATTATGAGGGACGCAGCCCGGTCGAACTTGGTGCCACCATGTTCGGGATGATCGTGCCGGCGAACCAGGACCCGCGCCTGGCTGCCGTCTTCTCTACCTTCGCACCGAACGTGCCGTCCTATTTCCTCGACGTGGACCGCGACAAGGCGCAGGCGCTGGGCGTGCGGATCAGCGACATCTTCACTGCCCTGCAATCCACGCTCGGCGGCTTCTACATCAACGACTTCAACCTGTTCGGCCGCACCTGGCAGGTGAACATCCAGGCCGAGGCAGCCGACCGCAACGACATCGACGACATCTGGCGCATCCATGTCCGCAACGCGCGGGGCGAGATGGTGCCGCTGCGGGCACTGGCCGATGTGCGGTCGGTGCTGGGGCCGCAGACCATCACGCGGTACAACAACTACCGGGCGGTTTCGATCAATGGCGCCCCGCGCCCCGGCGTGAGTTCGGGCGATGCGATCGCTGCGATGGAGCAACTGTCCCGCACCGTGCTGCCGCAGGGCTATGGCTTCGAGTGGACCGGCACGGCGTTTCAGGAGAAATTGGCGGGCGGGCAGACCGGGTTGATCCTGTCTCTGGCAGTGCTGTTCGCCTATTTGTTCCTGGTCGCGCTGTATGAATCCTGGACGATCCCCATCCCCGTTCTGCTGTCGGTCGCGGTCGGCGGGCTTGGCGCTTTCGTGGCCCTGTGGGTCGCGGGGCTGCCGTTGGATGTCTATGCGCAGATCGGGCTGATCGTGCTGGTGGCGCTGGCTGCCAAGAACGGCATCCTGATCATCGAATTCGCCAAGGAACAGCGGGAAGCCGGGCTGCCGATCCGGGATGCCGCGGTGATGGGTGCCCGGCTGCGGTTTCGCGCGGTGATGATGACGTCGATCGCCTTCATCCTGGGCCTGGTGCCGCTGGTCTGGGCGAGCGGTGCGGCCATGCTGTCCCGCCGGGCGGTCGGCACGCCGGTGTTCGGCGGCATGCTGGCGGCCTCGCTGTTCGGGATCTTCATGATCCCGATGCTGTATGTCGTGTTCCAGTCGATGCGCGAATGGGTCAAGGCGCGTTGGGCCGGCAAGGCGCCCACCCCTTCCCATTAGCCAAAGCCATCGTATCTTCAGCGACGACAGACCACAGGGGAATACCGTCATGGCAAAGTTCGGGCTCAGCCAATCCGTCCGCCGGGTTGAAGACCCCCGCCTCCTGCTCGGCCACGGCCGCTACACCGCCGATATCGGCAAGCCTGGCCAGGCGGTGGGCTATGTCCTGCGCAGCCCGCAGGCGCATGCGCGCATCGTTTCGATCGACACCACGGCGGCGAAGGCCCTCCCCGGGGTCCTCGCGGTCTATACCAATGCCGATTGGGAGGCCCAGGGCCTCGGCGAGATCCCCTGCGCCATCCCGCTGAAGAACCGTGACGGCAGCCCGCGGTCGGAAACCACGCGCGGCGCCCTGGCGAAGGACGTGGTGCGCCATGTCGGCGACCCGGTCGCCTTCATCGTGGCCGAGACCCATGAGGCCGCGCGCGACGCGGCCGAGGCGGTCGAGGTCGATTACGAACAATTCCCGGCCGCGACCGACCTCGCGACGGCCTATCTGCCCGGCGCCCCGCAGATCTGGTCCACCGCACCCAACAACACCTGCTTCGACTGGGAGGCCGGCAACAAGGATGCGACCGAGGCGCTGTTCGCCGAGGCCGCCCATGTCACCCGCCTGACGGTCGTGAACAACCGCGTCGTCGTCGCCAGCATGGAAGGCCGCGCCGCGCTCGCCGAATACGTCGACGGGCGCTTCACCCTGCATGCCGGTACCCAGGGCTCCTGGCTGGTGAAGAACCTGCTGGCCAATGCGGTGTTCAAGCTGCCGCCCGAGTCCTTCCGCGTCATCACCCCCGATGTCGGCGGCGGCTTCGGCATGAAGCTGTACCTCTATGCCGAATACGCGCTGTGCTGCATGGCCGCACGCGACCTTGGCCGCGCCGTGCGCTGGACCTCCGACCGCACCGAAGCCTTCCTGTCCGACACCCATGGGCGGGACAACATCACGCTGGGCGAACTCGCGCTCGATGCGGACGGAAAATTCCTCGCGCTGCGGACGCGCAATGTCGCGAACATGGGGGCGTATCTCTCCACCTTCGCGCCCTTCATCCCGACAGGTGCGGGCACCAAGGTGTTGGCCTCGATCTATGGTTTCCAGGCGATCTACGCGAATGTCATCGGCGTGCTGACCAATACCGTGCCGGTCGATGCCTATCGCGGTGCCGGGCGGCCGGAGAGCAACTACCTGGTCGAACGGCTGATCGACACGGCGGCACGCGAGATGGGGATCGACCGTATCGAACTGCGCCGGCGCAACATCGTGCCGCCCTCGGCCATGCCCTTCACCACGGCGATGAACCAGAAATACGACAGCGGCGAATTCGGGCGCGTCATGGACGAGGCTTTGGCGCGCATCGACTGGGCTGGCTTCCCAGCCCGCCAGGCGGAAGCCGCGCGCCGCGGCAAGAAGCGCGGCATCGGCCTCGCCTACTACCTGGAAGCCACCGGCGGCGCGCCGAGCGAGCGGGCCGAGGTGCGGTTTGCCGATGACGGCTTCGTCGATGTCATCGTCGGCACGCAATCGACCGGCCAGGGGCATGAGACGGCCTACACCATGCTGACGTCCCATGAACTGGGGATACCGCACGATAAAATCCGCATCATCCAGGGCGACAGCGATGCCTCGCCGACCGGCGGCGGCACGGGTGGCGCGCGGTCGCTCTATTCCGAAGGCACTGCGATCATGGCGACCACCGCCACGGTCATCGAAAAGGGCCGCCAGGCGGCGGGCGAGGCGCTGGAAGCCGCGACTGTCGACATCGAGTTCAACGCCGGAAAGTTCACCGTGACCGGCACCGATCGCGCGATCGACATCCTGACGCTCGCCCGCACCCAACGTGCCAAGGTCGCCGCGGGCCTGGACGCGACCCTGCTGGATGCGGCCGAGGTCGCCGACATCCCCGCCCATACCTTCCCCAACGGCTGTCATGTCGCGGAGGTGGAGGTCGATCCCGATACCGGCCATATCGCCATCCCGCGCTACATCGTGGTGGATGACGTGGGCCATGCGCTGAACCCGCTGATCGTGCGCGGCCAGGTGCATGGCGGCGTCGCCCAGGGCATCGGCCAGGCGTTTTTCGAACGCACCTCCTACGACGCCGACAGTGGCCAGCTGCTCTCGGCGTCGTTCATGGACTACGCCCTGCCGCGGGCCGAGGATCTGCCGGACATCGAGGTCGATCTGATCGAGGTGCCCTGCGAGACCAATCCCTTGGGCGTGAAGGGTGCGGGCGAAGCCGGCGCGGTCGGCTCCCCGCCCGCGGTGATCAACGCGCTGGTCGATGCCCTGGCCGCCGATGGCGTGCGCAGCATCGACATGCCGGCGACGCCGGAGGTGGTTTGGCAGGCGCTGGCCGGCGCCCGCGCAGCCTGAACCCAGGCCGGGCCTCCGCCGTCAGCGGAGGTCCTTTTTCCCCTTGCCGATATCGGCCCGGCCGTACTTCTCATCCATTTCCTGCGCCCAGAAATTCCAGGCCCCCGTCTTGTCGCGAAAGCCGAAGATCGAGGCCTTGTTGCCGCCGTAGTAGAGCCGCGTCTCGTCACCGACGATGCGCTTGCCGATCTTGGGCGAGGCCGGCAGCTTGGACTGGCCGATGGAGTAGCGGCGCCGCAGCTTGGCATCGCCGACCGCTCCGAGCTCCTGGGTTTCAAGCGTCTCGCGCTGGGTCGATCCGTCCTTGAAGTCGAAGTCGCCGGCCAGATGCAGGACCGTCGCCCGCTTCCGTGTCGCATCCGCATATTGGATGGTGAAGCGGCAGCCGTTCAGCTGGGAGGTCGAGAAGAAGCGCGCGCCCGTCTCGTCCAGGTCGCCCTTGGCCACGTCCCGGGACTTCCAGGGCAGGTACCAGACCTTCCTGACATGGCCATCGCCTTCGATCTTCGGGCGCATCCGGATGATGTTGGGTTCGATGAATTCGAACGACACCTCCTGTTCGGCGAACGGGTTGTTCACCAGCACGTTGTTCACATCCGCCTGGCCGTCGAGCGACTGGTCCACGTGGATGACGTAGTCGGTGAGGGCCTTCTCCTCATTTTCCTTCAGCAGTGTCCGGAATTCTTCCAGGCTTGGCATGGCTTGGCTCCTCTTGCCCCGCGCCGGGGCCTGGTTACTGCCGCACGGCGTCGGGGAAGACGATATTCGCGATGTCGCAGGTGTTGACCCCGCGCCGGTCCTCGTTCCGGCCGTTCTGGTAGACGATGCGGACGTCGTAGAGGCACGGGCCCTCGGGCAGCCGCACTTCGAAATGCGTCCCCGCCTGCAGCACTTCGCGGCCCAGGATATCCGGCCCCCAGTCGTTCCGGGTCGCCGGCGAGACGTAGAGTTCGCGGATGATCTGCTGCGTGCGGTTCACCACGTTGAAGGACGGATTGCCCACGGGCCCCACCGGGGCAGCGGTGCCAGGCTTGCCGCCCGGGGTCGCCGCGGCCGCGGCCTGGCCGGTGAAGACCAACTCGTCGAGCGTGCAGAGGTTCACCCCGCGCCGTTCCTCGGCCGGCAGCCCCTGGTAGACCACGCGGATGTCGTAGTTGCAGGCCCCCTGCGGCAGCCGGATGGGGAAGCGGCCGCCGGCCGGCACGGTGCTGCTGCCGAGCCGATCCGTGCCCCATTCGCGCTCGGTCGCCAGCGAGGCATAGACTTCGTTGATCACCACCCGGGACCGGTTGATGAGGTTGAACGAGGGATCGCCCGTGCTCGGCGCCGCCGGGGGGGTGGCCGGCTGGGCCGCAAGCGGGGCGGCCGCCAGGGCCAGCAATCCAAGGCCAAGGGCCAAACGTCGCAGCATTCCTACACGCTCCCGATCCAACGGCGCGACGTTAGCGCCCACCGCCGCCCCTGGCCAAGCACAGCCGCGTCAGCCCCCTTCCCTCCGGGCCGCCATGGGCTCACCTTCCGCCCGACAGGGATGGGAACCGGCAGCATGAGCGGCTTCGCCTCACAGAACGACCTGGCCGAAAAGCACGTCAGCTTCGACACGCTGGCCGACGGCCTCTATGCCTATACCGCCGAAGGCGATCCGAATTCGGGCATCATGGTCGGGCCGGAGGGTGCGGTCGTGATCGACGCCCAGGCGACGCCGCTGATGGCGGCCGACGTCATCCGCCGCACCGCCGCGGTCACCGACACGCCGATCCGCGATGTGATCCTCACGCACTACCACGCCGTCCGCGTGCTGGGGGCCAGCGGCTATCGCCCGCGCAGCATCATCGCCTCCGAGGCGACGCGGGAATTGATCGTCGAACGCGGCCAGCAGGACATGGACAGCGAGATCGGGCGGTTTCCGCGGCTGTTCCGCGGGCGGGAGAGCATTCCGGGCCTGACCTGGCCGACCGAGACCTTTGCGAAACGCATGACGCTCTGGCTGGGCCGGCGCGAGGCCCAGGTCATCCAGATCGGCCGCGCGCATACCGCCGGCGACACGGTGGTCTGGCTGCCGCAGGAACGCGTGCTCTTTGCCGGCGACACGGTGGAATTCGGCGCCACCCCCTATTGCGGCGATGCGCATTTTGCCGATTGGCCCGCGACGCTCGATGCCTTGTCCGCACTGGGTGCGGAAAAAATGGTGCCCGGCCGCGGCCGCGCGCTGCTGACCAAGGCCGATTGCGCCGAGGCGATCGCCGGCACCCGCGCCTTCACATCCGATCTGTTCGGCCGCGTGCAGGCGGGTGTCGCGAAGGGCTGGGCGCTGAAGGCGATCTACGACGACGCGATGGATTTTATGCGCCCGCGCTATGGGCAGTGGGTGATCTTCGAACACTGCATGCCCTTCAACGTGACCCGCGCCTTTGACGAGGCCAGCGGCCATGCCCACCCGCGCATCTGGACCGCGGAGCGGGATGTCGAGATGTGGCAGACGCTGGAGCGGGGGG
>JBBQHE010000023.1:0-27834 GCA_038323655.1 Acetobacterales bacterium | reverse complement strand
GACGTCATGATGGCGCCCTGGTACAATCTGGCGGTGGCGCTCGGCATCGGCCTGCTGTTGGGGCTGGAGCGCGAAAGGACCAAGGGCGACGGCCCGACGCGGCGCCCGGCGGGGATCAGGACCTTCGCGCTGGCCGCCCTGCTGGGGGGGCTTGCGACCCATCTGGGCGGGGCGGTGCTACTGGCCGCGGCGCTGGCCGGGGTGATCGTGCTGACCGCCCTGTCCTACCTGCGCAGCCACGACACGGATCATGGGCTGACCACCGAGATCGGCTTGCTGATCGCGCCGCTGCTGGGGGCGCTGGCGATGACCGACCCGGTGCTCGCCGCCGGGCTGGCGACGGCCGTGGCCGTGGTCTTCGCCGCCAAGGCGCCGCTGCATGGCTTCGTCAAAGGAGCGCTGACCGATGCCGAGGTCAAGGCGGGCCTCGGCTTTGCGATCGCGACGCTGGTGATCTGGCCGCTGATGCCCGACCGCCAGATGGGGCCCTTCGATGCGATCAATCCGCACAAGGTCTGGCTGCTGGTCATCCTGATGCTGGCGATCGGCGCCTCGGGCCACGCCGCCACACGGCTGCTGGGCGCGCGCTTCGGCCTGCCCGTCGCGGGCTTTGCCGCGGGCTTCGTGTCCAGCACGGCCACGATCGGCGCGATGGCGGCGCGGGTCGCCCAGGACCCCGCGCGCCTGGGTCCGGCGGTCGCCGGGGCGGCCTTATCCACCTGCGCGACCTTCCTGCAGATGGCGGTGCTGCTGTTCACCACGGCCCCGGCCGCGCTCTGGGCGCTCGCGCCCATGCTGGCGGCCGGCACCGTGGTCGCCGCCGCCTATGCGCTGGTCTTCGCCTGGCACCCGCCGGCGTCGCCGGCCGGCCAGGATGCCGACGCGGGCCGCGCGTTCAGCCCCGGCGCGGCACTCGGCCTTGCCGCCATGATGGCTGTCATGCTGGTGGTCTCGGCGGCGCTGCAGGCCTGGTTCGGCGAGGTGGGGATCCTGGCCGGGGCGGCCGTCGCCGGGCTCGTCGATACGCATTCCGCCGCGATCTCGGTGGCTTCGCTGACGGCGACCGGCAGCCTTGCAGCCGACGCGGCCGTGGTGCCGATCCTGGCGGCGATGACCACCAATGCGGGCGCCAAGATCGTCATGGCCATCAGCCTGGGAAACCGGGGCTTCGCCCTGCGGATCGTGCCGGGTGTGGTGCTGTCGATGCTGGCCGCCTGGGCGGTCGCGGCGCTACTGTGGTTCGGACGGTGAAACCGCACCGGCCCTTGTGACCCAACGCACAGACCAGCGTTGCCTGACCATCATACCGCTCAACGTCAGCAGCCTGCCTGCACGGGGTAGCTGAACAACGTAGCTGAACGGGGCGGCAGGCGTTGCCGCAAGGGGGTTCCATGGCATTCTGGGTCATCGATGGCGCGATCCTGGCCTGCACCTTCGGTGCGGCGCCGAGCCAGTTGAAGGTGCTGCCGCACCACCGTCAGTTCCATACCGGCAAGCCGATGGCGACGATCATGGACCATCAGCCGATGGTGAACATCCAGCCCTTCGGCGCCTGCATGTGCCCGGGCAACCCGCAGGTGGCCCTGGCCACCGCGGCGGCGCTGGGTGTGCTGACGCCGCAGCCCTGCCAGCCGGCGACCTTTACGCCCTGGACCCCCGGCAGCCCAAAAACCTTCATCGGCAGCGAACCGGCGTTGAACGACCCCAGCATCTGCCAGTGCCTTTGGGGCGGCGTCGTCAGCGTCGGCTTCGCCGGCCAGGCCGTGCAACATGTTCTGTAGGCCGCACGCATGGCGCTGAAAAATGCCGATCGATCGCTGACCGTCGAAACCTCGCTCGGCCAGGGTGCGGAGGACCAGGACGACCCGCTGCTGCTGCTGCGGGTGAGCGGGGCGGAGGGGATTTCCATGCCCTACGCCTTCGAACTCACCATGCTCGGCGCCAAGGACAGCCTGATCGCGCCCGACCAGTTGATCGGCCGCCCGGCGAGCTTCGGCATTCGCAAGACCGACTTCGTCCATGGCAAGCAGGAGGAAGGCCACAACGATCGCTTCGGCGTGTTCGAGACCTTCGAACACCTGGGCACGCTGCGCGAGCGCCGTATTTTCCGCGCCCGCTTCGTGCCCGCTTTCCGCATGACGGCCTACGAACAGCGCTTCCGCGTCTTCGAGGACCGGGACCTCGTGTCCATCCTGCGCGAGGTGCTGGAACCGTTTCCGCTGGTGGACCTGCGGACGAACCTGCTGAAAGACCTGCCCCCCACGCGCATCCCCTACTGCGTGCAGTACAACGAGACGACCTTCGCCTTCGTCCATCGGCTGCTGGACCGTTGCGGGGTGGCCTATCGGTTCGAGCATGGTGACGACGGGCCGAACCCGGCTGGGCGGATGCGACGCGAGCAGATGATGCTGTCGTTCAAGGACCACCAGCCGCACTTCGTGCGCGACGCGATGCGCGTGCTGGCGGATGACGGCTCGGCCGGGGATGCGAAATCCGCGATGGCCGGCAAGGTCGTGGACGGCGTGCGCGGCTTTCGCCTGGGTTTCAGCGCCGCCGCGCAGAATGCGCGTGTCGGCGACTTTAACACGATCGACCCGAAGAACCCGGCAGAAGGGCTGGCGATCATCACGACGGCCTATGCCTTTTCCGCGCGCAGCATCGGCGTGCGGGCGGAAGCCTTCCCCGCGCCAGGGGTGGATCCGAAAGATCCGGACGCGGCGGCGCGGCTGCGGATGCGGCAGAACGAGGCCGCCTCCGCCAGCGCCTCGGGCCGCGCCTACAGCAGCAGCTTCTACGCCGGGCGCCAGTTCACCACCGGCAAGGACGAGACGGGGGCCGGCAACGAGGACCAGGATTTCCTGCTTCGCCTGGTGACGATCGACGCCTTCGACATCGTCGACGACCGCGGCATCGGCACCAAGTTCCTCGATCTTCTGCAAAGCGTCGTCTTCGGCGGCAGCGATCCGAACGACATGATGGGCCAGGCGGCCGAACAGTTGCGCGACAAGCTCAAGGGCGACATCGACAAGGGAACCGAGATCTACAACTGGCTGGACAAGAAGGCAGGGGCCTCCGACCCCTCCGGCCTGCCCGGCTTCATCGCCGACAAGATCGGCCGCGCCGGCAGTGGGCTGTTCGCCGCCGCGGCCGCAGCCGTCCCCGCGATCAAGGAGATCGCCGCCATCATCGAGGGGCTGCTGAAGGGGGGCTCGGGATTCGCCTGCGCCTTCGAGGCAATCCCGACCAGCGCCCCGCTCAACGACGATCACTGGCCGACGCCGAGTGCCACGCGCCCGGTGGCGCATGGCCCGCACTACGCGCTGGTGGTGGGCCCAAAGGGCGTGGACACCGCGACGCAGGATATCGCGACCGACGCGCTGGGCCGGGTGCGTATCCGCTTCCCCTGGGACCAGGGGCCACCCGGAAAGAATGCCAGCACGCCGGCCCCATTGCCGCTCACCAACGACCAGGTGACCGCCTGGGTGCGGGTGGCGGAAGGCTGGGCCGGGTCGCGCTTCGGCATGCAATTCATCCCGCGCATCGGCCAGGAGGTGCTGGTCGGCTTCATCGACGGCGACCCCGAACGGCCGATCATCATCGGGCGGCTGTACAATGCGGGCTCGGGCAAGACCAACCTGCCCTATCCTTCCCAGGGGGTGATCGGGCGGCCGATCGAAAAGGTGGAGGACCTGCCCGCCACGCAGAACAGCAACACGACCCGCAGCGGCATACGCACCCGCAGCACGCCGAACGCCGACACGGCGGCAGGCTTCCACGCGATCCGCTTCGACGACCTGAAGGGCCGCGAGCAGTTGGTGATCCGCGGCGAGCACCGGCTGGACACCACCAGCACCGGCAGCCGCTACGACACCACCCGCGGCAGCCGCCACACCATCGTGGGCGGCGGCAAGGAGGCGGCGGACGGGGCCTCGGGCGGCGGGGATTTCATCAGCATCGGCGGCGAGCGCGACGTGACCATCGGCGACAGCCGCTACACCAAGATCGCCACGGACGACCACCTGATGATCCAGGGCGACCAGCTGACCGAGGTTACGGGCAACAGCATGGTTTCGGCCGGGCAGATCGTGCTGACCGCAGGGCTGATCGCGCTGCACGCCAAGAAGAAGATCCAGCTCGTCGTCGGCAATTCCATGGTGGTGATCACCCCGGCCGGCGTCTTCACCGAGGCGGCGATCCTGGATCACAAGGGCGCCTCGGCCGACAATCCCGGCGGTGTCACGATCAAGGAGCCGCTGGGCGCCGCCCAGGCCGATCCGGGCGAGCCGCCCGACTTCCTGGCGCAGCAGGCCCAGCAGGGCGGCGGCGGGGGCGGCCGCAAGTCGCATGGCATGGCGGTCCAGGAGGGGCTGTCGGTGCGCAAGGGACCGGGGCGCCTGCTGCGTGTCGGCGGGGTGGGCGACAAGGGCGTGCTGGTCGATCCTGGCAAACCGCCGGACAATGAATTCGTCAACCAGACGGTCTCGGATCTGCAGGATCTGCACGACGATCCGGCCAGCGCCCCGGCGATCGAGGCTGCGGAAAAACGCACCCATCCGGTCACGATCAAGGCGTCCGATCCCTCTACCGTGCAGGATCCGCCCTTTGCGTCGCCGTCGGACCCGATCGCCGCGACGCCGGCCGGCAGGCAGACGGCCCGAGGGAAGGGGACCGGAAAAGGCTCGCCCACCGACATGGTCATGGGCGAGCCGGCCGATGGTTCGCCGGAGGCCGCGGCCAAGCATCACAAGGATGTGGCGCAGGTGCTCGACGACTCCGCCGGTGACGACACGGGCACCAGCGACCATGCCGCGGAACGTGCCGTGCCGCATGCCGATCCCGCGCCCTTCGACCCGTCCGACCCCTCGCAAATGGCCCCCAACCCCCATCCGTTGCCGCCACCCCCGCCGCCGCCGATCACCCCCTCCGAGCCCTTCGAGCCCGCACCCAGTCCCAATCCCCTGCCACCGCCCCGGCCGCCCCGGCCGCCGCCGGTCACGTCGTAATGGAGCCTGTGCCAACAGCCCCGTTCGGCCAGGTCCGCCTGACCTGCCGGCCGCAGAAGGCCGATGGCTTTCTGGTCTTCCCTTATGAGATCACCAACCAGGGACCGCTGCCGGTGCTGGTGATGGATGCCTGGCCGCGGCAGGAGGAGGGGGTCCGCCGGGCGGATGACCAGGTGGCGCAGGTCATCCTGCGGCCGGATGGCGTGGCGCTCGTCGGCAAGTTCCTGCCCTCGGTGCCGCCGGGCCTGCGGATCGCGGTGCCGGTGATGCCGCTCTGCGCGCTGGTCAAGCCGGCCGAAAGCCTGAAGCGGGAATTGCGCATCGCGCTGCCGCTGGCCGAGCAGAGCCCCTACCTGCCGGAACTGCGGCTGTCGGGCTACACGCCGCGCGAACTGGCCGGGCTGATCCTGGCCATCGGCTGGTGGCCGGCCGCCCAGCCGGGCCTGGTTGCAGGACCCGCGCCCTTCGCGCCCGGGCGGATGGTGGTGGTCGGCACCGGTGCCACCCTGCCGCCGGCGGGCACGGCGATGCTGCGCTTTCCGATCACGCGGCTCGACATCATGCAGCGCCGCGACGGGTTTCCCCGCAGCGTGTCCGCCCATCCCGAACTGGCCTGAGCCCGCGGCGGGTGGTCAGGCCTCGGCCATCGCCACCCGGTCCCGCCCCTCGGCCTTGGCCCGGTACAGCGCCGCATCCGCCGCGCGTATCAGCGCTGGCAGCGCCGCGCCATGCAGTGGCGCGCAGGCGACGCCGATCGAGGCCGTGATGGCCTCGATCGGCTGCCCACGGCCGGCGTAGAGCGATGCGATCACCCGGCGCAGCGCCTCGGCCCGCGGTGCGGCATCGCCAGGCGGGCAACGCGACAGCACCACCAGCATCTCCTCCCCACCCCAGCGGCAGACCAGGTCCTCCGGTCGCACGGCGCCCTGCAGCGCCTGGGCCACGTCGCGCAGCACGCGGTCGCCCATGTCGTGGCCGTGCCGGTCGTTCACCGACTTGAAGTGGTCCAGGTCGAACAGCAGCGCGGCGTAGGGCCCCGCCCGCCCGGCCATTTGCGCCTCCAGCGAGCGACGGTTGTGCAGCCCGGTCAGCGGGTCGTGCCGGGCTTCCTGCAGCAGGCGACGGTGGAGCGACCGCCCCCTGCTCCAGGCGAGGCAGATGACCAGCGTCCCGCAGGACAGCAGCACGACGGCCAGGCTGAGCATGACGGTGAGCCGGGTGTCATTGGCCATTTCCTCCGCCAGGTCGAACCGCGCGGAGACCACCATCCCGGACGTACCCGCCACCCGCCAGGCGGCCACGACGCGGCCCTCTTCGCCCGGCATGTCGATGACGATGCGCCCCCGGTCCGTCAATTGCGCGGCCAGGATCACAGGGTGCTGGGGCTGCGGCCGGTGGCCGAGCAGGGTCTCGGCATCCCAGCTGATCGCCCGGACCGTGCCGTCCGACAGGCGATGGATCACGATCGAATGCCCGGGCCGGGAGACCTGCTGGCCGAGGGTCCCTGACAGCAGCAGCGGGTCCAGCGACACGACGGCGATGGCCACGGGCGCGCCATCCGCAGCCGGAATCGGCCGGGCGGCATGGACGCGCCAGCCCGACGCCGCCCGTTCCATCTCCGGCGGGCTGGCACTGAACTGGCGGCCACTGCCATCGGTCAGCTCCGTGAAATAGCTCCGCCCCGAGATGTCGTTGCCGACGACGTCAGGGGCCGAGCTCCAGACCATGCGCCCCGCCAGGTCGGCGACGCTGAGCAGCACGATGCCGTGGCGGCCTTCCTGGGCCAGGTCCTTCAGCACGGCCTCCAGCGCCATGGCGCCGGGTGCGTCGCCATAGTCGATCAGCCTCTGCCGCAGCAGCAGCAGTTGCAGGGAGCTGCGCACAGCCTCAAGGCCGCTCAGCAGCGAGTCTTCGGCGGCGGCGGCCTGGGTTTCGGCGCGGCGCCAGGCCGTTTCCATCTCTGCCTGCCGGTTCGCCTCGGCGTAGAGCACCGCGCCGAGCCCGCCGGCGAAGGTCACGACAGACCACAGCGCGACGGCCAGCCACAGGTTGCGAGAGTCGGGATTTTGCACGCGCGGCCGAACCTTTGACGGTGTTCCGCACATCAATGGGCAAAAGAGTGAAGGTAGGACGAAGGCGGGCCGACGACATGGGCCGGGCGCGGCGCCCGATCACCCGGACGGTGGCCTCAGATCGACAGCGCGGTCGAGGCGCCGGCCAGCAGGACGCGGGCCATCGCCGGCCACGTGGATGCGGTGGCCGTGGCCGCGGCGTCCCCCACGCCACGGCGATCATGCGCCAGGACGCCGATGCCAACGCCAGGGCCGCAGCGGCCGCGGTGCACAGTCAGGCCGGCCCGTTATCCGGCCGGCAGGTGTTCGGCGATGTAGGGCGGCAGGTGGAAGGCGCCGGCGTGGATCTGCGGGGTCCAGTAGCGGGTCAAGCCAAGGATGCCGGCGGCCTTGGCGCGTTCCTGGATCGTCTCCACCGACACATGGCGCATACGCGCATCCTTGGCCGACCAGCCGAGCGTCATGTAGCCACCGACATAGGTCGGCACCGCGGCGACATAGGCCCAGATGTCAGGGAAGACGCGGCCGCGTCGCAGGCTGGTTTCGCGCAGTTCATCGGCCTGCATGGCCGGCACGCCGCACTGGTTCACGATGACGCCGCGGCTGGACAGCAGGCGGGCGGCATTGGCGTAGAACTCGTCGGTGAACAGCACTTCGCCGACGCCGATCGGGTCGGTCGAATCGACGATCACCACATCGAAGGCTCCATCCGGCGCGCGGCGGACGTAGTCGATGCCGTCACCGACGATCACCTCGGCGCGTGGGTCGTTCCAGGCGTCGCCCGAGATGTTTGGCAGGTGTTCGCGGCAGAGGCGGATCACCTCGCCGTCGATCTCGACCATCACCGCCTGCTCGACCTGGGCGTGCTGCAGTACGCGCTTCAGCACGCCGCCGTCGCCGGCGCCGATGATCAGCACGCGGCGGGCGTCGCCATGGGCCAGCAGCGGTACATGGGTCAGCATTTCCTGGTAGACGAATTCATCGGCCTCGGTGATCTGCACCACGCCGTCGAGCAGCATGACCCGGCCATGGGTGTAGGACTCGAAGATCATGATGTCCTGGAAGGCCGAGGTTACGCGCGCGAGTTCGCGCTTCACGCGGAACCGCTGGCCCCAGGCGTCGTAGAGGGTTTCGTTCACCCAGGAATCGGTCATGGCAGGGCATCCATACACAGAGAGGGCGGACCTTTACGGCCCGCCCCCTGCAACGTCACGCGACAGTCGGAAGTCAGTCTTCCAGGACGGTCATGCCGCGGCGGTGTTCGCCCAAGGTCACGCGTTCCGGCAGGAAGCCGCGCTTGAGCACCGGGATCGCCTTGTAGGGATCGCAATCGCCGCAGACGAAGATGTCCAGCGCCGCGAAATCGCGTTCCGGCCATGTGTGGATCGAGACATGGCTTTCCGCCAGCACCAGCACGCCCGACACCCCGCCATTGGGCGAGAAGTGGTGGAAGTGCCCGTGCAGGATCGTCGCCCCGGTCTTGATCGCGGCTTCGCGCAGCACGGCGTCGATATGCGCCGGGTCGCCGAGGTTGGTCGCGCCCCAGAGGTCGATGATCAGATGGGTGCCGGCGAATTTGACGCCGTCCTTCTGGACGAACCAGTCCTTCTGCTCATCGGGCACGGAAACATGGGTGTCGCTCGGGAAGCCCGAGACCATCCCCAGCGGAGACATGAGAGTGTCCATGTTGGACCCCTTTCCACCAGTAGATGACCCCCCGCGTAGCGTCTCGACCCATCCCCCGGAAAAGGGCGACAAGGCTGTTCGTCTTTGCGTTCGGTCGGTTGAAGAAACGCCGAGATCGGCGGAGCGGTCTTTTGGGGCAAGGGGGGGTGGGGCGCAAGTGAAATCGGGCCCCCGGGGTCAAGAAAAAAAGCGGTTCCCCCCTGCGCCCCACGCGCAACTCATCGCGTAACCGGGCCGCCAGCCCGCAATGCCTCCAGCCGGGGCGGGGCATTTCGGAAAAGATCAAGCTCGCGCGTCAGACGCGGCAGGGCCAGCAGGGCGACCGCGGGGTCCCCGGTCAGGGTCGCGAAGGCCGCGGCGGCGGGGGTCCCGGCCAGGCGCTCGGTAAAAGCCACGGCCAGGGCGGCGGTGCGGGCTTCCTCCCCGGCGAGCAGGGCGGCGGCGGCGGCGCGCAGGATCAGCCGGGCGCCGACGGTTTCGGGTGGGCCGGGCGGCAGGTCGGCGGCCAGCGTGGCCAGGCTTTCGGCGGCCAGCGGCCAGTCCTGCGTCTCGGCGGCCAGGTCCGCCAGGGCCGGCAGCCCGCCCGTGCCCAGGGTGCGGAGCAGGGCCAGCGCCTCCAGCGGCTCGCCGCGCCGGGCCAGGGCCCGGGCGCGCAGCAGCGCGTGTTCGAACCGGATGGCGTCGGGCAGGTCGTCGCGGGCGGTGCTGTCCAGTGCGGCCAGGGCGGCGGCGACCTCCCCCGAGTCGAGGCGCAGGGACGCCAGCCTGGCGCCGAGCCGGGCGCCCGCCTCAGGGCCGGCCCGGCCGATCGCCTCGGTCAACAGCGTGGCGGCGCGATCGGCAAGGTCCAGCGCCGCGAGGCGCCCGGCCAGCAGGGCCAGCGCCTCGGTGCCGCGCTCGCCCTCGGGCAACAGGGCGCGGTCCACTTCGAACAACGCCATCGCGGCCGGGGTCGGCTCGATCTGCAAGGCCGCCACGAAGGCATCGACCATGCCGGGGCCGAGGCTGGCGGCACGGTCGGGGAACAGGGCCGCGGTTTCCCGCAGCAAGGCCAATGCGGCGCGCGGCGCGCCGGCCTGGATGCGCAGGACCGCCAGGCGTTCGCGGGCGGCAACCTCCCGGCCATCGCCGCGCCAGGCGAATAGCGCCGCGTCCAGCGCCGCCGCCGCCCCGGCCGCGTCCAGCGCGCCGGTGGCCAGCCGCAGGTCGATCGACCGGCGCAGCGCCTCGGCCCGGGCCTGGCGGTCCCGGCCACGGGCGACCTCGGCATAGCCCGCGATGGCCTGCTCGGCCCGGCCCTCGGCCTCGTCCAGCCGGGCACGGGCCAGGCGCAGGGCCGGCATCTCGGGGGCTGCATCCAGCAGGCGGCGGGCGGCGGGCAGCGCGCCGCCTTCGACCAGCGCCTGGGCGACCAGGGGCAGCAGCCGCAGCCGCAACGGTTCGGGATAGGCCGCCAGCAGCGGCAGGGTGGCGGCGAAGCCGTGTGCGGCCTCGGCCATTTCCCCGCGCGCCGCGGCATGGGCGGCGTACCAGAGGGTGGCTTCATCCGACGGCGGCAGGCTGGCCGATGCCAGGGCCTGGGCCTCGGCCAGGCGCCCGGCCAGCAGGGCGGCCGCGGCCTGCAGGGCTGCGACGCGCGGATCGGCCTGGGCGCGCGGGTCCTCCTGCAGGGCCAGGGCCAGCATGGCCTGGGCTTCCTGCGGCTGGCCGAGGCCGAGCAGCGTCTCGCCCGCCGCCAGCCGCGCGGGGCCGCGGGTCAGCGGCGCTGCGGCGGCGATGCCGGCGCCTTGCGCCCGCAGCCGCTCGGTCAGGGCGGCGACAGTGCCGCCGGGGATGTCGAAGGCACGGGTCATGGCGGCGGCCGAGGCCTCCGGCCCCTCCCCCGCATTCGGCCCCATGCGCAGCCCGCCGGCCCCGGCGCCGATCAGGAAGCGATCGGTCAGGGCGGCCATGGTGATGGTCTCGGCCCGGGCCAGCACGGCCGCACCCAGGCTGGTCGGCAGCACCTCGGCCTGCGGCAGCACCCGGCCGCGCGGCGTGCCGGCCCCCGGGTGATCCGGCTGCACGGTGCCGAGCAGCAAAGGCAGGCCGGTCAGCGGGTCGGTCAGCGCAACCACGCGGCCGGGTGCGCCGCCACGCAAGGCCAGCCGCGTGGGTGGGCCAGGCATGGGTTCCAGGATCAGGCCGACGGCGCTTGCGGCGGCATCGGGCGTCAGGTCGAAGCGCCAATGGCCTTGCACGAGCGCCGCGCGCAGCCCGACCCCCGGGGGACTGGGCAGCCGCAGCAGCACCGCACCAGGCAGGGGCACGACTTCAGCCGCGGCCAGCAGCGGGTCGCGGCGCAGTGCTGCGGGATCCAGCGCCAGCGGGCGGTCGATCAGCAGCAGCATCGCCTCGCCCCGCCGCAGGATGGCGATGCCGGGGGCGGGCGACACCGCCAGGCGGAAGGCACCGGGGGCGGATGCGCCGACCAGGCGCAGCGGCGTGGGCTGGGCTTCCGCGATGGGAGCGGGCGGCGCGACCGGCGGCGGCCCGGCGGCGTGCGCGGCGGGTGCGGGGCTGGCCGGGGCGGGCGCCGGGATCGCGGCCGGGATCGCGGCCGGGGTTGCGGGCGGGGTTGCGGCCACGGGCGGGGTCGGCGCCGTCCGGTTGCCCGGCGGCCGGGTCGCGACGGGGCGTCCGGGGGCGGATCGGGCGGCCGGGGTTGCGGCGGCTTGGGCCGGGGCTGTGGATGCGGCTGTGGATGGGGCCAGCACTGGGGCCGCAGCTGGCGCCGGCGCGGCTGCAACCTCAGGCCCCGCGGGGTCGCGCACATCGACGACCAGCCGGCTGCCCAGGCGGTACACCCGCGCCTCGGCGCCCGCGCGCAGGCGGAATTCGACGCCGCCGGGAATGACGGCCACCTGCTCGATGTTGCGGGTTGGACGGCGGGCGCCGGCGGTGTCCAGGATTTCGGGGGCCGTGAAGAAAAGCCGCAGGCGCCCCGGCTCCCGCTCCTCGCGGAAGGCGACCTGGCGTGGCCAGTCGAAGACGATCCGGCCGAAGCCCGGGTGGTCGCCGCCGCGCATCGCCACGCGGGCCCCGGATGCCGGTGTGCCGGATGCCGGTGTAGCAGACGCCGGTGTGGCGGCGGGGGATGCTGCCGTTTCGGCGGCGCCTGCCGATGCCGCACCGACGGCCCGGCCCGGCTCCGGCTGCGCCGCCAGCGGGGGGGCTGCGAGCAGCAGGCCGCAGAATGCGACCCCCGCAAGCCGGCCCCACCGCCCGCTCATCAGTCGAAACTCGCGAGCAGCCGGTCGATTTCGGTCTGCGACACGCCATTGCCGGGCAGCGCCGGGCCATTCGCCAGGCGCTCGCCTTCGGTCGCCGAACGCGCGGCCGGGATCGGCGCCGCGGCCACCGGCTCGGCCGCCGGGGCCGGGGTGAAGCCGGCCTGGACCGCGGCGATCCGCGTCTCGATCGTCTTCAGCGCAAACACCACCTTGCCGATACGCTGGCCGGTGATGTCCTGGAAGGAACAGGCCTCATAGATGCGGGTCACGGCGGTGCCGAGTGCCTCGGCCACCGCGCCCTCGCACTGGCCCTGCAGGCGCTCCAGCCCCTCGCAGACGTCCAGGATCTCGTTGGTCGCGGCGGCGGTGTGGCTGACCACGGCATCCAGTTCGTCGGACGCCGCGGGGATGTGTTCCGCGCCCAGCTGCTGGCCCGACAGGGCGGCGATCTCGGCCTTGGCGCGGCGCACGGTGCGGCCCAGCGCCTCCATCTCCGCGAGCAGGGCCGCTTCCTTGACCGTGAGGTCGCCCTCCATCGAGCCCAGGACCTGCCGGACCGTGGCCTCGATCAGCGCGGTGTCCGCCCCCCCCGCTGGGGATGTCGCGCCGTCAGGCATGGACCAGCACCTTCTCGATCTTCTCGCGCAGAGTCTCCGCGTTAAACGGCTTGACGATGTAGTTCGACACGCCGGCCGCCTTGGCCGCGATCACGTTCTCCGTCTTGCTCTCGGCGGTGATCATGATGAAGGGCGTCTGCTTCAGCCGGGCATCGGCGCGCACTTCCTTCAGCAGGTCCAGCCCCGTCATCGGCGCCATGTTCCAGTCGCTGATGACCAGGCCGAAATTGCCGGCGCGCATCTTCGCCAGCGCCTCCGCCCCGTCCGAGGCTTCATCGACGTTGTTGAAGTCGAGCTGCTTCAACAGGTTGCGGATGATCCGCAGCATCGTCTTGTAGTCATCGACGATCAGCACGTTCATGTTCTTGTCCATCAGGCACCTCCACTGTGGGTGATCCGGCACCCCTGCCGTCGCGCAAAGTCGATTGAGGGGCAAAAAGATGAACGCGCCCTAAGCGGCGCGTGAAAATCAGCCGCCCGCGGGGCGGGATGTGCGATGGCGCGCCAGTTCCGCCGTCACCTGGCGGGCACGGTCGGGCCGCATCGCGCCCAGGATCGGCGCCGCACGGCGCTCGCCCATGCGGTCCATGATCTGCACCAGCACCGGCATGTCCATATCGTCCAGGATCGCTGCGGCCGAAGCGGGGCGCATCGTCTCATAGGTACGGACCAGGCCGCGCCAGGCGCCATCCTCTCGTTCGGTGCGCGCCCGTTCTGACACCTCCAGCCGGCGCTGCTGTTCGGTCAGCGCGTCGATCCGCTCGGTCAGGCGACGTTCGGCGACAGACAGCACCGCCTCACGCGCCGCGGCGGCGGCTTCGCGGCGTTCAATTTCCGTCCGACGCGCGCGCAGCGATTCCAGCACCGCCCGTTCCGCCAGTTCTTCCGCGGTCGGCGGCGTGGCGGCGGCCGGAGGCGGCGGCGGCGCCTGGGGCCGGGCCGCGGGGGCCGGGCGCGGGGCCGGGGCTGGGGCCGGGGCTGGCGCGTCGGAGGCGTTGGCGGTGAAGGCGCCTGGCGTGCCGCGCCACAGCGACTCGGCCTTCACCCCGGCCAGCACCACCGCCGCGGCGATGGCCAGCGGCAGCAGCCGCGGCCGGCGCAGCGCCGCCAGGGCCTTGCCTGCGTCGATCTTCACTTGGCCAACCGCAACGCGCGCAGCAGGTCGCGTTCGGCCTGGCTGGTCGGATCGGGCTCATGCGGCGGCGCCACGCTGGCCGGGCGGCCGGCGCGCACCAGCCCCTCCAGCCGGTCGGCCAGGGCCTCGGCCCGCTCGATCAGGAAGCGCAGATCCTCACGCAGGGGCTCGGCCTGGGCCAGGCGCTCGGCCAGCCCCCTGCCCGCCCCGTCGGCCGTGGCGCGCAGCCGGATCGCTGCCGATTCGGCCGCGCCTGTCGCCTCGCGCAGGCCGGCCTCGCCATCGGCCATCGCACCCCGTTCGGCGCGCAATGCGCGCAACTGCCGCTCCAGCCGCAGCAGGAAGGGGATCGCCCCGCCCAGCAGCGCCAGCAGCGCCGCCTGCATCGTCCATTCCAGCACCGTCATGCCGCGATCTCCGACGAGCCGTCGCGCCGCGCGCGGGGCAGTTCGCGGCCGATCCGCACCGCCATCTTCTGCTCGCGCCGGCCAAGCTCGCCCTCGAAGATCGATACGTCGCCGCAGCGCAGCCGCACCGGCGCGCCGGGCGTGGCGCTCAGCACGATGCGGTCGCCCACGGCCAACCGCAGCATCTGCGACAGCGGCATGGCCTGTTCGTCCAGCACCACGTCCAGCGCGATCTCGGTGCCGCGCAGCTCCTCGGCCAGGTGGTTTTCCCAGATGCTGTCGCGGCCGAATTTTTCGCCCATGAACTGCTGCAGCAGCAGTTCGCGCACCGGCTCCAGCGTCGCATAGGGCAGCAGCAATTCGATCTTGCCGCCGCGGTCCTCCATGTCCACGCGCAGCCGCGCCAGCACGGTCGCGTTGGACAGGCGGCTGATCGCACCGAAGCGCGGATTGGTTTCCAGCCGTTCGAAGTGGAACTGCACATCGGCGATCGGCGCGAAGGCGGCCGAAAGATCGGCCAGCACCACGGTCACCAGGCGCTCCACCAGCGTGCGCTCGATGGTGGTGTAGGGCCGGCCCTCGATTCGCATGGCCGCGGTGCCACGCCGGCCGCCCAGCAGCACGTCCACGATGGAATAGATCAGGGCGCTGTCCACCACGAGCAGCCCGTGGTTGTCCCAGCGGTCGGCCTTGAACACCGCCATCATCGCCGGCAGGGGGATGCTGTCCAGATATTCGCCGAAGCGCAGCGACGACATGCCGTCGAGCGAGACCTCCACATTGTCGGAGGTGAAGTTGCGCAAGGTCGTGGACATCAGCCGGACCAGCCGGTCGAAGACGATCTCCAGCATCGGCAGGCGTTCGAAGGCGACCAGCCCCGACTGGATGATCCGCTCCATGCCGGTCATGTCGCTGTCGGTGGCACCGCCGCCAAAGCCCAGCAGGCTGTCGATCTCGGCTTGGTTCAGCACCTTGGCCGCATCCGGTGCGGGTCGGGATTCGCTGCCCCCGGCATCGGTTTCGTCGAGCGAGGCGCCCCAGGCCGCGGCCATATCCTCTTCTTCGGTGCTCATTGCACGAGGATCTCCACGAACAGCACATCGACCACGCGGGCCGGGGCGGCGACCAGGTTGGCGCGGGCGATCAATTCCTCCCGCAGCCGGTGCGTGCCGGCCGACCCGCGCAGTTCCTCCGGGCGCATTTCCCGCAGGTAGGTGGCGTAGAGGTCGAGCAGCCGCGGCATGGCCGCGGTCATCGGGGCCGCATCCTCGGGCCTGGCGAGTTCGAGCCGCGAGCGGATGCGCACCAGCGGCCCACGCCGGCCGGGCGCGTTCAGATTGGCGGTGATGTCGGGCATGTCGAGGAAGACCGGCGGCGGCGCCACGGCCGGTGGCGGGGCGGCCGCGGTCTGGGTCGCGTTCGGGTCTTGCGGCGGGGCCGGCGGTGGGCCCATCCCCAGCATCTGCGGCAGGATGCCGCTGAACCAGGCGCCCGCGCCACCGCCGCCCAGCAGCAGCACGGCTGCCACCAGGATGATCAGCTTCTTCTTGCCGCCCTTCTTGGCGGGCCGGCCCTCCTCACCTCCCTCGGGCGCGGGGGCCGGTGCCGATTTCGCCTTGCCTGCCATGCTGAACACGACCTCCTGCCGTCATCCCGGCAGGCCGGGGCGTACTGAGGACCCGTCCGGCCGGCCTGGCTTTGCAAACCCAGGGGCGGGGTTCCTCGGGGCGCATCCTGGCCGCCCAGGGGTGAACGAAAGGTTGAGGGCCGGGCCAGGACTGCCGCCGCCCCGGCAGGAAGTGCCGTGCCGGCGGCAAAGCGGGGCGCGATTCGAGGCCGCCGGGCTGGCACGCCGCCTGCGAAGACCCCGGCAGGACCCGCCGTGACACCCCCAAGGGGCGCCACGGACCCGCCGTCGCCCAGGCGCTCCAGGAGGGAGCGTGGCGACGGCGGCGGGCCTGAAGCCTTTCGAGGAGACCGCTTGCGATGGACAGCCCCGGCTACATCATCCTCTCCCGCCTCGTGGCGCAGAGCCGCGCGACCGATGTGCTGGCCCACAACATGGCCAATACCGATACGCCGGGCTTCCAGGCGCAGCGCCCGGTCTTCGCCAGCTTCGCCAGCCGCGCCCAGCGCGAAGGCAGCCAGGACCAGCGCGAGGCCGCCTATTCCTGGGACCGCGCGACCTGGCGCGAGGGCACGGCCGGCCCGCTGCAGCGCACCGGCAATCCGCTCGACCTGGCGCTCGGCGGTGAAGGCTTCTTCGTGGTCGAAACGCCGCGCGGCGAACGCTACACCCGCTCCGGCCGCTTCACGCTCGACAACGACGGGCGGGTGACCGACCAGGAAGGCAATGCGGTGCTGAATGCCGCGGGCCAGCCGCTGGCGGTGCCGGCGGGCGATACCCGCATCACCGTCGCCGGCGACGGCACCATCGCCTCGGAAAGCGGGCCTCTGGGCAAGGTCCGGGTGGTGCGCTTCGCCGATCCGCAGCGGATGCTGGCCGAAGGCGACCGGCTCTTCGCCTCGGCCGATGCGCCGGAGGATGTGGAGCGGGCGCAGATCGTGCAGGGCGCGGTGGAGGGCAGCAACGTCCGCCCGATCCTGGAGATGACGCGCCTGACCAATGAACTGCGCGAGTTCCAGATGGCGGCGCAATTCGCCGACAAGGAAGGCGAGCGGCTGCAGGGCGCGATCGATCGCATCCTGCGGCGGCGGTGATGGGCGCGATGTTTCCCACGCGTTTCATGCGGCGCCTTGCCATGCGCGCGTGCCCCACCGCCGGCGTCCAAAAATCTCTGTGCCGGCTTCGGCAAGGAAGGCCCTGACCATGCGATCCCTCTCCACCGCCGGCACGGGCATGATGGCCCAGCAGACCAACGTCGAAGTCATCTCCAACAACATCGCGAACATGAGCACCACCGGCTACAAGCGCAGGCGTGCCGAGTTCCAGGACCTGATCTACCAGAACCTGCGCCGCACCGGCTCGCAGTCCTCCGACACCGGCACCACCCTGCCCTCCGGCGCCCAGGTCGGCCTCGGCGTGCGCACGGGGGCGGTCTATCGCATCAATGAACAGGGCAACCTGCAGCAGACGCAGAACCGCTTCGACATCGCCATCCGCGGCAACGGCTTCTTCCAGATCACCCTGCCTTCGGGTGAGACCGCCTATACCCGCGACGGCACCTTTGGCTTGTCGCCGGAGGGGATCATCGTCACCGCAGAAGGCTTTACCGTCTCGCCCGGCGTCACCGTGCCGGCCAATGCGACGGATGTGACCATCAACGCCAGCGGCGAGGTGCTGGTGAAGATCGATGGCCAGACGGCGCTGCAAAATGTCGGCCAGATCCAGCTTGCGATCTTCGCCAACGAAGGCGGGCTGGAAGCGGTCGGCGACAACCTGCTGATGGAGTCACCCTCCTCGGGCACGGCGCAGGCCGCGGCCCCGGGGCAGCCCGGCTACGGCGCGGTGATGCAGGGTTATATCGAAACCTCCAACGTCAATGTGGTGCAGGAGATCACCAACCTGATCACCGCCCAGCGCGCCTATGAGATGAACAGCAAGGTCATCACCGCGAGCGACGAGATGCTCGCCACCCTGACGCGGCTGCGCTGATCATGCGCCGCTTTCTCCTTCTGGCCTTGCTGGCGCCGCTGTCGGCCGGCGCCCAGACCTTGCCCCAGACCTTGCCCCAATCCCTGCCCGAACCGCTGGCGATGCCGCGTGCCCAGGCGCTGGTCGAGGACGGCACCATCCGGCTGGGCGACATCTTCGACGGCGCCGGTACGCGCGCCGCGGCACCGTTGGCCGCAAGCCCGGCCCCGGGCCGGCGCATCGTCATCGAGACCGCCCAGCTCGCCGCCATCGCCCGCGCCCACAACCTGGCCTGGCGGCCGCTGACAGGCAGCGAACGCGTCATCGTGGAGCGGCCCGGGCGAACGCTGTCGCGCGAGGAGATCGAGGATGTGATCCGCGCCGATGTCGGGCGCCTCGGCCTCGACCCCGCGGCCGAACTGGAACTGCCGGGCTTCGCCCCCCCCATGGTGCCGGTCGCGGCCTTCGTGCAGGTCAGCACCGAACAGGCTTGGCTCGACCCTGCGACGCGGCGCTTTTCCGTCACCCTGGTGGTGATGGCCGAAGGCATGCCAACGCTGCGCCAGCGCCTGGCCGGCCGTGCCATCGCAACGCAGCCCGCGGTCGTCGCCACCCGCCGCATCGGCCTCGGCGAGACCATCGGGGCCGGCGATGTGCGCCTGGTCCGGATGCGGGCCGAACGCGTGCGGACCGGGGCGGCCTCGGGCCTGGAGCAGGTGGTCGGCCAGCAGGCACGGCGCCCGATCGCGGCCGAGATGCCGGTCATGGCAGGCGACTTCGGCTCGGTCATCATGATCGAGAAGAACAGCCTGGTGTCGATGGTGCTGGAAAGCCCCGGCCTGTCGGTCATGGTGCAGGGCCGCGCGCTGGAAGCCGCCGGCCGCGGCCAGGTTGTGCCGGTGATGAACCTGTCCAGCCGCACCATCGTAGAGGGCACGGCGATCGGCCCCGGCCGTGTCCGCGTCACCACCGGCAGTACACCCATGCTGCGCGCCGACGGGGTCGGCACCGCCCAGGCGAACGCGCTCGCCAACCGCGCCCCGCGTTAGGAGACGACCATGCGCATAGCCCTTCTTCTGTTGCCGCTCGCGCTCGCCGGCTGCGGCACCGCCGAGGCGCTGACGCGCATCGGCCGCCCGCCACCGATGGCGCCGATCACCGACCCCACGCGCGCCGCGGGCTGGACGCCGGTGTCGATGCCGATGCCCGGCACGCAGGACGCCTATGCCTCGCCCAACAGCCTGTGGCGCCAGGGCAGCCGCACCTTCTTGCGCGACCAGCGGGCTGCGGCGGTGGGCGATATCGTGACCGTGCTGGTGTCGATCGCCGACCAGGCGCAGATCGCCAACAACAGCGACCGGGCGCGGACCGGCTCCGAAGCCATGGGCATCCCGCAGCTATTGGGGCTGCAGACCTCCTACGCCCGGGTTTTTCCGGTGCCGATCGACCCGTCGCGGCTGGTCGAGGCGACCAGCGATTCCACCACCACGGGCCAGGGCCGCATCCGCCGCAACGAGTCGGTCACGATGCGGGTGGCCGCGACCGTCACGCAGTTGCTGCCGAACGGGAACATGGTCGTGGATGGCCGCCAGCAGGTGCGGGTGAACAGCGAATTGCGCGACCTGACGCTGGCGGGTGTCATCCGGCCGCAGGATATCGCCAGCGACAACACCATCCGTCACGACCGGCTGGCGGAAGCGCGCATCACCTACGGCGGTCGCGGCACGGTCAGCGATGTGCAGACGCCGCGCTATGGGCAGCAGATCCTGGATGCGATTCTGCCGTTCTGAGGCAGCGTGCGGGAAAAGACCCGCAAGACGACGAGCCCCGCAAAGGGCTCGTCGCTTACGCTAGGCAGCCTCAGGCGTTGGCAGCGCCGCCGGGCTTGACCGACCAACGGCGACGCAGCGCGCCGAGGCCCAGCAGCGCCGCGCCGAAGATGGCGATGCTGGCGGGTTCCGGCACGGCCACGGTCAGGACCGAGGGGGCGCCGTTCTGGCGGCCGAAGTAGAGCGTGGTATCGCCCGTCGTGCTGATCAGCACGGTTTCGGTGATCTGCGAGGTCGGCCCGGCGATGGTGGTGCCGATGCGCGTGGCGCCCTGGAAGACGCTGACGCCGTCGTCATGGCTGATGGTCAGCGTGGTGCCCGCCGCCAGCGTGCCCAGGCCGATGGTGTAAAGCGAACCATACACATAGCCGGCAGCGCTGCCGCTGGAGTTGAGGAAGTTCGCCAGCGTGCTGAAATTCGCGGACGACGGGAGCGCCAGGCTGCCAGACCCGCTGTAGCCGGAAATGGCGCCAGCGTTCGCACCGAAGAAGGTCGAGTTCAGGTCGCCCGTATTGGTGGCGTTCTGCGGGTTCCCGACGTTGAAGGACAGCGGCCCATTGTAGGAGAAGGTGGCGGTGATTGCGCCGGCGCTGTTGAAGCCCGGCGCGACGTCGGTCGCCTGGAACTGTACGGTGCCCTGGTTGGCGGTCTGCACCTTGAAGGCATAGGACGGGCCGGCAACGGCGTCCGCGGTGAAGCCCGCCAGGACGGCGAAGGTCGCGCCCCCGGCCAGCAGCATGTTGCGAAGGGAACGGGTCATGGGTTTACTCCAACTCACGACCGAGACATTCGATCGCTGCTCACATTACGCAACAACCATGCCAGAAAAATTCTTCAATTTTTCCAGATAGATACGCAACGTCTTCCGATGCCGGCAGCCGGGTCGTAAGAATCTTCGACATAATCGCAACAATCATCTTGCGATACGAACGCTCGCCTGGGCTGCACCGCGCCCGGAGCGCCGATCGGCAAAACATGCTAGGCTTGCGCCCTTGCCAAAGCAGGATCGACGCATGGCCGAAGACCCCTATACCCTGCTCGGCCTGAAGCGCGACGCGACGCCGGACGCCATCAAGGCGGCCTACCGCAAGCATGCGCGCAGGCACCACCCCGACCTGAACCCCGGCAAGCCGGAGGCCGAGGCGCGCTTCAAGGCCGTCTCCGCGGCGAATGACCTGCTGTCCGATCCCGAGCGCCGGGCCCGCTTCGACCGGGGCGAAATCGATGCCGAGGGCCAGGAGAAGCGCCCCGCCGGCAGCTATCGTCGCCAGGCCGAAACCGCGGGCGGCGAACGCTACGGCGCATCGGGGCCGTTCCAGGGCGAGGGCTTCGAGGATCTGTTCGCCGAGATGTTCGAAGCCCGCCGCCGCGCCGATGCCGCCCCCCGCCGCGGCCAGGACGAAAGCTACCGCCTGCCGGTCGGCTTCGCGGCATCGGTCAATGGTGCGACCGAAGTCCTCACCCTGCCCGACGGCCGCAGCCTGAGCGTGAAGATCCCGCCCGGCGTCACCACCGGCCAGGTCCTGCGTCTGCGCGGCCAGGGCGGCGCGGGCCGCAACGGCGGCCCGGCCGGGGACGCCATGATCGCGCTGGAGGTCGCCGAACACCCGCTGATCCGGCGGGTGGGCATGGATCTGCACATGGACCTGCCGGTCGGGCTGAAGGAGGCGGTGCTGGGCGGGCCGATCGCGGTGCCGACGCCCTCGGGCGCCCTGCGCGTCACCCTGCCGCGGCACAGCGACACGGGCCGGCAGATCAGGCTACGGGGCAAGGGTGTCGCGGCCCACGGCGACCGCGCGGCGGGTGACCTGATCCTGACGCTGCGCGTGGTCATCGGCCCGCCCGATGACGCGCTGGAAGCCTTTTTGCAGGACTGGGCGCCGAAGAACCCGGCCGATCCCCGTGCCGGGATGGAGGTCGGCGCATGATCACGCTCGACCTCGTCTGCGCCCGCTTCACCCGGCTGGACCCGGCCGACCTGCGGCGCTGGGTCGCGGAAGGCTGGGTGCGCCCGGACCTGGCACCCGAAGGACTGGTCTTCCAGGAAATCGACGTGGAGCGCGTGGGGCTGATCCTGGACCTGCGCGACGACCTGGCGGTGGAGGAGGAGAGCCTGCCGCTGGTGCTGTCGCTGCTCGACCAGGTCTATGCACTGCGCCGGCGGCTGCGCCAGGCGGGGGTGCCGCCCGAGGACAGCTGACCCCGGTTCAGCGGTCGTTCGCCTCGGGGTGGCGCAGCAGCCACAGCCGTTCATGCGCGGCGACCAGGCTTTCGATGTTCTTGCGTCGGTTGGCGTCGGGCGCGATCGGCCGGCGCGTCAGCATCATCTCCAGGATGCGCAGCAGTTCATCGGCGACTTCGAAATCGCCCTGGTCGCAGGCGTGATGGAAGGCGATCAGGATTTTGTCGGACAGGCGGCGCGTATGGCGCGGCAGGATCGCCGCTCCACGCGGGGCATCCGCTCCGGCATCCGCGTCCTCCAGATCATCCGACATCACCTGCTACTCCTTGCTCAACCGACCGCCGCCCCGAACGGATCCGACCTCATCGTGCCATACGACGATAGCGGCTTGCCGCGCGGGCCGGAACCCTCACCTGCAATCCGCGTTCAACCCGCGCGCAGCGTGCCGCGCACCGCGGCGGCGATCGCCTCGGGCGGGGTCTGCGCGCGGAACAGGCTGCGGACGCGCCCGTCTGTGCCGACCAGGTAGATGAAGGATGAATGATCCATCAGATACTCGGTCATCTCCGGCCGCTGCACCCGCTGGTAGAACACGCGGTACTTGCGGGCGACATCGGCGATCTGCTGCGCGGTGCCCGTCAGCCCGACCATGCGCGGATGGAAATTGGCCACATAGGGCGCCAGGGCCGAGGGCGTGTCGCGTTCGGGATCGATGGTGATCAGCACGGGCGTTACCCGGTCAGCCAGCGGCCCCAGGTCCTCCATCGCCTGCGCGACGATACCCAACTCGGTCGGGCAGACGTCGGGGCAGAAGGTGAAGCCGAAGTAGACCAGCAGCACCCGGCCGGCGAAGTCGGCCTCGGTCACCGCGCGGCCGGTGTGGTCGGTCAGGCTGAAGGCACCGCCCAGGCTGACGCCCTGTGGCAGCACCACCCCGCCCGAGGACGGCGGCGGCACATCGGCGCCGGTGAAACCGGCCAGGCGGCGCGCGAAGGATTCGGCAACCCCCTCGCCCGGCGCCTTCAGCACCCAGGAGGCGCCCCAGAGCATGGCCAGGGCGGCGAGCAGGGCAAAGGCGGCAAGACGGGTGAAGCGCATGGCAGTTCAGATAGTCCGTGCGGGCGGCGGCACCAACCACCGCCCGGCACAGGTCAGGCGGGCAGAATCTCACCTTCCGGCTGCGGCGAGGAGAAGACCCCGTCGGCAAAGGCTTCCTCCCAGGTGCCGGAGGTCGCGGCACGAGAGTATTCCGTGGCGCGGCCTTCGAAGAAGTTCATGTGCTCGACCGCGTTCAGCATCTCATCCAGCCAGGGCAGCGGGTTGCGCTCGATGTGATAGAGCGGCTCCAGCCCCAGCTGCTGCAGGCGCCGGTCGGCGATGAAGCGGATGTAGCGCTTGACCGATTCCCCATCGAGGCCCTGCACGCCGCCGAGTTCGAAGGCGAGGTCGATGAAGGCGTCCTCGTGCTCCACGATGGTCGAGCAGATTTCATACAGGTCCGTCCGCAGTTGTTCCGTCCAGATCTCCGGATTTTCCTGCACGAAGGTGCGGAACAGCCGGATCACCGACAGGCAATGCAAGGTCTCGTCGCGGACGGACCAGGACACGATCTGGCCCATGCCCTTCATCTTGTTGAAGCGCGGAAAATTCATCAGGATCGCGAAGGAGGCGAAGAGTTGCAGCCCTTCGGTAAAGGCACCGAAGGCCGCCAGTGTCTTGGCGATCTCGGTCTTGTTCTCGACCGTGAAGGCATGCATGTAGTCGTACTTGTCCTTCATCTCCTTGTACTTGAGGAAGGCGGTGTATTCGCTCTCCGGCATGCCGATGGTGTCGAGCAGATGCGAGTAGGCGGCGATGTGGATCGTCTCGGTGTTCGAGAAGGCCGACATCATCATCAGGATTTCGGTCGGCTTGAAGACCTGTGAATACTGCTTCATGTAGCAGTTGTTCACTTCGACATCGGCCTGGGTGAAGAAGCGGAAGATCTGCGTCAGCAGGTTTTGTTCCGACGCGGTCAGGTTCTTCTGCCAGTCCTTGACGTCATCGGCCAGCGGCACTTCTTCCGGCAGCCAGTGGATGCGCTGCTGGGTCAGCCAGGCGTCATAGGCCCAGGGGTAGCGAAAGGGCTTGTAGACCGGGTTGGCGGTCAGCAGGTCCATTTTCTGGGGAGGCAGGGCGCCATCGGGCATGTTGTTGCTCTTCGCGAAGCGAGGGGAAGGTCCAGGAAACGCAGTTTCCTGGTGGGAGGGTCCGGGAGAGCAAAGCCCTCCTGGTTATTGGCAGGCGAGGCATTCCTCGTAATCCGCGCTCTCGGCCTTGGTCATCAGCGACACGGCGATGGGCTGGGCCACATGGTCGGCCATCACATCGCCCTGGCCCACGACCTTTTCGCTGATCGTGTCGGCGCGCTGGATCGACAGCGACCGGCAGTAATAAAGGGACTTCATCCCCTTCTTCCAGGCCAGCATATGGATCTGGTGCAGGTCGCGCTTATGCACGTCGGCCGGCAGGAACAGGTTCACGGACTGGCTCTGGCAGATGAAGGGCGTGCGGTCGGCCGCGTGTTCGATCACCCAGCGCTGATCGAGTTCAAAGGCCGTCTTGAACACCGCGCGTTCCTGCTCGGTCAGGAAATCCAGGTGCTGGACCGAGCCCTTGGTCACGGTGATCGTGGTCCAGGTGTCCTCGTCATCCCGCCCATGCTTGGCCAGCACGGCCTGGAGGTACGGGTTGCGGACGATGAAGGAGCCGGACAGCGTCTTGTGGTTATAGACATTCGCCGCGATCGGCTCGATCCCGGGCGAGGCGCCACCGCAGATGATGCTGATCGAGGCCGTGGGCGCGATCGCCATCTTGTTGGAAAACCGCTCCATGAAGCCGTATTCGGCGGCATCCGGGCAGGGCCCGCGTTCTTCGGCCAGCAGCCGGCTCGCGGCATCCGCACCGCTGCGGACATGCTTGAACATCCGCTTGTTCCAGACCTTGGCGACGGCACTTTCGAAGGGCACGCCCATCTTCTGGAGGAAGGAGTGGAAGCCCATCACGCCCAGACCGACCGACCTCTCCCGCATCGCGCTGTATTTTGCCCGCGCCATGGTATCCGGCGCGTAATCGATGAAGTCCTGCAAGACATTGTCCAGGAACCGCATCACGTCCGGGATGAAATTCGGATCATCCTTCCATTCGAACCAGGTCTCGCAATTCAGCGAGGACAGGCAGCAGACGGCGGTGCGTTCGCGCCCGTGCTGGTCCACCCCGGTCGGCAGGGTGATCTCGGAACAGAGGTTCGAGGTTTTGACTTCCAGCCCCGCCAGCTTGTGGTGCTCGGGGCGGGCGTTGTTCACCTGGTCGGCGTAGATGATGTAGGGCTCGCCGGTCTCGATCCGCGCCGTCAGGATGCGGATCCACAAGGCCCGCGCCGAGACCTTGCGCACGATCGCGTTGTCCTTGGGCGAGGTGAAGGCCCATTCCTCGCCGGCTTCCACCGCGCGCATAAAGGCGTCGGTCAGCAACAAGCCGTGGTGCAGGTTCAGCGCCTTGCGGTTCGGGTCGCCGCCGGTCGGACGGCGCATCTCGATGAACTCTTCCACCTCGGGGTGGCTGATCGGCAGGTAGCAGGCGGCCGAACCGCGGCGGAGCGAGCCTTGGGAGATCGCGAGCGTCAGGCTGTCCATCACCCGGATGAAGGGCACGACGCCGGAGGTCTTGCCGTTCTGGCCGACCTTTTCGCCGATCGAGCGCAGGTTGCCCCAGTAGGAGCCGATGCCGCCACCCTTGGAGGCGAGCCAGACATTCTCGTTCCACAGGCCGACGATGCCATCCAGGCTGTCATTCGCCTCGTTCAGGAAGCAGGAGATCGGCAGCCCCCGCTGCGTCCCCCCGTTCGACAGCACGGGTGTGGCCGGCATGAACCACAGCCGGCTGATGTAGTCGTAGATGCGCTGCGCATGGGCCGTATCATCGCCGTAAGCGGAGGCGACGCGGGCGAAAAGATCCTGGTAGGATTCACCCGGCAGCAAGTACCGGTCGTCCAGGGTGGCGCGGCCGAAGTCGGTCAGCAGCGCATCGCGCGCCCGATCGACGCGGACCTGGCCCTGGCCGGCCAATTGCACCCCGGCCGCATCCACGGCCTCGAACACTGGCGAAACATCCCCCAACGCGGCATCGAGCACGGCAGCATCCCCCAAGCGAATTTCCCCGAAGCCCGATACTGCCCCCTGCGGGGGGTCGGACACAAGATGTTGAGACATGATGTGAAGAAAGCCCCGCATGTGGTGTGGCATGGCGACGACCCGAATTGCGCGCCGGACCGCGGAGAACCGCCGTTGTTCCCTGTTTGATCTTGTATCGCCTGACACCCGCCGATCGCAAGCATGTCGCCTCATGGACTCGGTCCCGCCACCGGACTCGGTAACGCCGTATCCGTGGAATCGGTCGCAATGTATCGGGCTGAATGGGGCTGGAGGGATTTGCTCCCCGTTATCCCCATGATCCCCCGGCCAATCGGCGGCGGGCACGCGGCGGACCGGGCACGCGGCGGACCGGGCACGCGGCGGGCCGGGCCGCCTGGCGCCGTGGGCCTGATCAACCGCGCTTCCCGGCCAAACCCCCGTCGCGCCCCGCGCCAGGATCCCCATCGCGACGCGCGAAAGACCCCCGATCGCGCGCTGCGAAAACCTCCCCATCGCGCGCCGCGCTGGCGGCAACTGCTGCCAGCGCCATGCAGCCAAGCCACCAGACCTGCCAGGCCCCAAAGGACAACAGCGCCGTCACGGCCGCCGCCGCCAGCACGCCGAGCCCGACCGCACCCGCGCCCATGGCCGCGGCCACCGCCACCCCGGCGGCCAGCAGCGCCCCGGGCCAGCCCAGCTCCAGCCGCACCTGCAAGGCCAGGTTGTGCGGGTGCAAAGGCATCATCTCGGCCGAAGGATGCGCGAAGTAGCCGCGCGCGCCGGCGCCCGTCAGGCCGAAGCGCTGCAACACCGCCTCGGGCGCCTGGCCCTTGCCCCCCGGCATCTGGCGCGACGATTCCAGCCCCCAGCCGAACAAGGGTCGCTCGGAAATGCGATCCGTCGCGAAATTCCAGATCAGCACACGATGGGCCGCCGACAAAGGCAGCCGCTCGACCGGCAGGCCCCGCGCCAATACCAGCCCCATGATCACCGGCCCGGCCAGCAGCACCGCCGCCAACCCCGTCGCCATCACCACCCTGGCCGGCCGCAGCCGCCACAGCGCAAAACCCAGCACGCCCACCCCGGCCAGGGCAGACAGGCGCGCCGTGTCCCCGGGCAGCAGCAGCAAGCCACCAAGCCCCAGCCCCGCCACCACGACCCGCATCCAGACCCTGGCCGGCGCCATCACCGCCAAGGGCAACAGCAGCGCCAGCACCGACGCCGCCGGCTTCAATCCCGTCGCCAGATCACCCGGCACATGACCGAACCGCACCGCGGCCCGAATGGCATTGCCAGTGGCCAGGTCGACCAGCGCCACCGCCAGCCCCGCCAAGACCCCGATCAACACCCCCTGCCCCACCAGCGCCCGATGCGCCGGCAGATCGGCAGCCACCGCCCGCGCGGCCGCGCCACCCAACACCGCCAGGCCCAGAACCCCCGCCGCCGCCTGCACCGCATGGCCCGGCAAGACCGCCCAGGCCGCCGACAGCAGCCCAAAACCGCCCAAGGCCATGACCGCCCAGGCCAGCCGAGACCCAACCAGCCCCCAGCCCCGCCCCGCCCGCAGATGCGCCACCACCACCAGCACCAAGGTCACCAACGCCAAGGGCGCCATGGCCTTGGACTGCAACCCCGCCACCGCGGGCGCCACCGCCAAACCACCGGCAAGCGGAAAAGCGGCACTGCGCCAGCCAGGCAAGGACAGGTTCATGCAGAGCCGCTACCAGCCCCCCCGATGCGGGGCAATCCGGGGGGGGGGCGGTCTCCTGGAGAGCGCTTTGCCCTCCCCAGACCCCTCCCAGCAGGGGACCGTGTCCCCTGCACCCGCCTTTATGTATTGCCCAAGGCGAGGGAGGGGCAGCGA
>JBBQHE010000022.1:0-27997 GCA_038323655.1 Acetobacterales bacterium | reverse complement strand
GACGCGGGACCGGCGGCTTGATCCCAAGGACTACGTCTTCGCGCTGCGCGGTTCGGGCGTCGATCGTGCCTGGCCGCTCGAGCTGTTCACGGGCGGGCGGGTCATCAACGATTCGGCAGGCTTCGTGAACATCGTGCTGGTAGGCAACGCGGCAACGCGCACGGTGCGTGCCTACCGGCGCGATGCGTTCGACTTCACACCTGGGCGTGACACGCAGCACCTGCGCGCCCGCGGGCAGGACTGGCGTATGACGGAAGCGGCGCTGGTCGCGCCCGATGGCCGGCAGTTGGACCGTTTGCCGGGCCACATTGCCTATTGGTTCGCCTGGGCGGGATATCTTGGCGAGCAAGGCGAACTGGGCGGAGCCCCGCGCCGGCGCTGACCACTTCGGCAACGCCGGGGTTCTTTGGGCCGTCAATCAGCGCGACGGCGCCGCCGCGCGTAACCTCGGGGGGCACCCCGGCGAATGGGGTTGGGTTGGGCTGCGTATGATCCGGTGTGGCCGACGGCAGGTGAGCATGCTTGGAAAGGTCGGAGAATGTCAGATGGGCGCGCTACCACCTACTCGGGGGCAAAAAGGCCCCTGACCGTGTGGGAATCCACCCTTGCCGAGGGGCGCGACGCGCGCGATCTTCGCTGGTCCCGGATGATGGCGGCCGCGCAGGATGGCGATGCGCGCGCCTATGAAGGGCTGCTGCGCGAATGCCTGCCCCTGCTGCGCGCGTTCTGCCGCACGCGCCTTCGCGACGCCACCGAGGCCGATGATGCTGTGCAGGACACGCTGATGACGATCCACCGGGCGCGTGGCAGCTACGATGCGGCGAGGCCCTTCCGTCCATGGTTGTTCGCCATAGCCGAGCGGCGAACAATGGATCGAATCAGATCGCGCAGCCGCAGGGCGAACCGCGAGACGCCGGAGGCCGCGTCGGAGGAGATCGCCTCGGGCGCGCCTGGCGTGGAGACCGAACTGGACGCCCAGCGACACGCGGCGAAGTTGCGGAGCGCGATTGAAGCCCTGCCCATGGCGCAACGCACGGCGCTCGGCCTGACCAAGATTCAGGATCTCACGCTGGCAGAGGCCAGTCTGCGCTCCGGCATGAGCGTAAGCGCCTTGAAGGTCGCGACCCATCGCGCGATGCGTGCGCTGCGACGACGCTTTAACCCCGGAAAATTGACATGACCTCGCGGAGTGAAGACCTTATCAGGCGACTTGCCGCCGATCTACGCCCGGTGAAGCCCGCCGCGCACCCCGCTGCGGCGACCGCCGCCTGGCTCATCATGGTGGCGGCCGTGATCGCCCTAGCGGTTCTGGTCTTCGGCCCGCGTGTCGACTTGGTCGCGCGTCTCACCTGGGGCTTGGACCTGCCGCAGGTCGCCGCGGCAGCCGTCACCGGTATCCTGGCGGCTTTTGCAGCCTTCCAGTTGGCCTTGCCAGAGCGGAGCGGGCGTTGGGCGCTGCTCCCTATCCTGCCGGCTGTCGCCTGGCTTGCCACCATGGGCACAGGATGCCTGCAGGATCTGGCGCAGTTCGGGCCGGACGCGCTGCGGATCAGCATGAGCATGTCGTGCCTTGTGTTCATCGCCGGCCTCGGTGTGCCGTTGACTGTCACGATGCTCTGGCTCGCCCGCCATGCGGCATGGCTGCGCGCGGGGCCGGTGGCAGCGCTCGGCGGGTTGTCCGCCGCGGCGCTCGCCAGTGTAGGGCTGACTATCACCCACGAAATGGATGCGGCCTTCATGGTCCTCGTATGGCATGGCGTGTCGGTGTTCGTCGTTGCTGTGCTCGCTGCTCTGTTCGGTCCGCGGTTGATGCGCCGCAGTTTTGTCACACCTTGACCGGTGACCGCGCTACCAGTCGAGCACTCAGGCGTCGAGCGGTACGCGACACATGACGGGTGCGGCGATCGCTGGAGCGGATTGCTGAGAACAGGGCCAACGGGTAGATGTGGCGGTGGGCCAGGCGTGGCGCATCACAATGAAAGCCTGCTGGATCACCCGCTTCATTTGGGTGAGAATCAGTAGGCGAGTCTCGCCATGAACTGCAGTCGCCGAACACATGAAGCCGACAGGTGGCCTCGCCACCTTATGGGGTTGGCCACGCAGGCGACGAAGGTATCGTTTTGCGCCTCGATTGCGGCGCGTTGATCGGTCTCTCAGAGCGAGGCATGGGCGCGGGATGGCCGCCCCTACGCTCTGGGCAAGCTTGGCCGACCGAATTCAAAAAGTTTTTTCTGCGAGCCGCTAACCGCCCGCGCTTGCTGTTCGTAGGTCTGCATGGAGGCAACAAGAAAGGAACTCCATCCATGTCCATCATCACTTCGCGGCGCCGCTTGGGCGCACTTTCCCTGCTTGGCGGCGTCGGCGCCGCGGTCAGCCTTGCCGGATTTTCTTCACCGGCCATCGCTGGCAATCAGCTTGCTGTGGCCATCAGCGGCTTCGACGCGACGAGCTTCTCCAGCGGCACGCCGGAGCGTGGCATCCCCCGCTTCAATTCGTTCTACAATGGCGCCATCTGGTACTTCCGCTCCGAAGCCACGCGTGACCTCTTCGCTGCTGATCCCGTGCGCTACGCGCCGCAGTTTGACGGCTATTGCTCCTGGGCTGCGACGGAGAACCGCAAGGCACCGGGCAATCCCGAGTTCTGGCGCATCGTCGATGGTAAGCTCTACTTTCAGGTGCATGAGGCTGCGCAGCAGATGTGGCTGCGTGACGTGCCAGGCAACATCGCCAAGGCCAACACTGCCTGGCCGCGCGTTCATCCGTTCTGACGCGTGGCTGTGCCACCGCTGGCCGTGCACATCGCCCAGCCAGCGGCGTGCGGTGACCACGCTTTGGGGGGAGCGAATGCCAGTTGGGAGAGCAGCAACCAATCTTCTCGACACGCTGCGCCGTGGCTGTGTGCAAAACGGGCACTGGAGTGGACCCGCTTCGCGTGACCTCTTCTGTTTCCGGATGATGGCCGCCGTCTAAGACGGCGACGTGTGCAGGGAAGTGACAGAGCAGGCCACAGGCTTGCCGGCGCTGTGCTGAAGAGCGCGGTGTAGAATCCGTCCACTGTTTAGGCTGCGCGCTCTGGGGGGCGGCCGTGAATTTTTGCTGTGGAAATTTGCGCTTCGGTTCGTAGCTTTGTGTTGGTTCAGGGCACGGCCGGCGTGAGACGGTCGCCCCTGGGTCGAGGTCATGGCATGCACAAGCATCGCGGCAAAAGGTGACCCCCCTGCTTGTGAAGTTCGACGTATCTGCGCTGGTGGAGCAGATTGTTATCGGTCGCCTGATTCGCTCGGCGGCGACCTATCGCCTGTCAGAGATTGTGCGAGGGCGGCTGAATACCGATCGCTTTACCGGCACGCATGCCAGTGGCGAGCGGTTTTGCCTGCTTGAAAGTTTTCCGGGCATCGAGCGGGCGGGGGAAGGCATTTTGCGGCGGGGACATCATTCTTCTACATGAGCGTAATACTGTGTCAGAAGACCTCAGCGGTTTCCTCCTTTGCCTTCACCAGCACCAGCCAGGCCTGGTGCCCTATTCGCCCGTGGCGGTTGTCGGCACGCGCAACGGCGGTCTGGACACTGCCCTGTCCTGGGCGCGACGCAGGCGCATCCCGTCCATCTGGTCGGATGGGGTCGACGCGCCCTTGGGCGAGGTGGCCGGGCGGTATGAGGTCGTTGTCATGAACAGCGGGCCGGTGGTGGGCGGCTGCGTGTCGCCTCGATCCATGTCTGGTTCTGCGAGGACTTTGGCAGTAGCGAGGCGGGCGTGGTCGCGCATCTACGCCGCCAGGCGGCCCCCGAGTTTCTGGCCTGGCTACAGGGCGCGGCGATCGCAGGGGACATCTATGACTGGGCGCTGAACGATGGCGCAGGGTAGCCGAGGGTGCGCCGTTCATAGCGCCGCGACCGATCACTGCGCGGCATGGCCGCGACCGATCACCACGCAGCAAGACCGCGACGCATCAGCCGCGGTCCGAGCACTGCAGCGATGGCCGTGACGGCCAGCACCGGCATCCCGTGCCAGGCAAGCACCATGAAGGCCGCGTCCATGTCGTGAACGAAGCTCAACCCGACGCTGGCGAGCGCCGCGGCGGACAGTCCACCGAGTGCCGCCACCGGCCCCGCGCGCAGCCATGCCGCATGACGGGCGAGGCAGAGCATCGCGATGGTCAGCGGCACGCCAAGGCCGGCGATGAACGCAAGGCACGTCAGGCTCAAGCCGATTTGCAGCGCCTCCGGCCCCGACCGCGCCAATTCCTCCAGACACCCCCCGCCCATGGTCGCGAGCCACGCAACCGCCGCCGGGAGGGGGAGCAGCGCCCAACGCCCGCTCCGCTCCGGCAGGGCTAGTTGGAACGCGGCGAAGGCTGCCAGGATGCCGGTGGCAGAGGCGCCGGCCATCTGCGGCAGGTCAAAGCCCCCGGCGAGGCGCATGGCCAGGTCCTCGCGCAACCCGCAGACCAGCACCGCCAGCGCTATGACGACCGTAACGAAGCCGAGCCAGGCCGTGGTCGCGGCGATGGGGTTCCGGGCCGGCTTCACCGGGCGCAGACCGGCGGCAAGATGCCGGATGAGATCTTCGTTTCGCATGCTCATGTCATTCTTCCGGGCCAAAGCGTCGCCGCAAGGCATGCAGTGCGCGATGGGTGGCAACCTTCAGGGCCCCCGCGGTCATGCCGGAGCGTCGGCTAGCCTCGGCCAGCGACAGGTCCTGTATCTTGGTCAGACCGAGTGCTGTGCGCTGCGCCAGCGGCAAGGCCTCGATCGCGCTTCGTAACTTGGCCGCGGCGCGCTGGGCGTCCAGTTCGGTCTCGACGCCAGGCGCGTCCGAGGCGATCGCCCCCGCCGCGCTTGCCGGCACTTCGCGGCGCGCCCTGCGGCTGCGCGACCGGATCCGATCCAATGCCCGCCGATCGGCAATGGCGATCAGCCAAGGGAGGAACGGCCTCGTCGCATTATAGCTGTCCCGCGCCCGGTGGATCGTCAGCAGCGTGTCCTGCACGGCATCCTCGGCGTCGGTCGCATCGCGCAGCCGCGCGCGGCAGATCGCTCGCAGCAGGGGCAGGCATTCGCGCAGTAGTGTTTCATAGGCGCGCGCGTCGCCGGTCTGTGCGGCCGCCATCATCCGGGACCAGCGCAGGTCGCGCCCCTCGCCGAGGGTGGTGTCCGGCGCGGCCGGGCGCCGCGGTGCCTCGAAGCAGGTCGCTGCGCGCCCATCTGACATCCGTGGGCCTTCCCCTGGGTGAAAACCGGCTTTTGGCCACAGCAGATCGCGTGCGGGTTAGCCCTATTCGCCGGGGCGCGCGCCAAGGTTACGCGCGGGTGGCGACATCATGGGAGAGCCATTTTTAGATCAGGGCAATGCGCGTCCGGTAGATGGAAGTGCCCAGCCTGAGGCGGGGTTGCATTCCCTCCCCAGGCCAAGTTCCACCCAACAGCCGAGCTCAAAGCAGGAAGATAAAATCATCCGCCAGGATCGTCACGTTTCCAGCATTCAGACCATCTCCAAACACATCGACGCGGTCACGATCGCCGGCGAAGATGATGCGCACGCCGCCGCTGATGTTGTTCACCGATGTCACCTGCGCGGCATCCTCGAAGGCGATGATGTCGCGGCCGACCTGGTAGTCGAGCACGGTATCGGTTTCGCGCCGTCCGTTGCGCGTTTCAGCCCCGAAGACGAAGGCGTCATTGCCGCCACCGCCGGTTAAGGTGTCGTTGCCAGCCCGGCCGAACAGCGCATCGCGCCCCGCTGTGCCGACCAGCACATTAGCGCCTGTCGTGCCGAAGATGTTGTTCACTGGCGGCGGCGTGACAGGATCGGGGGTTTGGTTGCCTGAACCCTGCGCCACCAGGTCGAAGCCAAGATCGGTCCAGTTTAGCGCATGGTCGGTTGCGCCGAAGGCCAGCACGCCGGCGATATCGGCCAGCGTCTTGTTGGCCGCTGTGAGTGCAGCGTCGTCGAACAGATAGCTGCTTCTCACATAGCCATAACTGCCAAAGCTGTCGTATCGAACCGAGTCCAGGGCGAGCAGCGAGCCGTCGCCGAAGCGCAGCGTGGCGACGCCTTCGGCGCCCCCGAACAGGTTGATGTTGAAGAGATTCGCGACCGCCGTCTCCTCGCCGGAACTGTCGGCATTGCCGCGTATTCCGTCAGCATCGTAGATGAGGTACTCGGCGACGCCGCTGCTCTCTCGCGTGCTGCCGTAGAAGGCCTCTGAGTAGAAGTTGCCGCGGTAGGTGTCGGCATTTTCCGGGTTCAGCCCGTACTGCACGGTCTGCACGCTGGTGACGGCAGAGGTACCGACCTGCGCAGGCGCAGTGACCTGGGCAGCCGCACCGACATCGAAGTTCGCTTGCGGGATGATGTAGCTGTCCTGCCCCACCGTGAACACGAGCCCACGCAAGCTGCCGGCGTCGGTCTGTACTTGGGTAAAGAAGAAATTCGGAACGGCACCAAAAACCTCAACCCCGTTGATCCGCAGAGAGACCGCTTCTCCCCTGTTGAGTGTGAGAGCATCAGTATTGATCTGCAGTGGTCCCAAGGGACCCGTATCCTGATCGATGGTGGTGAGCCGCACTGTCGACAGGATCGTGCCGGCAGCAATCGTCCCGCCCGGGCCGATGGCGCTGCCGTCGATTTTGAAGATCTGGCGTTCCAGGGTGGTGAACGGCATGCAGGTGTTCTCCTGATGGCGCGCGGGTCATGCCGCGTATGCCATATACTCCGGGCGGATGCTGCGGGTTACGGGCCGCCAGCCGTTTGTCACGCGGCTGCCGAGCCCGGCCGAGGGGTTGCACTCCTGCCAGGCGCGGCCCGTGCGGGTGTCAGGCCGCACCATGACTGTGGCCATCTGGAAGGCGATGGAGCCACCATCCGGGCCATTCGCTTCTCCAAGGCTCCAGCCTTGAGACCGCTTGTACAGAGCCGCACGCCATCCAAACAACGCGCCCGCCGGCAACGCGGAAAGACGCAGCCTGGCCCGATCGCGGCAAGCATCCTCGGCACCAGCGCGTCGTCCGGCATCCCCACCACCGCGCTTATGGGTCCGGGTCCCGATATGCGTAGAGCGTGATCCGGCCGATCGGCGAAAGGCGAGTCCGAGAATTCAGATAAGCGATCGAGCTACACTAGGTGTTTGCTTCCGTGACGCGCTGCCGCGGATTGATTGTGCAGATCGTAGGCCTCGTCATCCGTGCATCGCTGGTGATTTCGAACGACCTCACCCGCTGACAGCAAGCGCTGCAATGATTGCCTGGGTCCCAGCATCATCGCCGCGCAGGCCAGCCGCCACCTGCGCCAGCCGCCGCGCCGCAGCCAAGCCTGGCAGGGCAAGGCCCATGCGTTCCGCTTCCACCAGCGCAATGCCAAGGTCCTTCAGGAAATGCTTGAGCATAAAGCCCGGCGCGAAATCCTCGCTTACCATCTTTGGACCAAGCACATTAAGCTGGAACGAACCCGCCGCACCCGGGCCGAGGGCCGCCAGCACAGCCTTCCCGTCCAGCCCTGCCGCGCGTGCGTAGCAAAGCCCTTCCGCGACGCCCATCAGCGTCGCGGCAATGACGACCTGGTTGGCGATTTTTGTGTGCTGCCCGGCACCCGCCGCGCCCATATGGCTGATGGCCTTGCCGAGGCGCTGCAACACAGGCAGGGCCGACGCAAAGGCCGTGGCCGTTCCGCCCACCATGACAGAGAGCGTGGCGCCCCTCGCACCCACCTCGCCGCCCGATACCGGCGCATCGAGCGCCAACACGCCGCGCGCCGCAGCCAGTTCCGCGATCGTTTCTGCGAGGCGGGGCGACGATGTGGTCATGTCCAGCAGCAACGTGCCCGGCCGGGCGGTGGTGACGAGCCCCTCGGGCCCCAGCCACACGGCCTCCACATCCTGCGGGAAACCCAGGATTGTGATGACGACGTCGCTCGCCGCGGCTACGGCGGCGGGGCTGTCCGCCCAATGCGCGCCTGCCGCCAGCAGCGCGTCGCTGCGCGGACCACGGCTGCGGCTGGCGATGGTGACAGCGTGGCCGGCCGCCAACAGATGTCCGGCCATCGGCGTGCCCATGATGCCGACGCCGATGAAGCCGATACGGGGAAGATCGGACATGGTGGTTCCTCAAGCGCCCCCGGCGCGGTTTTCGTCATTGGGTGCCATCGACGTGTGAAGCGCCGCCCATATGCGCGCTGCTGTCGCTGGCTGGCTTTCCAGCCGTGCGCCGGCGCCGGCCAACGCGTCGTTCACCGCGTTCATGAGCGCGCCGATCCCGCCCATCGTGCCACCTTCCGCCATGCCCTTGATGCCGGCCGGCGTGCCAGGCGCCGCCGTGGCGTGGTGCGAGACCGAGAAACACGGCAAGTCCGCGGCGCGGGCAATGGCGTAGTCCATGAAACTCCCCGCCAGCATCTGCCCATCGCTGTCGTAGGCGGCGTGCTCCATCATGGCCCCGGACAGCCCCATGGCGGTGGCGCCATGCGTCTGGCCCTCCACCACCATCGGATTGATCAGGGTACCGGCATCCTCGGCGATGATGTGGCGCAGAATCGTCAGCGCACCGGTCGCTCTGTCGATCTCCACCAGGCAGGCATGGGTGCTGTTGGAATAGGTCATCGGCGGCGGGTCGAACGCGAGGATCTGGTGCAGTCCAGGCTCCATTCCCGGCGGCAGGCGCAGGGGATCGAGATGTGCGGTGCGGGCGAGTTGCGCCAGATCCAGCCCTGTATTCGCCCAGCTCTCCGCTATCCGCCGCAACACCACGCCTTCGCGTAGATCCAGGCCCTCTTGCGTGTTCAGGCCGAGCAATGCTGCGGCAATGGCCAGCAGCTTCGCCTTCAGCCGCAGCCCGGCCATGTACAGCGCGCCACCGCCCGCCGCAGCACCCCGGCTGCCACGGCTGCCCATGCCATAGGGCGCGATGTCGGTATGGCCTATCTGAACCGCAATTTGCGCGAAGCGGGCGCCCAGCCCGGCCGCTGCGGCCTGTGCCAGCGTGGTCTCATAACCCTGACCGGAGCCCATCAAGCCGCAGGAGGCAATGACGGCGCCCGAGGGTTCGACGCGCAGGCTCGCCACCTCATGCCCCGAACCGGCAATACCGGCGGCGCGGTAGAAGGCGCTGCCATAGGTGGTGCTCTCCACCACCGTGCAGAGCCCAAGGCCGCGCAACCGGCCGGCGGGCGCTGACGCCCCGCGCAGCGCTTCATAGCCGATCGCCTCCGCCGCAGCGTCGAGCGTGGCGAGCGGGGACAGCGCGTCATAGGCCTCACCGGTCGCGGTGACGTAGGGCAGATCAGTCGCCGTCAGGCTGTTGAGACGGCGCACCGCAAGCGGGTCGAGTCCAAGTGCTCGCGCCACAGCATCGATCGTTCCCTCCATGACCCAGGACGCGATCGCCATTGGCGCGCGCATCGGGCCGGCTGGGCATTTGTTGGTTAGCCAGACCGAGACGCCATACCCGTAGTCGCGGATGCGGTAAGGGCCGGGCAGGATCATGGCGACCACACGGGCCATGTAGTTTGCGGGAAAGAATGACCAGGCGCCAAAATCCGCGTTCATCGCGCAATACAGGCCAAGAATGCGGCCATCGGCGCTGACAGCGGCGCGGGTCGTGACGCGTTCCTCTCGGGCATGCAGCGCCGCAATCAGGTTCTCACCCCGCGTCTCGCGCCAACGCACCGGCCGGCGCAGCAATCGGGCCGCTGCGGCGATGCAAAGGTCCTCCCGCAAGGGGATGATTTTCTGCCCGAAGCCGCCGCCCATCTCCGGACTGTCCACGGTGACCAAGTGCTCGGCCAGGCCAAGCCTGCCGGCCAGGGCGCTACGATAGGAGTGTGGCGCCTGCGTGCCGGTGCGCATCGTCAGGTGGCCGCGGCCTTTGTCCCACAGCGCCAGCACCCCGCGCGGCTCCATTGGCGCATGCGTCTGGCGTTGCTGGGCAAAGCGCGTTTCCACCACGCGATGCGCGCGCGCGAAGGCGGCGTCGAGGCCCGGCGTCGCGAAGTCCTGGCGCGAGGCACGATTGGAGGGCAGCGTAGGGTCAACCAGCGGTGCCGCTTCCTGCGCGGCCTGGTCGATATCGGCGACAGCCGGCAGTGGATCCCAGGCGATCACCACCAGTTCCGCCGCATCCTCCGCAGAGCGACGGCTCTCTGCCAGCACCAGCGCCACCGGATCGCCGACGAAGCGCGCAGCCTCGGTCGGCAGTACCGGCATGACCATGGGAAGCAGGCCGTCGATCGGCGGCGCCATGTTCAGGGGCGTGACGTGCGGGACAAGGTCGGCGCCGCTCAGCACCGCGACCACCCCCGGCCACGCCCGCGCAGCCGCAGTGTCGATGTGGCCAATCAACGCATGGGCATACGGGCTGCGCAGGAAAATGGCATGCAGGCAGCCCGGCGGGTCGGCAATGTCATCGAGGAAGCAGCCATGGCCCTGGACCAGGCGCGCATCTTCACTGCGGCGCAGGCGTTGGCCGAGCGGCCCGCCCGGCTCAGGCGGCGGCGGAACAGCAGTCAAAGTCGCACTTCGGTGGCGCGGTCAAAGACGTGCAATCGCGCGGGGTCGATGCCGAAGGCGATGACTTCACCCTCCTGCGCACGCCATTCCTTGGGCACGCGCAACGTCAGCGGCACATCGCCGGGTGCTAGCACCTCAAGATGCGTCTCTGACCCCAGCGGTGAGACAAGCTCCACCCGCGCCTCGATGGTGGTGAGCCCTGGCCCTGGGGCCGAGACGTCCTCCGGCCGGAGGCCCAGCGTCAGCGCCCGGCCCGCTTCCACCGCAACCGCCATCGGCACACAGAATGCGCCGCGCGCGAAGCTGCCCCCGGACTCGGCGGCGCCTTCGATCAGGTTGATGGGCGGGCTGCCGAGAAAGCTGGCGACGAAGGTGTTGGCCGGGTGGGAATAGACAGCGTCGGGCGTGTCGAGCTGCTGGATAAGGCCGCCGCGCATGACGGCGATCCGGTCGGCCAGCGTCATCGCCTCGGCCTGGTCGTGGGTGACATAGACGAAGGTGGCGCGCAGCCCATGATGCAGGCGCTTGATCAGGCTTCGCATGGACAGCCTCAGCGTGGCGTCGAGGTTGGACAACGGCTCATCCATCAGAAAAACCGAGGGCTGGCGCACAATGGCGCGCCCTAGGGCGACGCGCTGGCGCTGCCCGCCCGACAATTCCTGCGGCCGCCGATGCAGCAGATGCGCGATTTCGAGCTGGGCGGCGGCAGCTTCTACTGCGCGCTCAATCTCGGCGTGTGGCGTGCCGCGCAGACGGAGCGGGAAGGCGATGTTCTCGCGCACCGTCTTGTTGGGATAGAGCGCGTAGGATTGGAACACCATCGCCACTTCACGCTTGTGTGGCGGCGTGAAGGTCACGTCTGTCTCATCGAAAGACAGGCGCCCGCCGCTGATCTCCTCAAGCCCCGCGATCATGTTCAGCGTCGTGGTCTTGCCGCAACCCGAGGGGCCAAGCAGCACCATGAACTCGCCGTGCGCGATGGTGAGGTCAAGCGCGTCCACCGCCACGGTGGTGCCGTAGCGCTTGGTCAATTGCTCACAGATGATGCGCGCCATGTGCCTATCCCTTCACAGCGCCGGCGGTGAGGCCGGAGACGATGTAGCGCTGGAACACCACCGCCATGAGCACGGGCGGAATGATGGCGATGACGCCCGCAGCGTTGACGAAGGAGAAGCTGGTGGTGAAGTCCATGATGAAGCCAGAGATGACAATGGGCAGCGTTTGCGCCTGCACGTTCTGTGTCAGCACCAGCGCGAAGACGAACTCGTTCCACGATGTCAGGAAGGCAAAGGTCAGCGCGGCAACCAGGGCGGGCAGCGACAGCGGCAGGTAGACGTGACGAAGCGCACCCCAATGCCCGCAGCCGTCGATGCGGGCGGCACGGTAAAGGTCCCTGGGTATGCCTTCAAAGTAAGAGATCAGGATGAAGATGGTGAAGGGTACGGTGATGGCGAGATAGGTGACCACCAGCGCGCCCAGGCTGTTGATCAGCCCAAGGTTCCGGATGACCAAGAAGAGCGGCACCACGAGTGCGATATCAGGCACCACGCGCGTGGCCAGTACGGTGTAGAGCGTGGCGCGCCGCCCACGAAAATCGATCACCGCGATGGCATAGGCGGCTGTCACGCTGAGCAGCAGGTTGAGCACGGCCACCCAGATTCCAACCGTCAGGCTGTTCCACAGCGAAGGCAGGAGATTGGCCGCCCCGGAGGGCAAGAAGCCGCCCGTCGCGGCATCGCCCTGGCGGCGGTTTTCATAGGTCACCTGACGGTCGGCCGCGGTGAAGATCGCCTCGAAATTGGCAAGGCTTGCCAAGGGCGGCAGCCAATTGGGCGGAACCGCTGTGATCTGCGCCTCGCTTTGCAGCGAGGAGGAAACCAGCCAGGCCACCGGTCCCGCAACATAGAGCACGAACAGCGCCGAGAAGCAGAACAGCAGCGCGCCGCGCAGCACGCGCGGGGCGATCGGGCGGCGCGGCGTTGCTTGCATCGCTAAAGCCTTTTGCCGAGGAAGCGGATGACGGCCCAACTGAGCACGAAGGTGGTGGTCGCCAGGATGTAGGACATGGCTGCCCCGGTGCCGAAACGCAGGCTGCGGAAGGTTTCGACATAGATCAGCCAGGACAGGGTGAAGGAGGCATCGCCCGGCCCGCCCTGCGTCATGATCAGGAACAGGTCGAAATGGCGGATACTGATCATCGTCTCATAGACCAGCACAAGCATTAGCCCCGGCCGCAAAGCCGGCGAGGTGACATGCACAAAGCGCTGGACTACGCCGGCCCCATCGACCTTGGCGGCGCGATAGAGGTCATCGGGAATGGCCTTCATCGTCACGATGATCAGCAGTGCCGCAAGCGGCATTTGCTTCCAGATCGCCGCATTGGCGATCAACAGCAGCGTGAGGTCGGGATCGCCGAGCCACACGCGATACCTCTCGATCAGGCCAAGTTTCAGTAGCACCGCGTTGAGCAGCCCGTAGGTCGGGTCGTAGATCCACTTCCACATCAGCCCGTTGACAACCGAGGGCGTGGCCCAGGGCACCAGCAGCAGCGCCTGCAGAAGCCGGTTTCCAGGAAAATTCTCGTTCAGCAGCAAGGCCACCAGCACGGCCAGCAGCGTCGTCACCGCCACCGTGACGACGGTGTAGACCGTGGTCCGCGCCACCGCGACCCAGAAGCGCTCATCGTCGAACACCCGGAGGTAGTTGTCGAAGCCAACGAAGGGGCGGCGCAGCGGGCGGGTCAGCACAATGTCATGCAGGCTGACCCAAAAGGAATACAGGATGGGGAAGGCCGCCACGACCAGCAGCACCGCCACCACCGGAAACACCAGCAGGGCGGCACTGCGTTCGTCATAGCCGAACCGCCGGTTGAGTGCTGCGAGCATCAGCGGAAGGCGCGACGCAGCTCCGTCCATTTCGTCGCAGCCGTCCGCATCGCGGCCTCCGGCTCCGCCCGGCCAAGGCAGACGGTTTGCCAAGCCTGGTTGCTGGTCTCCACCCATTCACCAAACCAGGGGGAGATCACGTCCTTCTTCCGCGCCAGGGCCGACTGCTCGGCGATGATGGCACCGCCGCCGGCCCAGCGTTCCCAGAAACTGACCACGTCGGGGTCCTGCGCGAGGGGTATCGTGCAGGCTGGCAGGCCAACATCGGTCAGCAGCAGTTTCTGCATGGAGTAATTGCCGGCGGTGTCGCGGCCGCCAAAGAATTCCATGAAGCGCACCGCGCGTTCGCGCCGGGCACGATCGGCCATGGCACCGGGCGTCATGCCGTAGAAGCGGATCCAGCCGCATGTCTCGTTGGTGCCGTTTGGGCCGCCTTTGGGCATCAACGCCAGCCGGATCTTGCCCGCGGCTGTCGCCTGAGCCGGGTCGTTCAGGGCACGGATGCGGTATGTCGGGACGATGGCGAAGGCGTGGGCGCCGCTGCCAAAGGCGCGCAGGCCATTGATCTCGCCGGTCTCCACGGCGCCGGGGGAGAGCACCCTGTGGGTATGGATGGCGTCGCGCAGGAAGCGCGCGGCACGAACGGCGCCGCGATTGGCATCAGCCATCACCGGCGCGCCCTGTTCATCGACGAAGCGGCCACCGAAGGAGAAGGTCAATGCACTGACAAACTCAATGAGCCAGCTATCGGCGGCGAGCGACAGCAGGAGCGGAAATTCGGCGATGCCCTGCTGCTTCATCCGCAGCGACTGCGCCACCACCTCGTCCCAGGTCGTCGGCGGTGCGGCGATGCCTGCGCGGGACAGCATCTCCGTGTTGTACATGAAGGACATGTGGTCGCCGTAGTAGGACAGGCCGTATTGGCGGCCACGATAGGTCATCGACTGTGTGCAGTATTCTGCCGCCTCGGCATTGTAGCGCATGAGACCCGGCACGTCGTTCATGGCTGCCAGCCAACCGGCCTCGGCGAATTCCGGCAGCCAGGCGTCGGACACCCAGGAGATATCGATGGGCGCATTGGCGACAAGGCGAGTCACCAGCGCGGTACGGAACTGCGCCCATGGAAAATTCTCGTAGTTCACCCGAAGACCGGTTGATCGTTCAAAGGCTGTGATATGGGCTCGTACCTGATCCACTGCGGCTGACCAGCCGATAAAATTGACCGCTCCGCCAGCCTGTGCCTGGCCACGCGTGGTAGTCCCGGCCAATGCGGCACCTGACGTTGCGCCGAGCGCAAGGGCGCGGCGTGACCACCGAGATGTTGCGATTTGCATAGCCAACCTTTCGTGGACAAGTTTTTATTATGAATGAGGTGTGGAGCGTGTCCAGACACTGGCGAACCGCCTTGGATGAAAAAAGATGCAGGATGATGAGGCCCAATACCCCTTCGTTTGGGCCACGATCCCATCGGTTGCGAGCAGGACCTACTGAATGGCGTCAGCGCTGAAAAGTGAACGAGACGGTCCTTGGGAAAATGTCCCATCTGACGGCCAGGAGGCGCGACCGCCGCTGGTAGGGGCGGCGCATCGAACCCACGAGAGGCACGCGAAGGGTTGACCCCGCCTCGCCATTTGGATCGCGTCTCGTGCCTGTGGCGATCCTGGTTAGCTTGACGAGAAGGTCACGGTAATCGGACTCGGCTGGCGAAAGAATTTTTTGCGCGAACAGCGCCCGCCAACGAAGCGGTCCGTGCCGGGTATTTCCAGAGACCGCTCGTATCGAGTGGCACCTCCTCCGCCAGTTCCCATACGAGCCGTGCTCTCCGCCTGACCGGCCGCCGCGCTTGGTGGCAGGTTTCCTGGGGTTTTCGGGGTGGACCTGTTGACTGGCCTGACGCCGAGACGGGCGAAAATCGCTCTCCGGAGGCCAATTCTCTCCGGACCTCCTGACTTGACCGTTTTAGTACGGAACTCAAAAGCCCAGGCAAAAGGCCAGCTTCAGCGCGGTCGGCACTTGGCTTGGTTCGAACCCCACTTGCCCGAAATCCGTACTTCGCGAACGAACCACAAATACGGATCAGCTGCTCCACTCAGCCGCTTTCCCCGCTCGGCATGCTACGCGCCGACATTCACCGCACCACGCGACCAATGCTATTCTCCGCCTGCAATGGCCAAACGTCTCGAAATCTTGGTAGGTGCTGCCATCGGCCTCGGCATGACCGCCCGCGCCGCCGCTGACGGCGGTGCCGACTTCCTCCTGGTGCTCAACGCCGGCCGATTGCGGGTAATGGGCGCACCCTCCATCGCCGCCATGCTGCCAATCCGACCGAGCAACAGCTTCACCGACCGCTTCGCCCGCGACGAAATCCTGGACCGCGTCGCCATCCCTGTTTTCTTCGGTGCTGCGGTCTGCGACCCTCGCATCGATCTCGAAGATCTTCTGCGACGCCTTTCGTCCACCGGCTATCACGGCGTGGCCAATTTCCCGACCGCGATCCATTACGACGGTGCCTTCCGCGTCGTGCTGGAAGCCGCTGGTCTGGGCTTCGGGCGCGAGGTGGACATGCTGCGCCGTGCCGCAAGGATGGGCCTGGCCACCTTCGGCTACGCCAAGACACGGGCCGAAATCGACGCGCTTCTGGACGCGGGTGTCGAGCGGATTTGCCTCAACTTCGGCTGGAACGCGGGCGGCAGCCTGGGCGTGCCCGGCGGCGTGCCGTTGGCCGATGTAGCCGAGCGCGCGCGCCGCGTCTTTGCCCATGTCAGGCGCCGCGCGCCCTGCACGATCTGCTTCGTCGAGGGCGGGCCGATCGTGGACCCGGCGCAAATGCTCATGGTCTGCGACGCCTCTCGCGCCGATGGTTATGTCGGCGGCTCCACGCTGGACCGCCTGCCGCTGGAGATGTCGGTCATGCAGACCACCTCCGCGTTCAAGACCGCAGGGCTGCTGCGCGCCACGCAAAATCAGTCCGAACGCGAGGTTGATCGTCTCTCGGGCCTGATCGGCCGCTCGCCCGCCGCCCGAACTCTGGCCGAACGCATCGCCCGTCTGGTCGCCACCGATCTGCCAATCCTGATCGAGGGCGAGCCCGGCGCCGGCCGCACCACCGCCGCGCGCGCCATTCATGTGGCCAGCCGGCGGAGCGGTGCGCTGACTGTGCTCGACGCGCGGGACGATATCGGCGCCCGGCTGTTCGGCGATGATGCGCGTCCGTCGGGATTGCTCATGCAACCGCAAGGTACGGTGGTGATCGAACTGGCCGACGCGCTGCCGCCCACCTTGCGCGCACGCCTGGCGGAATGGATCGAACGCGGGGTCTTTGACCGCTTCACCTCGGCCGCGCAGCGCCCGCCGCGCGCCCGGCTTGTCCTCACCCATCCCCCTGGCGCCGAGGCGCTGGCGCGGGCGCTGTCGGCGCAGCGCCTGACCGTGCCACCGCTTCGCGCGCGAATCGACGATTTGCCCCTGCTCGCTCGGGCGATGCTGACCGCACTCGGCCGGCCTGCGTCGATGCTGGAAGCCGGGGCGCTGCGGTTGCTGATGGCGCAGCCCTGGCCCGGCAATCTGCGCGCCCTGCGTGAGACGCTGGTGCAGGCGGTGGGCGAGGCGCCAGGCGGACGGATCGACGCAGCCCTCGTCGAACGCCTCCTGGGCCCGGCCACACAGGTGACCTTGGCGCCGCTGACCGATGAACGCGGGTGGATCCTGGACGCGCTGCGGCGCCACCGGTTCCGCCGTGGGGCGACGGCGGCTTTCCTCGGCATTTCGCGCAAGACGCTCTACAATCGAATGCGCCGCCTCGGAATGGAGGCCTGAGCGGGCGCTCCCCAGACCAGCGCCTCGCCGCCCTCGATCGCCACGTGCGCGGCCAGTTCCCCCCACCACCGCTGGGGATCGCGCGGCGTGACCAGGCCGGGATGCAGCAGGATGCGGCGCAGGCCCAGCGCCAGGGCGAGGTCGACCGTGCCCCGGCCGGTAGCGCAGGCGATGGGCGAAAAGCCGCGTTCCTGCAAGCGTAGCAGCAGGCGAAACTCGGCCTCCGCCCGGTAGCCAACGGCCGCCAGTGCCGCGGCCGTCTCGGCCTCAAAGAACTGCACGGTCGGGAAATTCACCACGGCCGCGATCCCTGCGCGGTGGAGGGTAGCGGCGATGTCGGCCAGGCGCAGGAACGGGTCGCAGGCAAACAGACCGGCGATGGGCGGGGCGGTCCGGAATGGTCGCCGCGCGGCCAGTTGCTCGGCCAAAGTTGCATTGATGTCGAGTATCGGCAGCAATCCGATCAACGGCCAAAGTGCCGCCGGGAAGGGCGCCAAGGCCGGCAGGAACACGCTGTTTTCGCGCGCCGCGGGGGCAAGCCCCTGGAGCGTGGCCTGTGGCGTCAGGTGTTTTGGGAGCACGGTCAGCATGACCCATTCTTACCCAATAATTTCGACAATTTCACCTTGCTGTTTGATCGCGATTTCCGGCACAAACCTTCCAACGAAACAGGCGCCTGCGGGTGCTCAGTAAAAACAGCCAGGGGAGAATGGTCAGGGATGGATCTCGCCGCCACCATCGTGCTGAACGGGCTTACGCTCGCGGCGCTGTATTTTCTGGTGGCCAGCGGTTTCTCGCTGATTTTCGGACTGATGCGGGTGGTGAATATGGCGCATGGCTCGCTCTACCTCATCGCGGGCTATATCGGCTATTCGGTGTTCGAGCCGCTTTATGATCAGGATATCTGGTACGCTTGGTATGCCGGGCTGGGTGCCGGCATCGCCTTTGCCGCCATCTCGGGCGCGATCATGCAAAAGCTGCTGCTGGGCTGGATGCAAGGGCAGGAATTGCGCCAGGCGCTGGTCACCATCGGCGTCTCCATCATCGTGGCCGACCAGTTGCTGGCCTTCTACGGCGGCAATCCCCGGCAATTCTTCGCGCCCGATGCGATCTTCGGCGCGACGCAGATCCCAGGGCTGGGCGGCTATCCCACCTTTCGCCTGGTGCAAATCGGCATCGCCGTGGCGGTGGGTGTGGGCCTGTGGCTGCTGCTCAACCGGACCAGACTCGGCATGACGATCCGTGCCGGCGTTGATGACCGCGACATGCTCGGCGCCTGCGGCGTGAATGTGCCGCTGGTCGGCGTTGCGGTGTTTGCCCTAGGCGCCGGGCTGGCCGGTCTTGGTGGCGTGATCGGCGCGACGGCGCAGCCGCTGGCCCAGGGTGCCGATGGCCGCTTCCTGCTGATCTCCCTTGTCGTCGTCATCGTGGGCGGCATGGGCTCCATCCCCGGCACCGCGGTGGGGGCGGTGCTGATCGGCCTGGCCGAGCAGATCGGCCAGGCGATCTTCCCGACCTATTCCGTCATCCTCACCTTCGTCATCATGGTGAGCGTGCTGGCGCTGCGGCCGCAAGGGCTTCTCGGCCGTGCATGACCGTGTCCTGCGCTGGTCGCTGCTGGGCATTGCCCTCATGCTGGCCGCACCCTGGCTGTTGCTGGAAATCCTACCAGCCAATCAGGCGGGTTTCTGGACCGGAAATATCCTGGGCCGGGGCATCGTATTCGGCATCATCGCCCTCTCACTGACGTTCCTTGCCACCTATGGCGGCTTCGTCTCGTTGGCGCAGATGATGATAGCGGGGGTCGCGGGCTATGCGGTGGCCGTCTTCGTCGATGGCGCGGTGCCCCGCATCGTCGGCGGCTACGGCTATGGCTTGGCCATTCCGCTCGGGCTGCTGGCGGCATCGCTGATGGGCCTGGCCGTCGGCGCCATTGCAGTGCGCACGCGTGACATCTATCTGCTGATGATCACGCTGGCCGTAGCGATGGGCGTCTTTCGTTTCATCGAGACCAATATCGCCTGGTTCAACGGCTATGAGGGCATCCGAAATGTTGTGGGGCCGATGGTCATGGGCCTCGATTTCCGCAACCCCATGGTGTTCTACCACGTGGCACTCGGCACCGCTGCGGCGCTGTATTTCGGCGTGCTCTACCTGGTGCGAACGCCCTTCGGCCTGGTGCTGCAGGGCATCCGCGACAATCCGCGCCGGGTGGCCGCACTGGGCTTCGCGGTCGGGCCGCACCGCATCGCAGCGTTCGGTGTGGCGGGCTTCATCGCTGGCTGCGGCGGCGTGCTGGCGACCATCTACAATATCGGCATCTCGCCCGGTTCGATCGGCCTGGGGGCCACGGTCAATGTTCTGATCATGTCCGTTATCGGCGGGCTGGGGCACCCCATCGGCGCTTTCATCGGCTCGCTCCTCTTCACCTTCTTCGACACTTTCGCCGCCAGCATCTACGACCGAGACCGCTTCAATACGCTGATCGGCGGGGTGTTCCTGGCCATCGTCCTGCTCTCGCCCGATGGCGTGATCGGCATCGGTGGTCGGCTGCGAAAACTACTCAGGCGCCGCGATGCCTGAACGACGACGTCCAAGACCAAACCCAAGAACCAACCCAAAGGAGGACTGACCATGACGCTTCATCTCTCGCGCCGTGCTGCGCTTGCCTCGGTCACTGCGACCGCCATCGCCGCGCCGGCTTTCGCCCAGCGCGCACCCATCCGCCTGGGTGGCCTCGCCACCCTCGAAGGCCCCTTCGCCACCGGCGGCCAGGACGGTTTTCGGTGTGTCCAGATGGAACTTGAGCGCATCAACAACACGGTCGGCGGCCGCCGCATCGAGTTCATCCGCGAAAGCTCCAACGCCCAGGCCGATGTCGCACTCGCGCGCGCGAGAAAGCTCATCGAGCAGGACAATGTCGACATGATCCTGGGGCCGCTGTCGGGCGCCGAGGGCATCGCGCTGCGTGACTATTCGCGCACCCTGACGGGCAAGACCATCGTCAATGGCAGCTCGGGTGCGGCCGACACCACGCTGCGCAACCCCAGCACCAATTTCTTCCGCTTCAACACCGATGGCACGCAGTGGATGGCGGGCCTGGGCAATCATGTCTTTCGCACCATGGGCATCCAGAATGTCGCCATCGTCGCTGGTGACTATGCCTTCCCCTACGCCCAGGTATTTGGCTTCAACATCGAATTCTGCCGCGCCGGCGGTCGCACCACGCATTACTGGGCGCCCCTGGGCACCACCGATTTCGGCAGCCAGATCGCGCAGATCAACCGCTCCGATGTCGGCGCGCTGGTTGTCGTGCATGGCGGCACCGATGGCCTCGCCTTCATGACGCAATACGCCCAGGCCGGCGGCAACAAACCGCTGATCGCGGGCTCGATCATGGCCGACCAGTCGATGCTCTCGGCGCGCGGGCCGCACCGCCGTGTCATGGTGGGGATGATCAGCTCCGGCCCGATCGCCGACGTCATCGACGACCAGAGCTGGCGCGATTATGTCGAGCGTTATCGCCGCCGCTGGCTGACCGAGGGCGGCTTCCAGTCGCCCTCCATCCATGGTGTGAACTATGCCACCAACCTTACCGGCATCCTGACCGCGCTGGCCGCGGTGGATGGCGATCTTTCGGGCAACCAGGCGGCGTTCCAGCGCGCGCTGGCGGCGGCGCGCTTCAAGGCGCCGACGGGCGCCGATGTGCGGTTGGACCACAATCGCCAGGCCATCTCGGATATCTTCATCAACAAGGTGGAGGAACGCGACGGCCGCGCCCAGGTCGTGGCCTTCGCCCGCGCCAATGGCATCAACCAGACGTTGAACACGCCCGAGGCCACCTACCTCGCGCTTGGCTCGCCGTCGCGTGACAACCCCGGCTGCGTGCCGGCCGCCACCTGAGGCCACTGCCGCCGGCGCCACCACGCCGGGGGTATCCGCCCCTGCATCATCTGGAATCCCTGTGTCTGTTCCCGCAATTCGCCTCTCCGGTGTCAGCCGGCGCTTCGGCGCGTTGCAAGCCGTCCGCGACGTCAGCTTCGACGTGGCGCCGGGTGAGCGTCGCGCCGTGCTCGGCCCCAATGGCGCGGGCAAGACCACGTTGTTCAACACGATCTGCGGCGACTTCCCGCCGACTGCGGGCAGCATTGTCTTCTTCGGCGCCGACATCACCGGGCTGAAGCCGCACCAACGCACCCGGCTGGGCATTGGCCGCACCTATCAGACATCGCTGCTCTTCAACGGGCTTTCGGTGCTGGACAATCTCTTCATCGCGGTACGTGGGCTCAAGCCCAACCGCTTCTCTTTCCTGCGGCCGGGGCGCGGCGATGCAGGGCTGGCGCGGGCGCGCGAATTGGCGGAGCGCATGCGCCTGTCGCATCTGCTCGACGCCGAGGTGGTCAATCTCAGCCATGGCCAGCGCCGGCAACTCGAAGTCGGCATGGCGCTGGCCGGCGACCCCAGGCTGCTCATGCTCGACGAACCCGCCGCCGGCCTCTCCCCCGGCGACCGGCCAGAGTTGCTGCGTTTGCTGCAGGAATTGCCGCGCAGCCTGACACTGATCCTCATCGAGCACGACATGGACATAGCCCTGCCGGCGGCCGACATCGTCACCGTCATGAAGGATGGCGAGGTGGTGGTGGAAGCCACCCCCGACCGCATCGAAAGCGACCCGGTGGTGCAGGCCATCTATCTAGGCGGTGGCCACTGATGCTGCGCGTGCGCGACCTGCATGTGCGCTTCGGCCAGGCGCATATCCTGCAAGGCGTCTCGCTGGAGGTCGGCGCGGCACCGCTGGCCATAATCGGCCGCAACGGCATGGGCAAGACCACGCTTTGCCAGGCGGTGATGGGCCTCGTCTCCGCCAGCGAGGGCGAGATCAGCCTGGGCGACACAAAGTTGAGCGGCCTTGCGCCCTTTCGCATCGCCCGCAATGGCGTGGCGCTGGTGCCGCAGGGCCGGCGGACCTTTCCCTCGCTATCGGTGCACGAACATCTGCTGCTGGTCTCTCAGGGCCGCGACGCGCGGTGGAACATCGAGCGCATCTACCGGACCTTTCCGCGCCTGGCCGAACGCCGCCGCAACGGCGGCACCGAACTCTCGGGTGGCGAGCAGCAAATGCTGGCCATCTCCCGCGCGCTGCTGATGAACCCGAGACTTGTCATCATGGATGAGCCGAGCGAGGGGCTGGCGCCGGTCATCGTCGATCATCTCATCGGTGTGCTGCGCGCACTGCGCGATGATGGCATGGCGCTGCTGCTGATCGAGCAGAATCTGCGCGTGGCCACCGCTGTCGCCGACCAGGTCGCCATCATGGTGACCGGGCACATCGCCACCGAAATGCCGGCGGCGACGCTGGCCGCCGATACCGAGCTTCAGCGACGCTACCTCGGCGTTTCCGCCGGCGGACATTGAGAGGATTTTTGAATGGCCAAGGTCTATGTCATCGGCACATGCGACACCAAGGAGGCCGAGCTTCGCTACGCCGCCGAATGCGTGACGCGCGCGGGGGCGACGCCGGTGTTGGTCGATGTCGGCACCAAGGGCGTGTCCGCGGCGGCTGATGTCTCTGCCGCCGAGATCGCGGCGCATCACCCAGGTGGCGTATCCGCTGTTTTGGGGCTGAATGATCGCGGCGCGGCTGTCGCCGGCATGGCGGAGGCGCTGACGCGCTGGCTCAGCGCGCAAGGCGATATCGGCGCGGTGCTGGGGCTGGGTGGCTCGGGCAACACGGCACTGGTGACGCAAGCGATGCGGGCACTGCCCGTGGGTACGCCCAAGTTGATGGTCAGCACAGTCGCGTCGGGCAATGTGGCACCCTATGTAGGGCCGGCCGATATCGCGATGATGTATTCGGTGGTGGATGTGGCGGGGATAAACGTCATCTCGCGCCGCGTTATCGCAAATGCCGCGCATGCTGCCGCCGGCATGGCGCTGCACAGCGCGCCGCCCGCGCCCGGCGCGGAAAAGCCTGGCATCGGCATGAGCATGTTCGGTGTCACCACCGCCTGCGTCACCATGCTGCGCGAAGCGCTGGATACGAGCCATGAATGCTACATCTTCCACGCCACCGGCGCTGGCGGGCAGAGCATGGAGAAGCTGGCCGATTCCGGCCTGCTGGCGGCGCTGCTCGACATCACCACGACCGAGGTCCCCGACCATCTCTACGGTGGCGTATTTCCGTGCACCGAGGACCGCTTCGGTGCCGTCATCCGTACGCGGCTGCCCTATGTCGGCAGTGTGGGCGCGGTCGATATGGTGAATTTCGGCGCCAAGGACACGGTGCCAGGGCATTTTGCGCATCGCAACCTTTACGTGCACAATCCGCAGGTTACGCTGATGCGCACAACGCCCGACGAAAACCGCGCCATCGGCGAATTCATTGTCGCCCGGCTGAATCGTATGGAGGGGCCGGTGCGCTTCCTTCTGCCGCTCGGCGGCGTCTCCGCCATCGATGTGCCGGGCATGCCCTTTCATGACCCCGCGGCCGATGCCGTGCTGTTCGACACCATCCGCGCGGGCTTCATCGCCACCGCTCACCGCCGGCTCATCGAAGTGCCGGCCGCCATCAACGAGCGTGCCTTCGCCGATGCGACACTGGCCGCCTTCAAGGAGATCACCTGACCCATGCCACGCTTCACCCGCCAAGAACTGCTGCAAAAATTCAACGCCATGGTGGCGCGGCGCGAGCCGATCATCGGCGGCGGCGCCGGCACCGGGCTTTCCGCGAAATGCGAGGAGGCGGGGGGTATCGACCTCATCGTCATCTACAATTCCGGGCGCTATCGCATGGCCGGCCGCGGCTCGCTGGCCGGGATGCTGGCCTATGGCAATGCCAATGACATCGTAAAGGACATGGCGCGCGAGGTGCTGCCGGTGGTGAAGCACACGCCGGTCATCGCCGGCGTGAACGGCACCGACCCCTTCGCCCTCATGGATCACCTGCTGGATGAGCTGAAATCGCTGGGCTTTTCGGGCGTGCAGAACTTCCCGACCGTGGGTCTGATCGATGGCACCTTCCGCGCCAATCTGGAGGAAACCGGCATGGGCTTCGGGCATGAGATCGACATGATCCGCCTGGCGCACCAGAAGGACATGCTGACCACGCCCTATGTTTTCAGTGCCGATGATGCGGCGGAGATGGCCCGCGCTGGCGCCGACATCCTGGTGCCGCATCTTGGGCTGACGACGGGCGGCGCGATTGGCGCCAGCACCGCCCTGAAGCTGAGCGACTGCCCCGCGCTGGTGGATGAATGGGCCGAGGCCGCGCGGCGCATCCGGCCGGACATCATCGTGCTCTGCCATGGCGGTCCGATCGCCACGCCAGAGGATGCGACCTATGTTCTGCGCCACACCAAGAACTGCAACGGCTTCTACGGCGCCTCCTCAATGGAGCGGCTGCCGACTGAGGTGGCGCTGACCGAGCGCACCAGCGAGTTCAAGAACATCAGTTTCTGAAAGAAGCACCATGGCCCGCGCCTACGCCTCCACCATCCTCGATGCGCCCGTCGAGACCGTCTGGGCAACCATCCGCGATTTCAACGGTCTGCCGAGCTGGCACCCGGGCATCTCGCGCTCGGAGATCGAGGATGGGCTGGATTCCGATGTGATCGGTTGCATCCGTCGCTTCTGGTTGGCCGATGGCACGATGGTACGAGAACGGTTGCTTCATCTGGATGATCGGATGACCAGCTTTTCCTACAACTTCGAAACCCCGGCCTTCCCGGTGACGAACTACGTCGCCCGCGTGCGACTGATGCCGGTGACCGCTAACGACAAAACCTTTGCGGAATGGGAGGCGGTGTTCGACGAAGCGCCGGAGGATACCGGCAAATATGTGGATATCATTTCCAACGCCGTCTTCCAGGGCGGCTGGAATGCGCTGAAGCAGGCGCTGCCAGGCCGCGCGAAGCCCGATGGCGCCACCCGCTGGGCCGGGTTCCCGCCCAACAAGGTGTGGTGCAGCACGGTCATCCCCGGCCCGGTCGAAGCGGTTTGGAATGTGATCCGCGACTTCGCCGGCATGGGCGGCTGGCACGATGCGATTACGAACATGCACATGCTGGCTGGCGTGCGCAGCGACCGGGTTTCGGGCACGCGCGACTTCCTCTTCGGTGACGGCCACCTTAACGAAAAGCTGCTGCACCTCAATGATACGGAGCGCAGCTTTTCCTACTGCATCACCAAAAGCCCACTGCCCTGGCTGCACTATATCTCCGGCCCCCGTCTTTGGCCGGTGACCGATGGCACCACCACGTTCGGCTGCTGGACAGGCGATTGGGTGGCTAGCCCGAAGGATGACGTGACGCTGATTCCGATGGCGACCAACGAGGTCTATCTCAAGGCCTTCGACACCGTCTCGGCCCGCTTCTCCCGGAAAGACTGAACGACAACATGGAAAAAGCACTCATCATCCACCCAACCGGCGGCGTGGACCAGTTCCGGCTGTAGAACGTCGCGGTTCCGGGTCCGGGCCACGGCTCAGCGCGCGAATTTGCTGCGTACCGCGGGCGCGTTGTTCGATGTTGTGGCATCCGGCGCGATAAAGGTGGGCGCGCCGGCGCGCTACGCCTTATCCGGTGCGGCCCAGGAGCATGCCGACCTGGAAGGCCGACGGGCGACCGGGCAGCTTGTGCTGCTGCCTTCCTAGGCAGCAGCGACGCTTTCTACTCCGCCGCCAGCGGCAAAGCCTCACGCTGGATATGCCGGCGCGGGTCTTTCCAAAGCCTGCCATCGGTCATGACCATGGCGATGTTGTCGCGGTGTTCCAGCAGCCCGACATCCGCCACCACGTCGCCGCGCACCAGCAGCAGATCGGCCAGAAAGCCCTCGCGCACCTGGCCCAGCTCGTTCTTCATGCCCATCAGGTCGGCGCCCACCTTGGTCGCGCATTGCAGGGCCTCGATCGGGCTGTAGCCGAAAAAGCGCACGAAATGGCTTATGTCCCGCGCGTTCTGGCCCTGCGGCGTGAAGGCGAAGCCGTAATCGCCGCCGATTACCACACGGATGCCGCGCTTGCGCATTTCATGATAGGTCTCGCAGCTCACGTCGAAGGCCCGATCGAGGCCGCTGTCGATCAAAAACTGCTTGGTCATGCCGAGCTTCTCGTGCTCATAGCGCAGATTATAGAGCAGGCCGAAAGCGGGGCCGACGAAGTGCTTGTGCTTATTGCGCTCAAGCATATCGAGTGCTTCCTCATCCGACTGGTCGCAATGATAGATGCAGTCCACGCCGGCCTCGACGCAGCGCTTCACGCTTTCGGCGGAGCGCGAATGGGCCACCAGCATCTTTCCGAATTCATGCCCGACCTCGACCGCCATGGCGATCTCACCACGCGACATCGGCGTGACGCTGGCCTTGGCATGGGTGACGAAATCATCGCCAGAGACATTGATCTTGAGGTTGTCCACGCCCTCGCGCATGCACAGCCGCGCCACTTTGCGCATCTCCTCCGGCCCATCGGCGATCAGGGCAAAACTTTCGCGGTAGATATGGGCGCGGCGTTCATCGCCGAGACCGGCTGTGGTGGTGATCTCTGGCGAGGCGGCGCGCATCCGCGGGCCGATGAAGTCGCCGGCGTTGATGGCATTGCGCGTCACTACACCCAGCCGCAGCTTGGCCGAAGCTGCTTCGAACAAGCTGGTGAAGCCGTGATCGAGCATGAGTCGGGTGTTCTTGATGGTGAGGATAAGGTGCTCTTCGGGCGGGATATCGCCCAGCTCGGCGGGCATGCTCACCCCGGTGAAGGTGGGATGGCTGTGGCCCTCCACCATGCCGGGCATCAGCGTCATGCCGGCAGCGTCGATCACGTCCGCACCGATCGCTTCAACGGTGCCGAGGTCAGTGGCCACGGCGCGGATGCGGTTGCCCTCGACCAGGACATCAGCCTTGTAGGGTGCAGCACCGGTGGCATCGAAAACCTGGGCGTTGCGGATCAAAATCCTGGACATGATGGCTCCTGACGGGTGCAGCGCTCTGAGAGGCGCGTATTAACTTTTATCCAGAAATCTGGGCCGAGTTTCAAGGTAATTCGTCATTGCGCAGCGGGTTGTGGACGCCCTGATCGGTCGAGCGAGGTATGCGTCTCAGAACAAAATCGCCTTAAGCGACCTTTGACGGGTTGGCGGTAGCGGTTCGGTGAGGAGGGTGTTGCGGCTCAGGGGTGCGAATGCCGCCCCCACCACTCTACCGGAAACGGCTTCATCAGCGCCGGCAGCGTCATCCCATCCGGCTGACGCCCGTCCAGGATCGCGTCCACGATGTCCGGCGCCAGCAGCGTGAGCCGGAGCAGGCGCGAGACATAGGACGAGTTGATCTTCTCCGCCGCCGCCAGTTCGTTGATGGTCCCATAACGCCCGGCCTCCATCATCCGCCGCCACCGGAACGCCCGAGCCAGCGCCTTCACCAACGTGGTGTCCGCAGCCGCGGCGCCCCGGGGTGCCATGCCGCCCGGCGCGAGCATCAGTTTCCGCCCGCCCCGCGGCTTTCGAACCGCCAGCCGCACTCGCACGGTCAGCATCTGCGCGGCGCCGGTCATGCTGCTGCTCTCGCAGCTTCGGCCGGCGGCGCCGCGAGGTCCCGCGCCAGGCTGGCCAGCCCCTCCAGCTTCAGCCGCACATCAGCGCCGCCCACCCCGATGTCCACCCGGTCGACCAGGAGACGGATGATGCGCGCCTGCTCCGCGGGGAAGATCTCCTCCCAGAGCGGGTCCAGCCGCTCCAGCGCCAGCCGCGCCTCGTCCTCCGTCATGTCCGGCGCCGAGGCCCGCGCCGCGCGCCACGCCCCAAGCACCACCTC
>JBBQHE010000021.1:0-28249 GCA_038323655.1 Acetobacterales bacterium | reverse complement strand
CAGGGTTCCAGCGTTACCCACAGCGTCGCATCCGGCAGGACCCGGTCGCCGCGCAGGGCTGCCGCCGCGCGCAGGGCCAGCAATTCGGCATGGGCCGAGGGGTCGCGCAGCGCCTCGACCTGGTTGCCCGCCGTCGCCAGCACCCGGCCCGCAGCATCGGTGACGACCGCGCCCACCGGCACCTCGCCCCGCGCGGCGGCGGCACGGGCCTGGTCCAGAGCAAGCGCCATGGGGTCGGTCATGCGCCTGTCTGGCCCGCGCGGGGCGGGGCGGCAAGTTGCACGCTTTACCGCGGGGTCGTCCCGCGCGTAGCAAGTGCGATGCGTGACTCTCCCCTGATCGGCCTGACCCTGGATGCGGAACCCGCCGGGGGCTGGTCCAAGCTGCCCTGGTATGCGCTGCGGCAGAATTACTGCGACGCCGTGGCCGCGGCCGGCGGCCTGCCCGTCGCCCTGCCGCATGAGGCGGGGCTGGCCGAGGCCTACCTCGACCGGCTGGATGGGCTGGTGGTGACGGGCGGCGCCTTCGATGTGGACCCCGGCCTGTATGGCGGCGGGCCGATGCACGCGACCGTGGTGCTGAAGGAAGGCCGCACGGGTTTTGAACTCGCGGTGCTGCGCGGTGCCATCGCGCGCGACATGCCGGTGCTCGGCATCTGCGGCGGGCAGCAATTGCTGGCCGTGGCCCTCGGCGGCACGCTGCACCAGCACATCCCGGACGACGTGCCGGGCGCGCTGGAACACGAACAGCCGACCCCGCGCGACCAGCCAGGCCATGCGGTCGCCATCACCCCCGGCACGCTGCTGGCCCGCATCGTGGGCACCACGCGGATGGCGGTGAACACCGCGCATCACCAGGCGGTCGCGACCCCCGGCCCCGCCGCGATCGTGAACGCTGTGGCCCCGGACGGGGTGATCGAGGGCATCGAGGCGCCCGGACAGACTTTCTGCCTGGGGGTGCAGTGGCATCCCGAATATGCGGTGGATGCGCAGGACCCGGCGATCCTCCGCGCCTTCATCGCCGCTGCCGCGGCCTATGCCCGGGCGCGCGAAAGGCTTGCTGCATGAGCGACGAGGATGAGACCCGCAACGTGCCGTTGGCCGAGCGGGTGCGCGGCGGCAAGCGCCATTCCTCCCGCGCCCGCAGCGTGGAAGGCGGCCTGGACGAGGCCCCGATCGCCGCAGCCCCCGAGGAGGATGAGGAGGAAGAGAGCCCCCGCGGCGACCGCATCGCCAAGTTCCTGGCCCGTGCCGGTATCGCCAGCAGGCGTGATGCGGAAAAGCTGATCGCCGAGGGCCGCGTGGTACTCAACGGCCATAAGGTGGAGACTCCGGCGACCTTCGTCGGCCCGACCGACCGCGTCACGGTGAACGGCACCCCCGTCGCCGCCCCCGAACGCACCCGGCTGTTCCGCTACCACAAGCCGCGCGGCCTGGTGACGACGCACAAGGATACCGAAGGCCGCCCCACGGTCTTCGAAAACCTGCCCACAGGCCTGCCAAGGCTGGTCTCGGTCGGGCGGCTGGATTTGACCAGCGAGGGGCTGCTGCTGCTGACCAATGACGGCGCCCTGGCCCGCAAGCTGGAACTGCCGGCCAATGGCTGGATACGCCGCTACCGCGCCCGGGTGCATGGCCCGGTGGATGAGAACGCCCTGGCCGCCCTGACCCGCGGCATCACGGTGGAGGGCGTGAAATACGGCCCGATCGAAGCGGGCCTCGACAGCCGGCGTGGGGCGAATGCCTGGCTGACCGTCAGCATCCACGAGGGCAAGAACCGCGAGGTGCGGCGCGTGCTGCAGCATCTCGGGCTGCACGTGACCCGGCTGATCCGGGTGGCCTACGGGCCTTTCCAGCTCGGCCTGCTGCCCGATGGCGCGGTCGAGGAAGTGAACGCCAAGGTGCTGCGCGACCAGGTCGGCGTGGACGCGGCCCCGCGCCTGCAACGCGGTGTGGAACGCGCCGCGGTGGTCGAGGCCGCCCCCGAAAAACCCGCACGCACGCCACGCGCCCGCCGCGCCGGCGACCCGCAACTGACGCCCTGGGGCGCGCCGGACTGGCGGGCGGAGGACAAGCCCGCAGCGTCACGGCCCTCCGGCGCGCCATCGCGCCCCCGGCCACAGCGCGGCTAGCGGCCGGTGCGGATCATCGCCGGCCGGCTGAAGGGCAGGCGCCTGGCCGCCCCCCCCGGCGAGGCGACCCGCCCCACCGCCGACCGCGTGCGCCAGGCGCTGTTCGACGCGATGACCCACGCCCCCTGGGCGGGGCGGGAGCGGCTGGAGGAGGCCGTGGTGCTGGACGCCTTTGCCGGCACCGGCAGCCTGGGGTTGGAGGCGCTGTCCCGCGGCGCCGCCGAGGTCACCTTCCTGGAAAACGCCCGCCCGGCGGTAGCCGTCGTCCGGGCCAATATCGCGGTCTGTAAGGCCGAGGCCGCGACCCAAGTCATCGTCGGCGACGCGACCCGACCGCCGCGCGCGAAAAAACCCTGTTCGCTGGTCTTCCTCGACCCGCCCTATGGCCGCGACCTGATCGCGACCGCCGTCACCGCCCTGGCGGCGATGGGCTGGTTCGCCCCCGGCGCGTTGCTGGTGGCCGAGGCGGGGCGAAACGAAGCGGCGCCGGAGTTGGCAGGCTTCACGCTCTGCGACGAACGGGCGCATGGGGCGGCGGTGCTGCGGGTCTGGCAGGGGGCGTGAGGGGCAAGCCCGCCCAGGTCGCGCTGATCGCCCTGGCCCAGGTGCTGGTGCTGTCGCTGTGGTTCGCGGGTACGGCCGCCAGCCCCGGCATGGCACGGCAGGACCCAGGCATGGGGCCGGGGTTCCAGGCGCTGATGACAAGCGCGGTGCAGCTGGGCTTTGTCGCCGGCACGCTGGCCAGCGCAGCCCTGGCCGTGCCCGACCGCTTCGACCCGCGCCGGGTGTTTGCCGGGGCTGCCGTGCTGGGCGCCTTGGCCAATGCCGCGATCCTGGCCCTGCCGCTGGGCGGGGACGGCGCCATCGCCGCGCGCTTCGCCACCGGCATCGCCTTGGCCGGGGTCTATCCCGTGGGGATGAAGCTCGCCGCGGGCTGGGCCGGGCCGCGGGACATGGGGCTGATCGTGGGGCTGCTGGTGGGCGGGCTGACCCTGGGCTCGGCCGCCCCGCATCTGGTCAATGGGCTGGGCGGGCTGGACTGGCGGGTGACCCTGGCTGCCGCATCGGCCGCGGCGCTGCTGGGGGCCGGGGTGATGGTGGCGGTGCGCCTGGGGCCCGGGCACCGGCCGGCGCCGCCCTTCGCCGCCGGGGCGGCCTTGGGGCTGTGGCGCAACCGCGGCACGCGGCTCGCGACTCTCGGGTACCTGGGGCACATGTGGGAGCTCTATGCGATGTGGAGCTTCATCGGGCTCTACCTCACAGCCAGCTTCGCCGCCTGGCGCGGCGATGGGCTGGCCGATGCGGGCCAGGCCTCGCTCGCGACCTTCGCCGTGATCGCTGCGGGGGCGGTGGGGTCCATCACGGCAGGGTATTGGGCCGACCGGGTCGGGCGGGTGCGGGTGACGGTCGCGGCCATGGCCTGTTCAGCCGCCTGTTGCCTCCTGGCAGGCCCGGCCTTTGGGGTGTGGCCGGCGCTGACCCTGGTTCTCTGCCTGGTCTGGGGCGTCGCCGTGGTCGCCGACAGCGCGCAGTTTTCCGCCAGCGTCGCCGAACTGGCCGAGCCTGGGATGACCGGCACCATGCTGACGGTGCAGACCAGCCTAGGCTTCGCGCTGACCTTGGTGTCGATCCAGATCATGCCGCCGCTGGTCGCCTGGGCGGGCTGGGGCGGGGCCTTCGCCGTGCTGGCGATCGGGCCGGCGCTGGGGTGCCTCGCGATGCTGCGCCTGGGGGTCAGCCCGGAGGCCGCGCGCCTGGCCGGTGGTCGTGGCTAGGCGGCGACGTGGTCCAGGCTCGCCGCCGGATGCATCAGCCCATGGATGAAGCGCAGCTTTTCGATCACCGGCGCGGTCAGCACGAAGGGGTAGAGGTCCGACAGCCCCATGCTGCGGTTCAGGCTGTTCACGGCAAAAGTCAGCGGCAGCCAGGCATGGACGATGCGTTCGAAGTCCGCCTCCATATGCGGGTCGAAGTCGATGCGCGCCTGCATGCCATCGGCATTGCCGACATTCGGCCTCAGGCGCAGCCCGTAGGCGAAGGCCGTGTCCAGCGTATCGACCATGTGCAGGTAATGGGCGCAGGTCTCGGCAAAGTCTTCCCAGGGGTGGGCGGTGGCATAGGCGCTGACGTAGTTGGCCTGCCAGTGCGCCGGCGGGCCGTTTTCGTAGTGGGACTTCAGCGCCGCCTCATAATCCAGCATCGGGTCGCCAAAGACCTGGCGGCAGGCATAGAGCACCTCGCCCTGCCCGGCATCGCGCACCAGCCTGTCCCAGAAGAAATGCGCAATCTCGTGCCGCATGTGGCCGAGCATGGTGCGATAGGGTTCGCCCATGGCGACGCGCCGGCGCTCGCGCTCGGCGTCATCGGCCTCGCCCAGGTTGAAGGTGATCAGCCCCTTGTCGTGGCCGGTCAGCACGCGCGGCTGGCTGGGGTCGGCGGGGTCGGCCAGCACGTCGAAGACGAGGCCCGCCTCGGGGTCCTCCTCACGCGTGGGCAGCGGCAGGCCGAGGCGCAGCAGCGTGGCGAACAGCCTGTGCTGGCTGTTCTGGATGCGGCGCCAAAGGTCGCGGGTATGCGGGTCATCCAGGTTCGGCGCGGTGCGGTTGTGGCGGCAGCAGAGGCAGAAGCGCCCCGCTTCCTCGGCCGGGATCAGCCAGTTGCAGGCATTGTGTTCGGCATTGGCGCAGGCGCGGTACAGCCCGCGATCGGCCATGGCGCGCAGGCCGTTGTCCTCGACCGTCAGTGCGGAGAGCAGGCCTTGGGCGGGCAGGAAGCCCAGGGCATGGCTGCAATTCTCGCATGCGGTGTTTTCAAAGTGCAGCGTGTTGCCGCAGTCCTGGCATTCAAAAAGGCGCATGACGGGAGTCCTGGTCGGTCGTCGCGGTAACGTCAGGCGCGCAGCAGGGTTGCCTCAGGCGACCCGGACGGCGCCGACGCCAGGCAGCATCTTGATCGCCTGAGCCAGGCGCGGGCCGGTGTTGAACAGGCCAGGCAGGGCAACCTCCACCTCCTGCTGCCCGGCCAGGCGCGGCAGAAGAATGACGCGGCCCTTGCCGCGGCCTTCGCGGGCCAGCAGGTCGCGGATCACGGCAACCGCCTCGGCGCCCGTAAGGTCGATCCGCATCTCCTGCCCCACCCCGGCCGCGGCGCGCTCCAGCCCCTCGACCTCGGAGGCGGTGAGACGCAGCGTCTCGCCCTCCATCTTGGCTTCTGTGGTCACCAGTATGGCGGTGCCTTCGGCCAGCAACTCGCGGCAGCGATTCAGGGTTTCGGAAAACAGCGTGACCTCGAAGCCGCCGGCGCCATCCGATAGCCGCACCCAGGCCATGCGATTACCGGTCTTGGTGTTGCGTTCCTTCACGTTCACGACCGTGCCGGCGACCTTGATCCGCGTCACACCCGCACGCGCGCGATCAGCCAGATGCGCGGAACCGACGACGCCCAGCCGCTTCAAGGCACCCTGGTACGCATCGAGCGGATGGGCCGAGAGGTGGAAGCCGATCGCCTCGGCTTCCTGCGTCAGCCGTTCCAGGTCGGGCCAGTCGGGCATCTCCGGCAAGCGCAGCGGGTCGGGCGCGCCGCTGCCGCCGAACAGGCCGATCTGGGACGAGACACGTTCCTCGGCCGTCGCCTGGGCGCGGCGCAGCACCGTCTCCGCACCCTGCACCAGGCGGGCGCGGTTGGGTTCCAGGCTGTCGAAGGCACCGGCGCGAGCCAGGTTTTCCAGTTGCAGCTTGTTCAGCAGGCGCGGGTCCACGCGTTCGGCGAAATCGGCCAGCGAGGCGAAGTCGCCCCCCTTGTCGCGGGCCAGCACCATGTCGCGCATCGCCTGTTCGCCGACGCGCTTGACCGCGGCGAGCGCGAAGCGGATGCCGCCATCCTCCACCCGGAAATCGGCCCCCGAGCGGTTTACATCCGGCGACAGCACCTTGATCCCGATCCGCGCGGCTTCTTGCATATGCACCGCGAGCTTGTCGGTATTGCCGAGGTCGAGCGTCATCGAGGCCGCGAGGAAGGCCACGGGATGGTTCGCTTTCAGCCAGGCGGTCTGCCAGGAGATCAGCGCATAGCCGGCGGCGTGGGATTTGTTGAAGCCGTATTCTGCGAATTTTTCCATGAGGTCGAAGATTTCGGTCGCCTTGTCGGCAGGAATGCCGCGCGCCACCGCACCTTCGGAAAAGATCGCGCGCTGGTCCGCCATCTCCTTCGCATTCTTCTTGCCCATGGCGCGGCGCAGCAGGTCGGCACCGCCCAGACTGTAGCCCGCCAGTTCCTGCGCGATGCGCATGACCTGTTCCTGATAGACGAGGATGCCGTAGGTCTCCTCGACCGCTTCGCGCATGCTGGGATGCGGTGCGTCCCATTTCTCGCCGTGCTTGCGCGCGCAATAGGCGGGGATATTGGCCATGGGGCCTGGCCGATAGAGCGAGACGGCGGCGATCAGATCCTCGAACCGGTCGGGGCGCATGGACCGGAGCACATCCCTCATGCCCTGACTTTCGAACTGGAACACCCCCGCCGCATCGCCGCGGCAGAGCATCGCCCAGGTTTTCTCATCCGTCTCCGGCAGGGTCGCCAGGTCGATGTCGATCCCCTGCCCTTTCAGGATTTCCAGGCAACGCTGCAACACTGTCAGCGTCTTCAGACCCAAAAAATCGAACTTCACGAGCGACGCCTGCTCGACGTATTTCATCGAGTATTGCGAGACCAGCATGTCGCTGCGCGGGTCGCGGAAAAGTGGGACGATGTCGATCAGCGGGGTGCGGCCGATGACGATACCCGCAGCATGGGTCGAGGCGTTGCGATACAGCCCCTCCAGGTGCAGCGCCGTGGTCAGCAGGCTGCGCACGCCCTCGTCGGCATCGCGCATTTCCTGCAGGCGCGGCTCGCCTTCGATCGCCTGGGCGAGCGTCACGGGCTTGGCCGGGTTGTTCGGGATGAGCGTGGCGATGCGTTCGGTCTGGCCGTAGGACATGCCCATGACGCGGCCCACGTCCTTGACCGCGGCACGGGCCTGCAACCGGCCGAAGGTGATGATCTGGGCCACGCGATCCGCACCATATTCGCGGCGGACGTATTGGATCACCTCGTCCCGCCGGTCCTGGCAAAAATCGATGTCGAAGTCGGGCATCGACACGCGTTCGGGGTTCAAAAAACGTTCGAACAGCAGGCCCCAGCGCAAGGGGTCAAGATCGGTGATGGTCAGCGCCCAGGCCGCGACCGAGCCCGCGCCCGACCCGCGCCCCGGCCCCACCGGAATGTCCTGCTGCTTGGCCCATTGGATGAAGTCGGCGACGATCAGGAAGTAACCCGAAAACCCCATGCCTTCGATGACACCAAGCTCATAGGTCAGCCGGTCATGATACCGCGTCCGGGTCGCCGCATCGGCGTCGCGCAGCCGTGCATCCAGCCCCTGCCGCGCCATGGCGGCGATGGTTTCGGCCTCGGTCATGCCAGGCCGCACCTTTGGGCAAAGCGGGAGTTCCGGCTTCTTCGTCTCGGCCATCGCCGCGCAAGACCGTGCGATGGCCAGCGTGTTGTCGCAGGCCTCGGCCAGGTCGTGGAAGGCGGCGCGCATCATTGCCGCCGGCTTGAACCAGTGTTCGGGCGTGACCCGCCTACGGTCGCGCGCGCCGATGGTGGTGCCTTCGGCGATGCAGAGCAGCGCGTCATGCGCGGGATGCATCTCGGGCGTGGCGAATTGCACGTCATTGGCGGCGACGATCGGCAGGCCGCGCGCATCAGCCAGCGCCAGCAGCCCCGGTTCCACCGCGGCATCCAGCGCCGTGCCATGCCGGTGCAGTTCCACCGCACAGCGGCCCGGAAAAGCTTCGGCGAGGCTGCCCAGCAGCGCCTCGGCGGCATCGCGCCGCCCCTCTGCCAGCAGCCGCCCCAGTGGCCCGGTGCTGCCGCCCGTCAGCGCCCAGAGCCCGCCCGCATGGGCGCAAATATCGGCCAAGGGCAGGGCAGGCTTGCCGGAGGGATCATCGCCCATGTAGCCGAGCGAGGAGAGCCGCTGGAGATTGGCGAAGCCCGCAGGATCAGCGGCCAACAGAATGAGGGGGTCCGGCGGCACCGGCAGGCCGGGGCGCTGGTCGGCCGCCGGGCGGGCCAGCCACAACTGGCAGCCCATGATCGGCTGCACGCCCTTGGCCGTCGCGTATTGCGCGAATTCCAACGCGCCGAAAAGATTGCCCGAATCGGTCAGCGCCACGGCCGGCTGGCCATCGGCGCGGGCCAGCGCCGGCAGCTTGTCGACCTTGATCGCGCCCTCCGACAGGGAATAAGCCGAATGGGCGTGCAGATGGACGAAGGAGGCAGCGGTCATGGCAGCAGACTACCACGCGGACCCGCGGGATGAAGCGCTGCTGCGCCAGGCCATCGCCCTGTCGCGGCAAAGCCATGCGGAAGGGCAGCACCCGTTCGGCGCGCTGCTGGCCAATGCGGCAGGCCAGGTGCTGATGGAGGCGCTGAACGGGTTCTTACCCACACGCGACGGCACCGCCCATGCGGAACGGCTGCTGGCCACCCGCGCCTGCGTCGAACTGCCGGCCGAAGTGCGGGCGGGCGCCACGCTCTATACCAGCGCCGAACCCTGCGCGATGTGTGCGGGCGCGATCTACTGGGCCGGAATCGGACGGGTGGTGTTCGGCCTGTCCGAATCGCGGATGAAGGCGATGATCGGCCCGCATCCGCAGAACCTGACCATGGACCTGCCGTGCCGGGAGGTCTTTGCCGCCGGGCAGCGTCAGGTCGCGGTGGTGGGGCCGTTGCTGGAGGATGAGGCGGCCGCGGTGCACCACGGGGCCTGGTAGGTCAGCCGGCGACGACCTGCCCGTCCTTGAGCGTCACCACCCGATCCATCCGCGCCGCCAGGCCCGGGTTGTGCGTCGCGATCAGCGCCGCCAGCCCATGCTCCCGCACCAGCCCCAGCAATTCATCGAAAACGAGGTCGGACGTTCCGACGTCGAGGTTCCCGGTCGGCTCATCGGCCAGCAGCAGGGCGGGGCTGTTGGCCAGGGCGCGGGCGATGGCGACGCGCTGCTGTTCGCCGCCCGACAGCCGCCCCGGCCGGTGGCCCGCGCGCGCGCCAAGGCCGAAGGCCGCGAGCAGGTTTTGCGCCCGCACATCGGCGGCTTTTTTCGCGACGCCTGCGGCCATCTGCGGCAAAGCGATGTTTTCCAGCGCGGAGAACTCCGGCAGCAGGTGATGCGCCTGATAGACGAAGCCGATGGTCGCGCGCCGGATCGCGGTGCGGCCGCCGTCATCCAGCGTGCCGGCGGCGCGCCCCTGGATGAAAACATCGCCGCCATCGGGGCGTTCCAGCAAACCCGCCAGGTGCAGCAGCGTGGATTTTCCCGTGCCGGAGGGGGCGACGAGGGCGACGATCTCGCCGGCCATGATCGACAGGTCGGCGCCGCGCAAAACGTCGAGCACGCCGGCCTCGGTCTTGAAGCGGCGTTCGACGGCGTCGAGCCGCAGGACAGGCTCATTCATTGCGCAACGCCACCACGGGGTCGGTGCGCGCCGCGCGCCAGGAGGGGTAGATCGTCGCCAGCAGCGACAGGCCGAGGCCCATCAGGATCACCTGCGTCACCTCATTCGGGTCCACGACGGCGGGTAGGCGCGTGAGGAAATAGATCTCGGCGCTGAACAATTCCGTGCCCGAGACCGATTGCAGGAACTGCCGGATGTTTTCGATGTAGCGGCAGAACACGAGCCCCAGCACGGCGCCGGTCGTTGTGCCCAGGATGCCGACCGAGGCGCCGCACAACAAAAAGATCCGCAGGATCGCCCCGCGCGTGGCGCCGACCGTGCGCAGGATGGCGATATCCCGCCCCTTGTCCTTCACCAGCATGATGAGGCTGGACACGATATTGAACGCGGCGACGATGATGATCAGCGTCAGGATCAGGAACATCACGTTCCGCTCGACCTGCACCGCGTTGAAGAAGGCGCTGTTGGCGTCCTGCCAGTCCAGCACGCGGATCGGCGGGCCGGATGCGAAGGCGCGTTGGATTTCGCGGGAGACGGCGCGCACGCGGGAGGGATCGGCGACGAAAACCTCGATCTGGGTGACGGCATTCGGCGTCTGGAAATAGACCTGGGCCGCGGCCAGCGGCAGGAAGACGTAGCCGCCGTCGTACTCGGCCATGCCGGCTTCGAACAGCGCCACGATGCGATAGGCGCGGACGCGGGGGATGGTGCCGATCACCGTGGCACGGCCCTGCGGGCTGACCAGGGAAATGCGGTCGCCGACCACCAGGCGCAGGCGCTGTGCCAGGCGCGTGCCGATGACGATGACGTCGTCGCCTTCGAACTGCGAAAGCGTACCCACGCGGATATTATCGGCAATGACGGCCTTGGCGCGCAGATCCTCGGGGCGGATGCCGCGGGCAATGCCGCCGGCAGCGCCCCCGGATTCGGAGGTGAAGAGCACCTGGCCCTCGACGATCGGGGTCGCGCTGACGACACCGGGCAGCATACGCATCCGCGCCACCACGGGGTCGAAATCGGTCAGCGAGGAACCAAGTTGCGCATAGACGCCCAGATGTCCGTTCAGCCCGAGGATTCGCCCCAGGAGTTCGGCACGAAAGCCGTTCATCACGCTGGTCACGATAATCAGCGTGGCGACGCCCAGCGCGATGCCGACCAGCGAGAAGATCGCGATGACCGAGACAAAACGTTCGCCCTTGCGCGCGCGCAGGTAGCGGAAGGCGATGGCGCGTTCGAAGGGGCCGAACATCAGCCGAGGATTTTTGCCAAGGCGTCCTCGGGGCTCACTTCCTGCTTTTCGCCCGTCGCGCGGCGCTTCAACTCGACGCGCCCCGCAGCGGCACCGCGCGGCCCGACCACCATCTGCCAGGGATGGCCCAGCAGATCGGCATCGGCGAACTTCGCCCCGGCCCGCTCGGCCCGGTCGTCATAGAGCGCATCGGGGATGGCGCCATACATGCGTTCGCACAGCGCATCGCAGGCGGCGTCACCCTGCTTGAGGTTGATGACGATGGCGGGCCAGGGCGCCACGGCATCGGGCCATTTGATGCCGGCCTCGTCATGGTTCGCCTCGATCAGCGCGCCCACCAGGCGGGAGACGCCGATGCCGTAGGAGCCCATTTCCGGGATCACCTGCGCGCCATCCGGCCCCGCGACGGACAGGCCCATCGCCTTGGAATACTTGGTGCCGAAATAGAAGATATGCCCGACCTCGATCCCGCGCGCGGAGACCTGGTCGGCGGCCGGGACCGCATTCCAGGCGGCTTCGTCGTGCTTCTCGTCGGTGGCGGCGTAGCGACTGGTCCAGAAATCCATCAGCGGCCGCAGGTCGCCATCGTAATCGGGCGCCGCGGCCAGGGCATCGAAGGCCAGCAGGTCGCGATGCAGATAGACCTGGGACTCGCCCGTTTCGGCCAGGATGATGAACTCATGCGACAGGTTGCCGCCGATCGGGCCGGTGTCGGCCTGCATCGGGATCGCCTTCAGCCCCATGCGGGCGAAGGTGCGCAAATAGGCCACGAACATCTGGCGGTAGGAATGCTGCGCCGCCTCCTGCGTCAGGTCGAAGGAATAGGCGTCCTTCATCAGAAACTCCCGCCCGCGCATCACGCCGAAGCGCGGCCGCACCTCGTCACGGAACTTCCACTGGATGTGGTAGAGATTGCGCGGCAGGTCACGGTAGGACTTCGCGTAGCCCTTGAAGATGTCGGTGACCATTTCCTCATTGGTCGGGCCGAACAGCATGTCGCGGTCGGCGCGGTCCCGGATGCGCAGCATCTCCTTGCCGTAGTCGTCGTAGCGGCCGCTTTCGCGCCAGAGGTCCGCCGACTGGATCGTCGGCATCAGGATCTCCTGCGCCCCGGCACGGTCCTGCTCCTGCCGCACGATGTCGGCGACCTTGTTCAGCACCCGCAAGCCGGCCGGCAACCAGGCGTAGATGCCGGCACTGGTCTGCCGCACCAGCCCCGCCCGCAGCATCAGCCTGTGGGAGACGATCTGCGCCTCGGCCGGGGTTTCCTTGAGCGTCGGCAGGAAGGCACGGGAAAGGCGCAAAACGCGGGGCTCCTGGATCGGGGACAGCGCCTTCTAGCCGATAACCGGCGAGGGCGAAAACGCAGCGCTGCGGGTCACATCGGTGACGCGATACGCTGCATTGCAGCAAGAAAACTACGCGAAAAGCCCGGTTCGGATAACTTTTCAGCAGTTTTCCAGGCTTCACAAACCAGAAACCTCTTGGCGGCAGCAGCCGGGGCGGCTAATAAAAAAACGGGCCGCAACCCGTTAGGGTGCGGCCCGAGTTTAGGGAGGAAACGCCAGTCACACGGCAGAAAGAGGACCAGCCCTCTTTCTTCGAGTAGATTGACGCAAGCACCCGGGGACAACAACGCGAAACGCGGCGTCTTGGGAAGCAAACTGGCCAAGCCAGTCACGCATTGCGCTAAACATGGGCGACAGTTGGGTGACAACCCGACCGTCGCCCTTTTTCTGTGCAACGCCCGGTCAGCGCACCGGGACCGCCAGCCAACCGGAGCGGAAAGAGAGGTATTCGCTTTCGATCAGCCACCAGACGCCGGCGAAGATCACCGCCGAGATCAGCGTGGTCGCCAGAACCTTCATCCCGATCTGCGCCTTCAGCGGCGCACCGCGCCAGCCGCCCGCGGTCTGCACCCCATCAGCGTCAGGACGCACCCCGATCGGCAGGACCGCGAAGAGCACGACCCACCAGATCAGGAAATATACGACGACAGCAGTGACGACAGCCATGGGCTCAGACCCGGATCAGATGCACCTCGACCGAGGGCCGCTTCTTCAGCCGCCGGCCGACCGCCTTGCGCACCAGGTGGCGTGCGGCTTCCCGCAGGCTCGAATCCTCGCGCTTGGTGGGGTTGGACATCTCGCCCACGCCACGGGCGAGTTCCGTCGCGATCTGGCCGGCCGCGGGGTCCTGCTCCTCGAACAGCCCCGGCGCGCTGATGCGCGGCGTGCCGAGCACGCGCCCGGCCTGGTCCACGGCCAGGGACGCCACCACAACACCATTGAACAGCATCTTCTTCCGCGCGGCCAAGACCCCGCCGTCGAGCGGCAGCAGCCGCTCGCCATCCACGACCAGGCGGCCGAAGGGAACCTCGCCCACGATATCCGGCTCGCCGGGGCCGAGGCGCAGGACATCGCCGTCTTCCACCAGGATCGGCTTGGCGCCCAGAGACTCGGCCAGGTTCGCGTGTTCCGACATGTGCCGCCATTCGCCATGCGTCGGCACCGCATACTTGGGCCGCACCAGCGCATAGAGCTTCTTCAACTCATCCCGCGCCGGATGGCCCGAGACATGGACCATGTGATCGTCGGCGGTCATCACCTCGCAGCCCGCGCGGGTCAACTCGTCCTGGATCTTGATGATCGCGCGCTCGTTGCCCGGGATCATGCGGGACGAGAAAATGACGGTATCCCCCTCCCCCAGCGCGATGTTCGGATGGGTGTCGGCGGCGATCTTGGCCAGCGCCGAGCGGGGCTCGCCCTGGCTGCCGGTCGCCATGATCAGCAACTGGTCGTCGGGAATGTTGCCCGCTTCGTCCTCGGGTACGAAGGGCGCGATGCTGCGCAGATAGCCGCATTCGCGCGCCGCGGCTTCGGCATTGCGCAGCGACCGGCCGAACAGCGACACGCGCCGGCCATTGGCCTTCGCCGCCAGCGCGATCGATTCCATCCGCGCGATGTTGGTGGAAAAGCAGGAGACCGCGACGCGGCCCTTCATGCCCTTCAGCAGGACGGCCAGGTTGCGGCGTACCTCGGCCTCGCTGCCCGAATGGCCTTCGACCATGGCATTGGTGCTGTCGCAGACCATGGCCAGCACGCCCTCGTCGCCCAGCGCCTTGAAGGCGGCTTCATCGGTCGGCAGGCCGATCAGCGGCTCGGCGTCCAGCTTCCAGTCGCCGGTATGCACGATCAGCCCGTGCGGGGTGCGAATCGCCAGCGCCTGGGGTTCGGGCACGGAATGCGTCACGCGCAAGAACGTCAGGCCAAAGGGGCCGAGTTGGAGCGAGCCGCCAAGCGGCACGGTTTCCAACTTCACTTCGCGCGACAGCCCAGCCTCGCCCAGCTTGCGCCGCAGCACGGCGGCGGCGAAGGGCCCGGCATAGACGGGGCAGCGCAGCATCGGCCACAGCGCCGCGACCGCGCCCAGGTGGTCTTCATGCGCATGGGTGATGACCAGGCCCAGCAACTGGTCGCGCCGTTCGGCGAGCCAGGCGGGGTCGGGGACCATGACCTCGGCCTCCGGCGTATCGGCGCCGCCGAAGCCGATACCGCAGTCGATCGCGAGGAGGTGCCCGTCGCAGCGGTACACGTTGAGATTCATGCCGATCTCGCCTGTCCCGCCGAGCGGGATGAAGGCGAGGTCTCCGGTGGTGACGTTCATTCTTGGTCTGTTCTATCCGTGTCTGGAGTGGAAGGGTCGATGGTCTGTTGCTCCCGAAGGAGCGGGTCGCGCATGCGCGCGGGATGTCCGATGGGGGTGGCGTTGCGTTCCGCGAGAAGCCGCAAGCCTTCAAGCGTTATGTCGGGGTCCGTCGTCTCAATGACAAGCGTCCCCTCGGCGAAGAGCGAGGCGAGGCCCCCCGTCGCGATCACTTTCAAGGGCTTGCCGAATTCGGCGCGTATACGGGAGACGATGCCCTCGATCAGCCCGACATAGCCCCAGTAGATGCCCGATTGCATGGCCGGCACGGTGCTGCGCCCGATCACCGACTGCGGCCGGCCGATGCCGATGCGCGGCAGGCGGGCAGCGGCGCGGTGCAGCGCCTCGATCGACAGGTTGATGCCGGGCGCAATCACCCCGCCCAGATAGGCGCCGTCCGCCCCCACCAGGTCGAAGGTCGTGGCGGTGCCGAAATCGATCACCACCGCCGGCCCCTTGTAGTGGTGATGCACCGAAAGGACGTTCAACAGCCGGTCGGCACCGACCTCGGCCGGGTTGTCCACGCGGATGTCGAAGCCCCAGTCCAGCGCGGCGCGCGCGATCAGCGGTTCCGCATCGAACCAGTCGCGGCAGAGGCGGCGCAGATTGTACAGCGCCGCCGGCACCACCGTGCCGATAACGCAACGGGTGATGTCGGCCGGCCGCAGCCCGACATAGGTCAGCAGCGCCAGCAGCCAGACGGCGTATTCATCGGAGGTGCGGTCATCGCGCGTCGCGACACGCCAGCGGCCGCGCCATTCCTGCCCGTCATGAACGGCAAAGACGATATTGGTATTGCCGGCATCGACCGCGAGCAGCATCGGCCTAGTCCTCGATCTCGCCGGCGCGCAGGGCATGGACGCGCCCGCCCGTGCCGAGCAGCAGGGCGCCATCTTCGGCCAGGCCCTCGAACCGTCCGGCGATGGCGGGGCGGGTCAGCGACAAGGCGGCACCATGCGCGGGGCCATGCCGCAGCCAGGCGGCGCGGATGGGTGCGAAACCTTCCAGCAGCCGGATGCGGCGCCAGCGGTCGAGGCTGTGCAGCAGCGCCGCCGCGACATCGGCGGCCGGGGGGGCATCGGGGCCGAGGCAGGCGGTGGCCCGCCCGGGGACATCCGGGGCCACCCGCAGGTTCACGCCAAAACCGATGACCAGCCAGGACAGCCGCCCGGCCGGGTCGGCCGCGGCCTGGGTCAGGATGCCCGCGGCCTTGGCGCCCCCCAGCAGCAGGTCATTCGGCCATTTCAGCCGCAGGTCTGCGTTGGGCGCGCAGGCGGCGACGGTCTCGGCCAGGGCCACGGCCGCCAGCAGCGACCATTGCGGCGCCTCGGCCAGGGGGCCGGTCGGGCGCAGAAGGACCGACAGGGCCAGATTGCCGCTGGGCGACTCCCAGGCGCGGCCCTGGGTCCCCTGCCCTTCCGATTGCCGGTCGGCCAGAACGCCCAGGCCCTCGGGTTCGCCCGCTTCGGCCAGGGTCACGCAAAGCCGCTGAGTACTGGGCAGGACGGCAAAATGCTGCAGCCGCCAGCCTTCGGGAAGGCTGGTCATCCCATCAGCGCGGCGACGGCCGCCTGGGCCGCCGCCAGGATCGGCGCGGGAAACAGGAAGAAGAAGGTGGTGAAAAGCCCCGTACCGGCCAGCACGACAGAAAGCCCCGCGGGGCGTGGGTCCAGCGCCGGGGCCGGGCTGTCGAAATACATCACCTTCACGATCCGCAGGTAGTAGTAGGCCGAGACGACCGAGGCGAGCACGCCCACCACCGCCAGCACCCAGAAGCCGCCCTGCACGGCGGCGAGAAACACATAGAGCTTGCCGAAGAAGCCCGCGAGCGGCGGGATGCCGGCCATCGAGAACATGAAGATCGCCATGGCCAGTGCCATGGCGGGATCGGTGCGACCGAGGCCCGCGAGATCATCCACACGCTCCAGCGCCCGGCCGTTACGGCGCATCGCGATCAGCACGGCGAAGGCGCCGATGTTCATGAACATGTAGATGGCGATGTAGAGCAGCAGTCCACGCATCCCGGCGTCCGACGCGACGGCCAGGCCCATCAGCGCGTAGCCGATATGCCCGATCGAGGAGTAGGCCATCAGCCGCTTGATATTGGTCTGGCCGATGGCGGCGAAGGCGCCGAGCAGCATGGAGCCCAGCGAGGCCAGTACCAGCACCTGCTGCCACGCGGCGGCCAGGCTGCCAAAGGGGCCCTCCAGCAAGCGCGCCAGCAGCAGCAGGGCCGCGACCTTGGGGGCGGCGGCGAAGAAGCCCGTGACCGGCGTCGGCGCGCCTTCGTAGACATCGGGCGTCCACATGTGGAAGGGCACGGCGCTGATCTTGAAAGCGAGGCCCGCGATGACGAAGACCAGGCCGACGATGACGCCGGTATTGGGCGCCGAGCCTTCCACCGCATCGGCGATCCGGTCGAAGTTGGTCGTGCCCGCAAAGCCATAGATCAGCGAGGCGCCATAGAGCAGCAGGCCGGAGGCCAGAGCGCCCAGCACGAAATACTTCAGCCCCGCTTCGGCCGACCGCCCGTTGTCGCGGTCGAAGGCCGCGCAGACGTAAAGTGCGAGCGACATGAGTTCGAGCCCGAGGTAGAGCGACATCAGGTCGTTGGCCGAGACCAGCATCATCATGCCAAGCGTGGCGAACAGGATCAGCACCGGGAATTCGAAGCGCGACAGGCCCTGCTTTTCGTTCCAGTCGAGCGACAGCACGAGGCCCGCCGCGGCACCCAGCAGCACCAGGATCTTGGCAAAGCGCGTATAGGCATCGGCGACGTACTGCCCGCCCATGGCGGTGCCCTCGGCCTGGCCCAGCGTCAGCACCGCGGCCAGCAGCAGCGCGCCCAGCACGCCCATGGCGACGGGGAAGGTCGTATCGCGCTTGGGGATGACGCCGGCGACGATGGCGATCAGGCCGGCTCCGCCGAGCACGATCTCGGGCAGCAGAAGGGTCCAGTTCATCGCGCTCACATCCCCGCCAGGCGTGGCAGGGCGAGGGCGGCCTCATGCCGCTCAACCAGGGCTGCCACCGAGGCTTCGAAGAAGGACAGGAAGGAGGACGGATAGACCCCCATCCACAGGGTCAGCAGGATCAGCGGCGCGAAGACCGCGTATTCGCGCGGTGAGAGATCGAGCAGCGCACGCAGATCCTCGCGCCCGATCCTGCTGAAGATGACGCGGCGATAGAGCCAGAGCATGTAGCAGGCGCCGAGGATCATGCCCGTAGCAGCACCGACCGCGACCCAGGGGTTGGCCTTCCAGGCGCCGACGATGACCAGGAACTCGCCGGGAAAACCCGCCGTGCCCGGAAGCGCCACCGAGGCCATGGTGAAGAGCATGAAGATCAGCGCATAGCCCGGCATGATCTTGGCGACGCCGCCGTAGCGGGCGATCTCCAGCGAATGCACCCGGTCGTAGAGCACGCCGACGCAGAGAAAGAGCGCGGCCGAGACGACGCCATGGCTCAGCATCTGGAAGATCGCGCCGGAAATACCCTGTTGGTTCATGGTGAAGATGCCGAGCGTCACGATCCCCATGTGGGCCACCGAGGAATAGGCGATCAGCTTCTTCATGTTCTCCTGCGCCAGCGCGACCAGCGAGGTATAGACGATGGCCACGACCGACAGCGCGAAGATGGCCGGGGCGAACAGCGCCACGGCATCCGGCAGCAGCGGCAACGAAAAGCGCAGGAAGCCGTAGCCGCCCATCTTCAGCAGCACGCCGGCGAGAATGACGGAGCCTGCGGTCGGCGCCTCGACATGCGCATCGGGCAGCCAGGTGTGGACGGGCCACATCGGCACCTTGACGGCAAAACTGGCGAAGAAGGCGAGGAAGACCCAGGTCTGCACGCCAGGGGCCAGGCGTAATTCCATCAGCGCCGGAATGTCGGTCGTGCCCGCCTGGTACCACAGCACCAGGATGGCCAGCAGCATCAGCACCGAGCCGAGCAGCGTGTAGAGAAAGAACTTAAGCGCCGCATAGACGCGGCGCGCATGGCCCCAGATGCCGACGATCAGGAACATCGGGATCAGCACGCCTTCGAAGAAGACGTAGAAGAGCACGAAGTCCAACGCCGAGAAGGTGCCGATCATCATGGTCTGCAGCACCAGGAAGGCGACCATGTATTCGCGCACCCGGGTCTGGATCGTATCCCATGACGCCAGGATGCAGATCGGCATCAGCAGCGTGGTCAGCAGCACGAAGAGCACCGAGATGCCGTCCACGCCCATGTGATAGGACAGGCCGAATTCCGGCAGCCAGGCCACCTGTTCGACGAACTGGAAATCGCTGCTGGCGCGGTCGAAGTCGAACCACAGGATCACCGACAGGGCAAAGACGATCAGCGTGGTCCAGAGCGCGGTCCAGCGCGCGTTGGAAGCGACCGTGGCCTCGTCCCCGCGCACCGACAGGATCACCGCGCAACCCACCAGCGGCAGGAAGGTCAGCAGCGACAGCAGCGGGAAGCCGGCGGCATTCATCGGACAATCCCGAACAGGTAGACGGAGACGAAGAGCACGAGCCCGATGATCATCGCAAAGGCGTAGTTGGCGACCCGGCCGGTCTGCAAACGGACCGCGCCGCGCGCGACCCCGACCGCCAGATCGGCCACACCGTTCGGCATGCCGTCGATGTATTTCGTATCGCCGGTGCGCCAGAGGAACTGCGCGAGCCGGCGGATCGGCCGCACGAAGATGCGCTCGTACAGCTCGTCGAAATACCACTTGTTCAGCACGAAGCGGTACAGCGCCGGGGCCGCGGCGGCGGCCTTTGCCGGCAGGCCAGGAGCCAGGACATACATCACGAAGGCCAAAGCGATGCCGGCCACCCCGAGGATGGTCGGCAGCACCGGCACCCAACCCGGGACCTCATGCACCGCATGCATGATGTGGTTGTCGGGACCATTGGCGATGCTTTCGCGCCAGAACTCCTGCCAGCCATGGCCGATGAAGGATGGCGCGAAGACAGCACCCACGAAGATGGCACCGCCCGCCAGCAGGATCAGCGGCACCAGCATCACCCAGGGGCTTTCATGGACGTGTTCCATGGTGTGATGGTCGGCACGCGGCGCGCCATGGAAGACCAGGATCAACAGGCGCCAGGAATAGAAGGCGGTCAGGAAGGCCGCGATGCAGCCGGCGATAAAGGCATACATGCCCGGGCCGGAATGTGCGGCGAAGGCAGCTTCCAGCACGAAGTCCTTGGAATAGTAGCCGGCGAAGAAGGGCATGCCGGCGAGCGCCAGGCTGCCGATCCACATGACCGCGTAGGTCACGGGGATCTTCTTCCAGATGCCGCCCATGCGGCGGATATCCTGCTCGTCGCTCATTGCGTGGATGACGGACCCGGCCGACAGGAACAACAGCGCCTTGAAGAAGGCATGGGTGAAAAGGTGGAACACCGCGCCCTGGTAGGCCCCGACGCCGACTGCGAAGAACATGTAGCCAAGCTGCGAACAGGTGGAATAGGCGATGATCCGCTTGATGTCGTTCTGCACGCAGCCGATGGTCGCGGCGAAGAGTGCCGTGCTGGCGCCGACGATGGTGACGATGGCCAGCGCGACAGGCGCGAATTCCAAAAGCGGGCTCATCCGCGCCATCAGGAACACGCCGGCGGTCACCATGGTCGCGGCATGGATCAGGGCGGAAACGGGGGTCGGGCCTTCCATCGCATCGGGCAGCCAGGTGTGCAGGCCCAACTGCGCCGACTTGCCGCAGGCGCCGAGGAACAGCAGCACGCCGATGACTTCCAAGGCCGGCATGCCGCCAATGGTCTTGGCCGCCGCCGCGGGCACGCCCGCAAAAATCTCATCGAAGCTGATGCTACCAAAAGTCCAGAAGGTCAGCGCCATGCCCAGCATGAAGAACAGATCGCCCACGCGGTTGACGATGAAGGCCTTCATCGCCGCGCGGTTGGCACTTTCCTTCTCGTAGTAGTAGCCGATGAGCAGGTAGGAGGCGACGCCCACGCCCTCCCAGCCGAAGAACAGTTGCAGCAGGTTGTCCGCCGTCACCAGCATCAGCATCATGAAGGTGAAGAAGGACAGGTAGGCGAAGAAGCGCGGCTTGCTGTCGTCATGCGCCATGTAGCCGACGCTGTAGAGGTGGATCAGCGTCGAGATGAAGGTCACCATGCCGACCATCACCGCGCTGAGCGTGTCATAGCGCAGCGACCAGACCACATCCAGCCCGCCGACATCGATCCAGTCGGCGATTTCGATCACGCGATCCGCATCGGTGAAGGCGACCTGGAAGAAGGCCGCCACACCGCAGACCGCGGCCAGCGCCATGCAGGCGACGGTCGCCCATTGGGCGGCGCGGTCGCCGATCCAACGGCCAAAAAACCCGGCGATACAGGCCCCCAGCAGCGGCAGGAAGATGGCGCCGACGAACATGGTCTAGCCCTTCAGGGTCGAGATATCCTCGACCTCGATGCTGCCGCGGTTGCGGTAGTAGATGAGGACGATGGCAAGTCCGATCGCGGCCTCGGCCGCCGCGACCGTCAGGATCAGCATGGCGAAGATCTGCCCCGTCAGGTCCTGCAGGACAGAGGAAAACCCGACAAGGTTGATGTTCACCGCAAGCAGGATCAGTTCCACCGACATCAGGATGACGATGACGTTCTTGCGATTGAGGAAGATGCCGAAGATGCCCAGCACGAAAAGGATCGCGCCGACGGTCAGGTAATGGGCGAGGCCGATGGTCAGCATCAGTGGTGGCCCCCGTCAACGTGCTCAATCGCCTTGGGCTTTTCGGGCGGCGGCAGTGGCCGGCGGATGCCAATGGTGTCGAGCCCCGCGCCGAGCGCGACAGCGCGCGTCTCGACCAGCTTCGGATCGCGCGCGATCTGTGCTGCCACGTCCTGCCGCTTGGTGCCCGGGCGGTCGCGCAGCGTCAGTACGATGGCGCCGATCATGGCGACCAGCAGCACAGCCCCGCTCGCCTGGAACAGATAGACGTAGTCGGTGTAGAGAATGCGCCCGATCGCCTCGGTATTCGTGATGCCGCCCGGCGTCGTGGGGTTGATGCGAAGCACCGCCGCATCCTCGGCGAAGGACCAGGTGCCCAGCACCAGCACCAGTTCCAAGAACAATATGCCGCCGACCGCAGCCCCCACCGGGGCGTAACGCTGAAACCCTTCGCGCAATTGCGAAAAGTCGATGTCCAGCATCATCACGACGAACAGGAACAGCACCGCGACGGCGCCGACGTAGACGATGACCAGGATCATCGCGAGGAACTCGGCCCCTGCGATCAGAAAAAGTGCGGCCGCATTGAAGAAGCACAGGATCAGGAACAGCACGCTATGCACGGGGTTGCGGCTGGTCACCACCATGACGGCCGAGGCCACCAGGATACCGGCGAAGAGGTAGAAGGCGAGAGCGGCGATCATCGATAGGGCGCATCCAGCTCCAGCCGCTTGGCCAGAACCGGCTCCCACCGGTCGCCGTTCGCGAGCAGCCGGTCCTTGTCGTAAAACAGTTCTTCCCGCGTCTCGGTCGCGAATTCCAGGTTGGGGCCTTCGACGATGGCATCGACCGGGCAGGCTTCCTCGCACAGCCCGCAGTAGATGCACTTGGTCATGTCGATGTCATAGCGCGTGGTGCGGCGGGATCCGTCCTCGCGCGGCTCGGCCTCGATGGTGATGGCCTGGGCCGGGCAGACCGCTTCGCAGAGCTTGCAAGCGATGCAGCGTTCCTCGCCGTTCGGGTAGCGACGCAGCGCGTGCTCACCCTTGAAGCGGGGCGATATCGGCGCCTTCTCGAACGGGTAATTGATCGTCGGCTTGCGCGTAAAAATCTGCTTGAACGTCAGGGCCATGCCGGAGAGCAGCTCCGTCAGGAGCAGGCTGCGCGCGAGGCTGTCGAGGGTTGGCATGGTCAGGGTCCTTACGCCGGCAGCCAGCCGGTCAACTTGAGCACCGCCGCCGTCAGCACCAGCCAGAACAGGCTGAAAGGCAGGAACACCTTCCAGCCCAGCCGCATCAACTGGTCGTAGCGGTAGCGCGGGAAGGTCGCGCGCACCCAGATGAAGATGAACAGGCAGAAGCAGATCTTGAAGATGAACCACATCGGCCCGGGGATGAATTCCAGGAAGGCGAAGGGCGCGTACCAGCCGCCGAGGAACAGGATCGTCACCAGCGCCGACATCAGGATCATGTTGGCGTATTCGCCAAGGAAAAAGAGCCCGAAGGACAGGCTGCTGTATTCCACGAAGAAGCCGGCGACCAACTCGCTTTCGCCTTCCGGCAGGTCGAAGGGCGCGCGGTTGGTTTCCGCCAGGGCCGAGATGAAGAAGATCACGAACATCGGGAACAGCGGGATGATGAACCAGATGTTCTCCTGCGCCCGCACGATGGCGGTCAGGTTCAGCGACCCCACGCAGAGCAGCACCGTCACGATGACAAAGCCCATCGAGACTTCGTAGGACACCATCTGCGCCGCCGACCGCAGCGCGCCCAGGAAGGCATACTTCGAATTGCTGGCCCAGCCGGCGATGATCACGCCATAGACGCCCAGCGAGGAGATCGCGAACAGATACAGGATGCCGACATTGATATCGGCGATCGCCCAGCCGTCATTCACCGGGATCACCGCCCAGGCGATCATCGCCAGCCCGAAGGTGATCATCGGCGCCATGATGAACAACACGCGGGAGGCGCCCGCGGGGATGATCGTCTCCTTCATCAGCATCTTCAGCGCATCGGCAAAGGGCTGCAGCAGGCCGAAGGGGCCGACGACGTTGGGGCCCTTCCGCATCTGCATCGCCGCCAGCACCTTGCGCTCGGCGTAGGTGAGGTAGGCGACCGCGAGCAGCAGCGGCACCAGCAGCGCCAAGGCCTTGGCGACCGTCAGCGCCAGGATGCCGATGGGGGTCGTGAGGAAACCATCCATCGCGGGCTACTCCGCCGCCAGGGCGGGCGTCGGGGCATGCACGCGGGCACATTCGGCCATGGTGTCGCTGGCCCGGCTGATCGCATCCGCCTGCCAGTAGCTGGCGATGGGCAGGACGAAGGGCGCGTCCGCGATGGCCGCGGGGTCGCCGGCAGGCCCGGCCTGGTCGGCGCAACCGGCGGGGGCGAAATCCGCGCCGAACACCGGGTTCACCGCGACCAGTCGCGCCCGCACCGCGGCAAGGCTGTCGTAAGGCAGCGTCGCCCCCAGCAAGGCCGAGGCCGCGCGCAGGATGCGCCAATCCTCACGCGCCTCGCCAGGTGGCGCCAGCGCAGCACGCCCCCGCTGCACCCGGCCTTCGGTGTTGACGTAGGTCCCGTCCTTTTCGGTATAGGCGGCGCCCGGCAGGATCACATCGGCCCGCGACGCGGCCCGGTCGCCGTGGTGCCCCTGGTAGATGACGAAGGTCTCGGCCCCGATCAGCGCCGGGTCGAAGCCATCGGCGCCGAGCAGCCAGAGTGCATCGACACCCCCGCCCATCATGCCACCAAAATTCCGCCCCTGCGGACCGGGGACAAAGCCCAGGTCCAGCGCGCCCACCTGGCCGCCGAACTGGTGCAGCACGGCAAAGCCGTTCCAGTCGGGCCGCAGCCCATCGGCATCGCGCAGCAGCGCCCAGGCGGCCGCGGCAATCGCCGCCCCATCGGGCCGCGCCAGCGCGCCGCGCCCGACCAGCACCATCGGGTGCTTGGCATCGGCCAGCATCGCGCCGGCAGCGGCGATGGCGGCTGGCCCCTCACCCAGATGCGTCGCGGGATAGGTCAGGTCGATCCCGGCCGGGCCGATCACCCCGATGGCCAGGTTGCTCGCCACCCAGCGCTTGCGGATGCGGGCGTTCAGCACCGGGGCTTCGGTGCGCGGATTGCTGCCGATGATGACCAGCGCATCGGCCTGGTCGATGCCCGCGATGCCAGGGCCGAAGATGGTGAAATCGCGTCGCGTCGCATCCAGCGCCGCACCATCCTGCCGGCAGTCCAGGTTCTCGCTGCCGAGGCCGGCCATCAGATCCTTGAGCGCCACGAGGCTTTCGGCATCGGCCAGGTCACCGGCGATGGCGCCGATGCGGTCACCCGGCAGGCCCTTCAGCCGGGCTGCGATCGCTGCGAAAGCCTCGGCCCAGGACGCCTGCGTGAGCTTGCCGTCCTTGCGAATCCAGGGCCGGTCCAGCCGCTTGCGCTTCAGCCCATCGAAGGCGAAGCGTGACCGGTCGCCGAGCCATTCCTCGTTCACATCCTCATTCACGCGCGGCAGGATGCGCAGCACTTCCGGCCCCCGCGTATCGATGCGGATCGCGGCCCCCACCGCATCCAGCACGTCCACGCTGTCGGTCTTGGTCAATTCCCAGGGGCGCGAGACGAAGGCATAGGGCCGGCTGGTCAGCGCGCCGACCGGGCAGATATCGATCAGATTGCCCGACAGTTCGGTCGTCAGCGCCTTTTCGACATAGGTGCCGACTTCCATCGTCTCACCACGCCCCGTCGCGCCCAGTTCCGGCACGCCGGCAACCTCGGTCGCGAAGCGGATGCAGCGGGTGCATTGGATGCAGCGCGTCATGATCGTCTTGATCAGCGGGCCGACATATTTGTCCTTCACCGCGCGCTTGGGTTCCTGGAAGCGCGAGTGATCGCGGCCGTAGCCGACCGCCTGGTCCTGCAGATCGCATTCGCCGCCCTGGTCGCATATCGGGCAGTCGAGCGGGTGGTTGATGAGGAGAAACTCCATCACCCCGCGCCGCGCATTCCGCACCATCGGCGTGTCGGTAAAGACCTTCATGCCCTCGGCGACGGGATAGGCGCAGGAGGCGACGGGCTTGGGCGCCTTTTCCACTTCCACCAGGCACATGCGGCAATTGCCCGCGACCGACAGGCGTTCGTGGTAGCAGAAGCGCGGGATCTCCTTGCCCGCGACTTCGCAGGCCTGGAGCACCGAGGCACCGGCGGGCACCTCGACTTCGATGTCGTCGATGAAGAGCTTGGTCATGGCGCGCTCACTCCGCCGCCATCGGCAGGCTCTGCGCCTTGTAGGCCGCGATGCGCTCTTCCATCATCGGGCGGAAATGGCGGATCAGCCCCTGAACCGGCCAGACGGCGCCATCCGCGAGCGCGCAAATGGTGTGGCCTTCGATCTGCCGCGTCACCTGTTCCAGCACGTCGATCTCGGCGACCTCGGCGCGGCCTTCCACCATGCGGTCCATCACCCGCTTCACCCAGCCCAGGCCTTCGCGGCAGGGCGTGCACTGGCCGCAGCTTTCATGCTTGTAGAAGGCCGCCAGCCGCGCGATCGCGCGGATCAGGTCGGTGGACTTGTCCATCACGATCACGCCCGCGGTGCCGAGTCCCGACTTGTGTTCGCGCAGCGCGTCGAAATCCATCAGCACATCGTCGCAGACGGCTTTGGGCAGCATCGGCGTCGAGGACCCGCCCGGGATCACCGCCAGCAGATTGTCCCAGCCGCCACGCACACCGCCAGCATAGGTGTCGATCAATTCGCGCAGCGGGATGCTCATCTCCGCTTCCACGTTGCAGGGCTTGTTCACATGCCCCTGGATGCAGAAAATCTTGGTGCCGGAATTCTTCGGCCGGCCGAAGCCCGCGAACCAGCCGGCACCACGCCGCAGGATGGTCGGCACCACGGCGATGGTCTCGACATTGTTCACCGTGGTCGGGCAGCCATACAGGCCGACCGCGGCCGGAAACGGCGGCTTCAGCCGCGGCATCCCCTTCTTGCCTTCCAGGCTTTCGATCAGCGCGGTTTCCTCACCGCAGATATAGGCGCCGGCGCCGCGGTGGACATAGAGGTCGAAGTCATAGCCCGAACCCGCCGCGTTCTTGCCCAGCAGGCCCGCGTCATAAGCCTCGGCGACCGCGGCCTCCAGGATCACGCCTTCATTGTAGTATTCGCCGCGGATGTAGATGTAGCCGGCGATGGCCCCCATCGCGGCACCCGCAATCAGGCAGCCTTCGATCAGCTTGTGCGGATCGTGGCGGATGATGTCGCGGTCCTTGCAGGTGCCGGGTTCGGATTCATCGGCATTCACCACGAGGTAGGACGGCCGCCCGTCGCTCACCTTCGGCATGAAAGACCACTTCATGCCCGTGGGGAAACCCGCCCCGCCCCGGCCGCGCAGGCCGGAGGCTTTGACCTGGTCCACCAGCCAATCCCGCCCCTGCTGGATCATCCCCGCTGTGCCGTCCCAGTCGCCGCGCATGCGGGCGGCGGCCAGGTTCCAGGGCTGGGTGCCATAGAGGTTGGTGAAGATGCGGTCGCGATCAGCCAGGGCCATGTCAGTTCTCCACGCCTGTCAGCACCATGGGCCCGCCCTCGGGCGCGCTGGCCTGGCGGCCGGTCATGCTGCCGGGTTCGGGCCTTTCGCCACGCCGCAAGGCCTCAATCAGCGCGACCGTGCGGTCGTAGTCCAGGTCCTCGTAGTAATCATCATCGACGCAAAGGATCGGCGCGTTTACGCAGGCCCCCATGCATTCGACTTCCGACAGGGTGAAGACCCCGTCCTCGCTGGTCTGGCCGTAGCCCGAAACCTTGGCGGCATGCTTGCAGGCGCGCAGCACGTCGTCCGACCCGCGCAGCCAGCAGGGCGTCGTGCCGCAGATCTGCAGGTGATAGCGCCCGATCGGCTTGGTGTTGAACATCAGGTAGAAGGTCGCGACCTCGTAGACGCGAATCGGCGCCATGCCGAGGCGCTCGGCCACCACATCCATCGCCACCCGCGGCACCCAGGCGCTGCCGGTCAACCGGCCCATCTGCTTCTGGACCACATAGAGCAGCGGGATCACCGCGCTCGCCTGCTTCCCCGCCGGATACCGCGGAATGATCGTCGCGATTTTATGCTCGCTGACATCATCAAAGGCGAAGGCTTCGGGCTCGCTCATCGGTCGATCTCCCCGAAGACGATATCCAGCGACCCGATGATCGCCACCGCATCGGCCAGCATATGGCCCTTGGAGAGGAACTCGATCGCCTGGAGATGCGCATAGCCAGGTGCGCGTATCTTGCAGCGATAGGGTTTGTTGGTGCCGTCCGCGACCAGGAAGACGCCAAACTCGCCCTTGGGCGCCTCGACCACCGTGTAGGTCTCGCCGGCCGGCACGTGATAGCCCTCGGTATAGAGCTTGAAGTGATGGATCAGCGATTCCATCGACCGCTTCATCTCGCCCCGCGTTGGCGGGGTGATCTTGTGGTCCTGCGTCTTGATGGGCCCGGGCTTCATCTGGTCCAGGCACTGGCGGATGATCTTCAGGCTCTCGCGCATTTCCAGCATGCGGATCAGGTAGCGGTCGTAGCAGTCGCCGTGGCGCCCGACGGGGATTTCGAACGCCATCCGGTCGTAGACGTCATAGGGCTGGCTGCGCCGCAGGTCCCAGGCGCAGCCCGAAGCACGCAGGCAGGGACCGGAAAAACCCCAACCCATCGCCTGTTCGGCCGTGATCACGCCGATATCGACGGTGCGCTGCTTGAAGATGCGGTTGTCGGTCAGCAGCCCGCCGAGTTCGTCCAGGAATTTTGGAAATTTCAGGGCCCAGGCACCGATCTTGTCTTCCAGGCCAGCGGGCAGGTCCTTCGCCACGCCGCCCGGCCGGAAATAATTCGCGTGGTAATGCGCGCCGGACGCCGCCTCATGGAACTCCAACAGAATTTCGCGCTGCTCAAAGCCCCAGAGGCTAGGGGTAATCGCGCCGCAATCCAGCGCATAGGTCGTG
>JBBQHE010000020.1:0-28288 GCA_038323655.1 Acetobacterales bacterium | reverse complement strand
GTAGGGGCCATTGCGCCAGGCTTCCGACAGCGACATCGCCGCCGTCGCCAGCACGCCCAGGCTGACCGCGACGTCCATGTTCACGCGCCCGGCGCGCAGCGCGGCCAAGGCCGAGCGATAGAAGGGCAGGCCTGCGAAGACGATGGTCGGCAGGCCGAACATGGCCGCCAGCCAGTGCATCAGCCCGCGGGTCTGTTCGCCCATGTCGCCGCCGACCCAGACGGCGACCGACACGAGCATGACATTCATCGCACCGAAAGCAGCGATGCCGAGCGCCCGGGCCAGGTCGCGCAATTCGGCATCATCGGCGGCGCGCAGACAGGCCGGGCTGAAGGGCACGGCGCGAAAGCCGAGCGCCGCCAGCAAGGCCGCGAAGTCCTCGGCCCGGGCGCGGTCGCCCTGCCAGCGCAGGGTCAGCCGCCGCGTGGTCAGCGCGACGCGGGCGGCGATCACATCGGGCTCGGCCGCCAGGGCCTGTTCCACCAGCCAGACGCAGGCACCGCAATGCAGGCCCGAGACCATGAGGTCGAGCCGGAAGCCCGGGCCATCGGCGACCGCGGCGGCGCCGAGCGGCACCGGCGGCGTGGCGTCGGGGCGCAGCGCGCCGCGCGGCGCCGTGCTGCGCCGGTAGAAGGCATCGAGCCGCAGCCCCGCCACCAGCCCATGCGCGGCCTCGCACCCCGCGCAGCAGAACACCGCCGGCGGGGCCACGGCGGCGCCGCAGTGCGGGCAGCCGGTGCGGCGGCTGGTGGGGGCTGCGATCGGCGCCGGGCGGATGAGGCTGGTCACGGCGCGATGACACGCTGGCGGATGTCGAACACGGCCCCGTCGGGGCCGGTCAGGGTCAGCCGGGCCTCCCATTGGCCGGGGGATGGCGGGACCACCTCGGCCACCCAGCGCCCGGGCGCCGTGGCGGTGAAGGTGACCGGCAGGGTGCGGCCATCGAGCGGGCGTTGCAGCAACCCGTCCAGGTGACCGGGCACGGGCAGCGATTCACGGTCGGCCACGGTGACCGAAAGCCGGCCCGCGACCAGCGATACCTGGCCGGTCCAGCCAAGCGCCGCCTGGCGCTCCGCCTCGGCGATGACGGCATTGTAGGCCCGGCCACGGTCATAGGACCGGGCCGTCGTCGTGCCCGTAAACGTGCTGATGGCCGAGTAAATCAGGACCCCGTTCACGGCAATGACCACCGCCATCATGCCGACGAAGATCCAGGGGTACCAACGGCCACGGCTGGGGTCATAGGGGCTGCTTGCCATGGTCAGTGATGCGGCCGGAGGAAGACGCTGCTGCCGGAGGCGACCACATGACCGCTTGCATCCTGCAGGCGGAAACGCAGGCGTTCGCTGTCATCGCCGTGGCGCCCCGGGGGAGAGACGACGAAGGCGCGGAAGGTTGCCACCGCATCGGGCCGCGCGGGCAGGATGGGCCGGCCCTGCGCATCGGCCTCGGCGTCCTGCACGGTCAGGGCCAGGCCGTGCGGGCCGTCCAGCACCAGCACGAACCGCCCGGCATCGCGCGTCTTGTCCGCCAGCTTCAGCGTGTAGGCGTTGCGGATGCTGCCGTCCGACAGCAGCACATAGGGCGGCGCGCGTTCGGCCAGCACGGTCAGCGTCAGCGTATCGCGCAGCAGGAACGCGCCCAGCATGATCGCCACGACCACCGACAGCACGCCCGCATACATCAGCGTGCGCGGACGGATGATGTGCAGCGGCCGGCGCGCCTCCATGCCGGCCTGCAGCCGCGCGGGGCTGGGCGCGAAGCGCGCAGCGGCGGCGGTGCTGGCTGCCAGGTTGGCCAGGGTTTCGAAAGCGATCAGCCCCTGCGGCCGGTCGAGCTTGCCCATCACCTCGTCGCAGGCATCGACGCAGAGCCCGCAGCCGATGCATTCCAATTGCTGGCCGAGGCGAATATCGACGCCGGTCGGGCAGACATGCACGCAGGCGCCGCAGTCGATGCAATCGCCGTGGCCTGCTTCCTTCAGCTTGCCGCGCGGCTCGCCCCGCCAGTCGCGGTAGGTGACGACCAGGCTGTCGCGATCGAGCATCGCGCCCTGGAAGCGCGGCCAGGGGCACATGTAGGTGCAGACCTGTTCGCGCGCGAAGCCGGCCAGCCCATAGGTCGTCAGCGTGAACAGGCCGAAGAAGAAGTAGGTCTGCGCCGAGGCACCACCCGTCAACAGGTCCACCACCACCGTCGGCGCGTCCTGGAAATACATGATCCAGGCGCCGCCCGTTGCCATGGCGATGACGATCCAGGCGGCATGCTTGGCCAGGCGCCGACGCGTGCGGTCGGCCGAGGCCGGGCCGGCGTCGCGCTTGATGCGCGCGTTGCGGTCGCCCTCGATCTTGCGTTCGATCCACATGAACAGGTCGGTCCAGACCGTCTGCGGGCAGGTGAAGCCGCACCAGACCCGGCCGAACAGCGACGTCGCGGCGAACAGCCCGATCGCGCAGAGGATCAGGAAGCCCGTGAGGAAATAGATCTCCTGCGGCCAGAGCTCGACCCAGAAGAAGAACAGCCGCGCGTTGCCGATATCGGCCAGCACCGCCTGGTTCGGCACGCCCGGCCCGCGGTCCCAGCGGATCCAGGGCACGATGTAGTAGATCGACAGCAGGACAATGAGCACGATCCACTTGATCGACCGCACCCGCCCCTTCACCGCGCGGGGATAAATCTTTCGATGCGCGGCATAAAGCGGCGGTGGGTCCTGGATCGCGATATCGGGCATGAGGGGTTCCTAGCGTTCCCCGCCACCGAGCGCATGCACATACACGGTCAGCATGTTGATCATCGCCGGATCAAGCCGCCCGGCCCAGGCCGGCATCACCCCGGCGCGCGAATAGGCGATGGTCTGGACCAGCGAGGCCTTGTCGCCGCCATACAGCCAGATGCGGTCGTTCAGGCGGGGGGCGCCGAGGTCGCGGTTGCCCTCGCCGCGTTCGCCGTGGCAGGCGACGCAGTTGGCGGCGAACAGCGGCGCGCCGCGCGCGGCCGCCGCGGGGTCGGTGCCGGTGCCGGACAGCGACATGACATAGTCCGCGACATCGCCAATCTGCGGCAGGGTCAGGCCTGCGCTGATATAGGCCGGCATGGCGATGCCGCGCGCATCGGCATCGCCGTTGCGGACGCCGACGGCGATGGTCTTGTGGATGTCGGCGAAGCTGCCGCCATAGAGCCAATCGTCATCCGCCAGGCTCGGGAAGCCGCCCAGAGCCCCCTGCCCGCCCGACCCATGGCAGCCGGCGCAGTTGGTGGCGAAGGCGATGCGCCCGCCCGCCAGCGCGAAGCCGCGCAATTCGGGGTTCGCCGCGATCGCCTCCGGTGTCGCCTCGCGCAGCCGCGCCATCATCGGCGCGATGCGGGCCGTCTGCACCTCCATCGATGCGGCGAAGTCGGCGCGGGCGGTGTAGCCGAGCAGCCCGCGCACATACGGCAGCGAGGGGAACAGCACCATCCACACCACCGCGAAGGCGATGCAGGCGTAGAAAGTATAGAGCCACCAGGCCGGCATCGGCGTGTCGAGTTCCGTGATCCCGTCCCAGTCGTGGCCCGTGGTCGCGGTGCCGCTATGGGGATCCCGCTCGGGGGTCTTGGCCATACTCAGGCGCCTCGGTTCGGATCGTTGCGGAAGGGTATCTCGGCGTGGTCGCGGGCCGCAGCGCGCGAACCGGGACGCATCACCCAGACGATGATGCCGGTGAAGAGAATCACGAACCACACGACCCAGACGGCCGAGAGGATTTCGTGCAGGGTGGCCATGTCCATCGTGATCGCCTCAGGGCTGGCGCAGCTGCGCGGGCGTCACGTCCGAAAACCGGACCAGCGTGCCGAGCATCTGCAGGTAGGCGACGAGCGCGTCCATCTCCGTCACGTCGCGGGCATTGCCGTCGAACAGCGACTGCCGGGCACGCGGATAACGGGCGGCGAAGGCAGCACCATCGATGTCAGGGTTCGCCTGGGCACGCAGGTCGGCCATCGCGTTGGCGATCATCTCATCGCTGTAGGGCACGCCGAGGCTGCGCTGGGCGCGCAGATGGGCTGCGACCTCACCGGCATCGAGCGGCCGGTCGAGGAAGGCGTAGGGCGGCATGATGGATTCCGGCACCAACTGCCGCGGGCTGCGCAGATGCGCGACCTGCCAGGCATCGGAATACTTCCCGCCGACGCGCGCGAGGTCCGGCCCGGTCCGCTTGCTGCCCCATTGGAAGGGCCGGTCGTACATGCTCTCGGCCGCCAGGCTGTAATGGCCATAGCGCTCGGCCTCGTCGCGGAAGGGGCGGATCATTTGGCTGTGGCAGAGATAACAGCCTTCGCGCACGTAGATGTTCCGACCCATCAGTTCGAGCGGCGTATAGGGACGCACGCCCTCCACCCGCTCGATGGTCGTCTCCACCAGGAACAGCGGCACGATCTGCACCAGCCCGCCGATCGCCACGGTCAGCAGCGTGAGGACCGAGAGGATGACGATGTTCTTCTCGATGATCGCGTGGGAAAAACGCTTCATGGCTCGTCTCCTCACTCGGCCGCGACAGGAATGGCGCCGGGGGCCACGGCTTCGGGGGCCACGTTCTCCACGGCGGTTGCCGTCATGTACAGGTTGTAGGCCATGATGATCGCCCCGGTGAGGTAGAGCACGCCGCCCAGCACCCGAATGACGTAGTAGGGATGCATCGCCGCCACCGTCTCGACGAAGGCGTATTGCAGGAAGCCCAATTCGTCATACGCACGCCACATCAGCCCCTGCATGATGCCGCTGACCCACATGGCGGTGATGTAGAGCACGATGCCCAGCGTCGCGACCCAGAAGTGCCAGGAGGCAAGCTTTTCGGAATACAGCCCCTTCTTCTTCCACAGCACCGGCACCAGCCAGTACAGCGCACCGAAGGTGATGAAGCCGTTCCAGCCCAGCGCGCCGCTGTGCACATGGCCGATGGTCCAGTCGGTGTAGTGCGACAGGCTGTTCACCGCCCGGATCGACATCACCGGGCCTTCGAAGGTGGACATCGCGTAGAAGCCGACGGCGGCGACGGAAAAGCGCAGGCCAGGATCGGTGCGCAGCTTGTCCCAGGCGCCCGACAGCGTCATCAGCCCGTTGATCATGCCGCCCCAGGACGGCATCCAGAGCATGACCGAAAACGCCATCCCCAGCGTCTGTGCCCAGTCCGGCAGCGCGGTGTAGTGCAGGTGATGCGGCCCGGCCCAGATGTAGAGAAAGATCAGCGACCAGAAGTGCACGATCGACAGCCGGTAGGAATAGACCGGGCGTTCGGCCTGCTTGGGGATGAAGTAGTACATCATCCCGAGGAAGCCCGCGGTCAGGAAGAAGCCGACCGCGTTGTGGCCGTACCACCACTGGATCATGGCGCCCTGCACGCCCGCGTAAAGGCTGTAGCTGGCACCGATGCCGCCGCCGACCGGCAGCGCCAGGTTGTTCACGATATGCAGCATGGCGACGGTGATGATGAAGGCGAGCAGAAACCAGTTGGCGACATAGATGTGTGGCTCGCGGCGCTTGATCAGCGTGCCGCCGAAGCCGACCAGGTAGGTCACCCAGACGACGGTCAGCCAGAGGTCCACGTACCACTCGGGCTCGGCGTATTCCTTGCCCTGCGTCACGCCGAGCACATAGCCGAGGGCGGCGGCGACGATGAAGAAGTTGTAGCCCCAGAAGATGAACCAGCCCATCTCCTCGCCGCCGAACAGCCGGGCGTGGCAGGTGCGCTGCACGATGTAGAGGCTGGTGCCGATCAGCGCATTGCCACCGAAGGCGAAGATCACAGCACTGGTGTGCACCGGGCGCAGCCGGCCGAAGGTGGTCCACTCCAGGTCCAGGTTCAGCAGCGGGAAGGCGAGCTGGGAGGCGATGACGACGCCCATCAGGAAGCCGACGATGCCCCAGAACATGGTAGCGATGACGAAGGCGCGAATCGGCGCCTCGACGTCCAGTTCCTCCCGGAAGGGTCTGGCACCCGTCAGGAGCGCGGCGGCAGCGGCCATGTCTGTCTCTCTGTCTTGCGAGCAACCGGTATGCGGCACGCTCGGTCCTTGCATCGCAGCATGTGGCAGGGGCAGAGTCACGTCCTTGATCCGGATCAAGGCGGTGGGGATAACCGGCGTGGGATGGTCGTCAGCGACGCCCACAGGGGGGATGACAATGACGCCGAGCGATATCCAGACCGACGCTTTGCTGCCAGACCCTGGCCCGGTGCCGCTGCCCCGGCGCGTGGCCCGGATCGCGACGGACCGACCCTGGGTGTGGCTGACCCTGGGCTGGCGGGACATGATGGCCAACCGGGCGATCAGCCTGTCGATCGGCGCGACGCTCGCGATCTTCGGCTGGATCGTGTCGCTGCTGTCTTTCGAACTCGGCACCGCCTGGGCGATCCTGCCGGCGACGGCCGGGTTCTTCATCATGGCGCCGCTGCTGGCGGCCCCGCTCTATGAAACCTCGCGCCGGATGGAGGCGGGGCAGCCCACCACGCTGGCCGATGCGATGGACGGGTTTCGCCGCCCCGGCACGCAGATCGCGATGATGGGCGCGGTGCTGCTGATCATCCACCTGTTCTGGGTGCGGGTGGCGGGGCTGTTGTTCGCGCTGTTCTTCGGCATCGGCTTCGCCCCTTCGCTGGCCAACCTGCCGATGGCGATGCTGCGGTCCGACCTGCTGGTGCCCTTCCTGCTGGTGGGCACGGGCTTCGGCTTCATCCTGGCCGCGGTCACCTTCGCCATTTCCGCGGTGTCGCTGCCGATGCTGGTCGATCGGGACGTGTCCTTCCTGGAAGCGGCCACCGTCAGCGTGCAGGCGGTGATGGAAAACTGGCGGCCGATGGTGCTCTGGGCGGGGCTGATCGTGCTGCTGACCAGCCTCGCGCTGGTGCCCTTCTTTCTTGGCCTGGTGGTGGTGTTGCCGCTGGTCGGGCACGCGACCTGGCATGCCTATCGCGACATGGTCGTGCGCTAAGCTAAGGCATCACGCTGAAGGCCAGCCCCGCGAGCACCAGGCTGTTGAAGCCGTAGATCGCGGGCGCCAGGCGCTGCCAGGCGGGTGCGGCACGCTTGCGGAAGAAGCCACCCAGCACGGCCACGCCGACCAGCGCCGGCACGGTGCCGGCGACGAAGGCCGCCATTGCCAAGGCACCCGCGAGGGCGCTGCCGCTGGCCGCAGCCCCGGCCAGCGCCGCATACAGCAGCCCGCAGGGCAGTGCCGACAGCAGCACCCCCAGCACAAAACTCCGTCGTGCCCCCGGGCGGTCCAGCAATGGCGCGACCCGGGCGGCCAGCGCCCGCGGCATGCGGTGCAGGCCGATGGCGGGGCGCCAGCGGGCCGGCAGGGCCTGGCTCAACATCACCGCCGCGGCCAGCAGCAGCAGCGCCGGCGGCAGCCAGCCCAGGCCCGGCAGCAGCCCCGCCCCGGCGGCAAACCCGCCGGCCAGTGCGCCCAGGCCTGCGTAACCGAGCATCCGGCCAAGGTGATAGGGCAGCAGCAAGGCACCCGACAGCCGGGCGAGGCGCCCGCCTTCCAGACCGGCACCCTGGGAGACCTGCGCCAGCACGAAAGGGCCGCACATCGCCGCGCAATGGCTGCCGCCACCGACCAGTCCGGCCAGGAACAGCGCGCCCATCAACGCCCAGAGCCCATCTGCGCCGAGCGCATCCAGCGCATGAAGACAGTTTGCGAGCATGCAGGCGGTTATAGCGCCCTCAGCACCTTCGCGTCATTGCGGCGGGACAAACCGGCGGCGTGTGACCGTCAGCGGCCCCGGCCGCTGCCCGCAGCGTCACGCGGGTCGGTGTCGGTCGCGCCGCGGCCGCCACGGCCCATGCCGGCGCGGTCGTTCGGGTCACTGTCGCTGGCGGCCCGGCCGCTGCCGCGGCCCGCGCCGGCGCTGTCGCGGGGGTCTGAATCCGTGACCCGGCGTGCCGCACCCCGGCCCTGCCCGGCGCTGTCGCGGGGGTCGCTGTCGGTCGTGTTGCGGCGGCCACGGCCGTTGCCGGCGGTGTCGGTCGGGTCGCTGTCGGTGGCACGCTGCGCCGGCAGCACCGCGTCGACCGGGCGCACCGGCGCGGGGGGCAGGCTTGCGGCAGCGGGGGCTTTGCCGGCCAGGGTCGTGGCGATGCCGCCCAGCGCGCTGGCTTTCAGGATCAGCAGGCGGCGGGCCAGCCGCGGGGTGACGTGGTCCAAGGGGGGTCCTCCGTCCACGGGGGGCCGTGGTGCGGCGCGAGGCATGACCCGGTGGCGATGAAAATCAGGTGAATGCCCGGCCGGCCTGGTCCGCGGCTGTTTCCTGGACGGCATGGCTTGACCCGGGCCGGGGCGGGCGTTACCCCGCCGCTGTGCGTCCCGTTCGTCTAGAGGCCTAGGACACCAGCCTTTCACGTTGGGTACGCGGGTTCGAATCCCGCACGGGGCACCACCATTCCGTCCTGGTCCCTGCTTCAGGCCGACCGCCCCCCGCGCAGCCCGTCGGCGACCAACCCCGCGCCCGCCACCGCGACCACGATGCACAGCCCCGGCCAGAGCGCCTGCAGCGGCGCCTCCAGCACCATTTCCTGCGCATTGGCCAGCATGTTGCCCCAGGACGGCAACGGCGGGCGGATGCCCAGGCCCAGGAAGGACAGCGTGCTTTCGGCCAGGATCGCTCCGGCCACGGCCAGCGCGGTCGCCACCGCCACGGGTGCGGCCAGCGCCGGCAGCACGTGCCGCCACAGCACCCGCGCCTCGGAAGCCCCAAGCGCCCGCGCCGCCCGCACGTAAGGCAGCGCCAGGGTGGACAGCGCCGCCGCCCGCGCCAGCCGCGCAACCCCCATCCAGCCGAACAGCGCCAGCACCGCGACGATGCGGATCACATCCGCCCCCGGCGTGTCGGGCGACAGGCCGATACGCGACAGGTCGGCCGCCGCCAGCACCACCAGCAGCGGCAGCGCCGGCAGCGCCAGCAGCGCATCGGACAGGCGCATCAGCCCCGCATCGACCATGCCACCGCGCCAGGCCGCCAACAGCCCGGCCGCGGTGCCGATCGCGGCCGCGGCCAGCGCCGTCGCCAGACCGACCGCCAGCGACACGCGCGCGCCGTGCAGCAGGCGCAGCAGCACATCGCGGCCGAGTTCATCGGTGCCGAGCGGATGCGCGGCCGAGGCTTCGCCGAAGCGCCCCAGCAGGTCGGGCAGGTTCGCATCATGCCCCAGCAGGGATCCGGCCAGGGGTGCTGCCAGCGCCAGCGCGCCCAGCCCGCCCAGCAGCACCAGCCCGGCGACCAGGCGGCCCCTCACAACCGGGGGTCGATCGCGCGCTGCGCCGCATCCGCACCCGCGGTCGCCAGCATCGTCGCCAGCGCCACCAGCAGCACCGCGGCCAGCGCCAGCGGGTGGTCATTGCCCATCACCGCCTCATACAGCAGCCGCCCCATGCCGGGGCGGGCGAAAACGGTTTCCGTCACCAACGCGCCGCCCATCAGCGCGCCGACATCCAGCGCCGCCACCTGCAGGATTGGCACGGCGGCGTTCGGCAGGGCGTGGCGCCAGGCGATCCGCGCCTCGCCGGCACCGCGCGCCCGGGCGGTGATGATGAAGGGCTCGCGCAGCACCGCCGACAGCGCCGCCGTCGTGTGCCGGGCGTAGGCCGCGAGATTGGCGATCGCCAGCGTCGCCACCGGCAGCACCAGGAACCGCCAGGCGGCGTCACCCTGGTCCGGCACGCCACCGGCGGGCAGCCAGCCCAGGCCGAGCGCGAAGCCGATGATCAGCAGGATGCCCAGCCAAAAAGCCGGCACCGCCTGGGCCAGCACGGACAGCGCCTCCACCCCCGGCGCCGCGCGTGGCCGCAGCGCCGCGAGCATGCCCAAGGTGACCCCGCCCACCGCCGCGATCAGCAGCGCCGACCCCACCAGCACCAGCGTGCCCGCCAGCGCCGGCCCCAGCACCGCCGCAACCGGCCGCGCATACAGCCGCGAATGGCCGAAATCCCCGCCGAGCGCGCGCAGAAACCATTCCCACCAGCGCGACACCAGCGGCCGGTCCAGCCCATAGAGCGCCCGCAGCCGCTCCGCATCGGCCGCCGTCATGCGCGGATCGGCGGTGATGGCGAGATCAATGGGATCGCCCGGCATCAGCCCGATGGCCAGGTAGGCGACGAAGGACAGCGCGACCAGCGCCAGCGCGATCTGCAACGCGCGCCGGATCAGCGCACCCGCCACTGTTCCACCCAGAGCGAGGAGGGCGCGAGATGCCCGGTCGGCCGCACGCCATCCAGCCACATCGGCCACAGATGCGCATCCGCCCTGTGCCACAGCGGCAGCACCGGCACCTGCTCGGCCAGGATCGCCTGCAATCTGGCCCAGAGCGGCCGGCGCGCCGCGGGGTCCAGCGTGATCGGCAGTTGCTCCAGCAGCGCATCCATCTCGGCGTCACGAAAGCCCGGGTAGTTCTGCCCGGACCAGTTGCGCGCCGCGCGCGGGATTTCGTCGGAATGGAAGGTGCCGCGGGGCACGTTCTCGGGCGCGGAAATCCAGGCGTAGAGGGCGAGACCCGTGAAGCGGCGGCGGCTCATCGTTTCGCCGAAGAAAACCCGCGGCGGTTCGTTGCGGATGCGCACGTCGATGCCGGCCGCCCGCCACTGGCCTTGCAGCACCTGCTGCACCTGTTCGCGGCCGCGATTGCCGGCGGTGGTCATGAATTCGAAGGACAGGCGCTCGCCTGCCGCATTGCGCCGGATGCCATCGGGGCCACGGGCGGACCAGCCGGCAGCGTCCAGCAGCCGGCCCGCCTCGGCCGGGTCGAAGGGCGCCGGCGCGCGTGTGCTGTCAAAGCCAGGGTCGAGCGGGTGGATCGGGCCGCTGGCGACCGGCTGCCGGTCCTCGAACAGGCGTTGCGCGATGGTCGCGCGGTCGGAGGCCAGCAGCAGCGCCCGCCGCACCCGCACATCGGCCAGCGCCGGCGTGTCGAGGTTGAGGTCGATGTGTTCGTAGATCAGCCCGGGCTGGACGTGCAGGCGCAGGCGCCCGGTCGCGCGGCGGGCGAGTGCTATGCCCTGGTCGAGCGGCAGGCCCAATTCGCCCGCGATCATATCCACCTGGCCGGTCATCGCCTGGGCTTCCAGGCTGGGGGTGCTTTCGATGGTGCGGATCAGGATGCGGTCGAAGGCCGGCCTTGGCCCGCCCCAGGCGTCGTTGCGGGCGAGTGCCACCGAAGAGCCGGGCGTGGTGGCGGTGACGCGATAGGGCCCGGACCAGAGGCCGGGATTGGCGCTTTCGGTGTCATAGGCGGTGCGGCTGCGATAGGCCGCGCGATCGGCTTCCCACCGCGGGCGCTCGATGCGCGCGGGCAGCGGCTGGAAATCGCCCATCGAGGCGAAGTCGAAGGTCACGCGGTCAAACCGCAACGTGATGGTGCGGGCATCGACGACGATGAGTTCATAGGCGCTGCGGTAAAACTCGGCGCCGCCAAAACCTGTCTCGAAGGCGCGGCCGGCTTCCCAGGCGAAGCGCAAATCCTCGGAGGACACAGGCGTGCCATCGCCCCAGGTCGCATCGGCGCGCAGGCGGATGGTCAGGCGAAGCCCATCCTTGCCATCCGGCGTGGTCTCGCGCACCGCCAGGCCGTTTTCCAGGCTGGGGAGGGTTTCGCAGAGCAGGCAGGCCAGGCGCCAGTCGGCGTCATAGGTCGTGAGCGGCCGGCGGGCGAAGCCGAGCACGTAGGATTTGGCGGCCATCTGCTCGATGTTGGGGTGCAGCGTCGCCGGGTATTGGGTGATGCCGATGGTAAGCTGCGGGCGTGTCTGCGCGGCGGCGGGTGTGGCGGCCAGCAGGGCCGCCGCGAGGACCGTCGCCGCGCGCATCATTCCTCGCCCTTCGCCTCCGACACCCCACCAATGCCGCCATGCGCCCGCGACCAGGACACCGGATCCTCCAGGAACTTCCGCACTTCCTTCAGCGCCGATTCCTCAAAATACGGGCGCTCGCGGCAGACCTCCAGCACATCCCACCAGGTGCAGAGGTGATGCAGCGTCAGGTTCATCTCCTTCATCTTCTCAAAGGCGCCCGGAAACACACCGTAGAAGAAGACCACGAAGGTATGGTCGCAGATGGCCCCGGCTTCACGCAGCGCATTGGCGAAGCGGATCTTCGACCCGCCGTCGGTGGTCAGGTCCTCGACCAGCAGGGTTTTCTTGCCTTCCGGCACATCGCCCTCGATCTGCGCGTTGCGGCCAAAACCTTTCGGCTTCTTCCGCACATAGGCCATGGGCGCCATCATGCGGTCCGAAATCCAGGCGGCGAAGGGAATGCCCGCCGTCTCGCCGCCGACCACGGCCTCGATCGTCTCGTAGCCGATGTGCCGGCCGATCTTCTCCACCGCCAGTTCGCAGATTTTTGCCCGCGCCCGTGGGAAATAGATGATGCGCCGGCAGTCGATATAGACGGGGCTCTTCCAGCCCGAGGTGAAGGTATAGGGTTCCTCGGGGCGGAAGTTCACCGCCTTGATTTCCAGAAGGATGCGCGCCGTGGTCAGCGCGGCATCGCGGTCCCAGTCGGAGGCGTGGGTCAGGGCCATGGCGGGTGGGGTTCTCCTCTGGCAACCAGTTAGCCATTGGTGGCGCTTGCGTAAATGACGGACGCTGCCGCCATCTGGGTCCTGGCCGATCCGCGCGCCGGAACGGCGGCCCAGGCGCTGGGCCTGGCCGAACGGCTCGGCGTGCCCTTTCGCACCCTGGCGCTGGAATGGGGGCCGCTTGCGCGCCTGCCGCTGCCCTGGCCGTCGCTGGCGGGGCTGACCGGTCAGGCGCGGGCGCTGCTGGTGCCACCCTGGCCGCGGCTGGTGATCTCGGCCGGGCGGCGGTCGGCGCCCATCGCACTCTGGCTGGCGGCGCGTGGGGCGAAGACCGTGCACGCCATGCGGCCGGGTTTTGGCGCAGTGGCGCTGGACATGATCGTGGTCGGCCGGCACGACCGGGTGCCGCCGGGGACCAACCTGCTGCCGATCCTGGGCGCGATGCACCGCATCTCGCCGGCCCGCCTGGCGGCGGCGCGCGCGGCCTGGCCGAGCCTGGCCACCCTGCCCGCCCCGCGCATCGCCCTGTTGCTGGGCGGGCCGGTGCGGGGTTCGGGCATGGCGCCCGACGCGGCGGCCGACCTCGCGCGGCAGGCCGTGGCCATGGGCGGCAGCGTGCTGGCGACCACGAGCCGGCGGACCGGCAATCCCGCGACCGAAGCCGTGGCCGCGATGCTGGCCCACCATCCGCACCGGCTGTTCCGCTGGGGGCAGGCGGGGGAAAACCCCTATGCCGGCTTCCTGGCCTGGGCCGATGCCATCATCGTCAGCGGCGATTCGGTTTCCATGATCAGCGAGGCGCTGGGCACCACCGCCGCCGTGTTCATCGCCGCCGCCAGCGACGCGCCGCGCCATGCGCGTTTGGCGGAAAGCCTGTTCGCCGCCGGCGCCGCCACGCCCCTGTTGCCCGGACTCCAGGTGCCCGGACTCCTGGTGCCCGGACGCCTGGTGCCCGGACGCCTGGTGCCCGAACGCCTGGTGCCCGAACGCCTGGTGCCCGGACGCCTGGTGCCCGCGAACAGGCCCTCCGCGCTGGATGAAACCGGCCGCGTCGCGGCCGAGGTGCTCAGCCGCGGCTGGCTGTGATCAGAGAAACTTCAGCAGCAGCACCCCGCCGACGATCCCCAAGCCGGCGACCGTGGTGATCAGCGTCAGCCGGGTCTCGACGAAATACCGGATCGGCGGGCCATAGGTCCGCAGCAGCCCGGCGAGCAGGAAAAAGCGCGCGCCCCGCGTCGCCACGCTGGCCGCGATGAACACCGCGAAACTGAACTGCGCCGCACCCGCGGCGATGGTGACCAGCTTGTAGGGGATGGGGGTGAAGCCCTTGATCAGGATGACCCACAGCCCCCAGGCATCAAACCAGCCCTGGAAGCGCGCCATCGCATCGGGGTGGCCATAGGCCGCAAGGATCGGCTGGGCGATCGCATCGAACAGCCAGTAGCCGATGGCATAGCCCAGCACGCCGCCCAGCACCGACGACACCGTGCAGATCGCGGCGAACCGCCAGGCGCGATCGGGCCGGGCCAGGCACATCGGGATCAACATGGCGTCCGGCGGGATCGGGAAGAAACTGCTCTCGGCGAAGGACACGACGGCCAGCCACCAGCCAGCCTTGTCATGGGCGGCCAGGTCGATGATGCGGTCGTAGAGGCGGCGAAGCATCCCGTCCCCTCCCACGGCGCCGCGGCGGCGTCCATCACGACCAGCCCTGCGAAAATCGCATGGCCCGCACATCGGCCCGCCGCCCCGGCGCCGTATCGCCCGCGACGGCGATGGGGAAGACTGGTCGCATGAGCACCCGCCGCTTCACTTTGATCATTGCCTGTGCCGTGCTGGCGGCGGCCCTGGCGATGGGGCTGCGGCAGTCTTTCGGGCTGTTCCTTGCGCCGATGACGGCCGAACACGGATGGCCTGCCGCGGGCTTCGCCCTGGCGATCGCGCTGCAGGTGCTGCTGAACGGCGCCGCCCAGCCCTTCTGCGGGCAGCTCGCCGACCGCTACGGCGGGCGCGTCGTGATCATGGGCGGCGCGGTGCTCTATGCGCTCGGCATCCTGGGCATGGCGCTGTCGGACGGGCTTGGCGCCTTCTCGCTGTTTGCCGGCGTGCTGATGGGCATCGCCGTTTCGGCCGCCGGCATGCCGGTGATCGTGGCGACGCTGACGCGCCTGCTGCCCGCCGAATTGCGCGGACGCGCGGTTGGGCTCGGCACCGCCGGCTCCTCCTTCGGGCAGTTCCTGGTGGTGCCGCTGTCGGGTGCGGGGCTGGCGACCTTCGGCTGGCAGGGCGCGTTGTTCGCGATGGCGGCGGCGGCCTTGCTGATGATCCCGCTCGCGCTTCCGCTGCGCGAGGCGCCCCGCCCGGCGGCCAATCCCGCAGCGCCCGAACAGACCGCGTCCGAGGCGCTGTCGCTCGCCTTCCGCACGCCGACCTTCTGGTACCTGTTCTTCGGCTTCTTCGTCTGCGGCGTGCATGTGTCCTTCCTGTCGGTGCACCTGCCGGGGTTCGTGGCGACCTGCCACCTGCCGCTCTGGGTCGGCGCGGGGGCGATATCATTGATCGGTCTGTTCAACGTGTTCGGCAGCCTGGCGGCGGGGGAACTTGCGCAGCGCTGGAAACGGCGGGAGTTGCTGGTCTGCATCTACGCCGCCCGCGGCGTGCTGATGACCGCCTTCCTGCTGGCGCCCAAGAATACCGAGACGGTGCTGGCGTTTTCCGCGGTGATGGGCGTGCTGTGGCTGTCCACCGTGCCGCCGACCGTGGCCCTGGTCGCGCGCAATTTCGGCACGCGCTGGCTGGCGACGCTGTTCGGGATCGTCTTCCTGGGCCACCAGATCGGCGGGTTTACGGGGGCCTTCCTGGGCGGCCTCGTGTTCGACCGCACCGGCTCCTACGACCTGATGTGGGTTTTCGGCATCCTGCTCGCGGCCTTCGCGGCGGTGATCCACTTGCCGGTGCGGGATGGCCCGCCGCCTGGGCTGCCGGCGCGGGCGTAGCAGGCTGCTGAAAAGTAGCCGTGGCTTGGGGAATGGCGCCGCTTGAGGGTGGCTTCGCCCGCCTGTCCTTCGTTTACCGCCAGTTCGGCCACCCGGGCGATGGCGGCAGCAGCGCTCACCGACAGATCGGGCTATGCCGCGCGCCCGCCTGACCTAGTGGCCGAATCCGCAGACGACCATCGCACGGATACGCCACGCGATGGGATGCGACCACCGTCCAATGAAACGGCGCAGCTTCAAGTGAACTTTCGCCCGGACGGCGACCACCGACCAGTCACACGGGACGCAGGCGTCACCCGGGCGCCGTCACCGTTGCACATGCAGCCGTATCGTCGATACGCTAGCCTCTCGGTGGGACGGATTAGCAGGCGATTGTGGGAATTTCGGTTCAACCAGTCGCCCTGACCGGCGCCACCAGCGCGCGGCGACGACCGCGGGGCTAACGCCGCTTGACCTAACAGGAGGCTAGAAAAACTGACCAAATCGTTTCCACAATCATTCAGCATCCGTTCATTCGCCGGCAGTCGGGCGACAGCCTTCGAGCAGGCGGAAGATGCTTTTCAGAATCTTGTCGGGGATTGGGCGCTGCTTCTCGACAGCACTGCTCATGTCTCGACCACGCGAGGCCCCGACGGCGCTATTGATGTCTTGATCAACACATTGCCCCAGGCATTTCTTGGTGAACCAAGACCATCGCCGTGCATCGTAGAATGCAAATGGAACGATCCGAGCGCAGGCAACACCGCAGAGAACATCGCCAAGCGGTGGAAAGGGGTGAAGGGGAAGCTCCAAGAGGCTGCTAAGGCAGGATGGACCGGTCGTCACGCGCCCTGGCAACGCGCGCGGGGCTATCTTTATTGCATAGCCGGCCGGTTCCCAAACGCCGACGCTCGCCATAATCTGCGCAAGGACATCCGTGAGTTCTTCGACAACCTGCCCGAAGGTGAACGCCTCGCAATCGAATGGGTAGAAGTCCTCGATTGGCCCAATCTCCGAACAGAGTTCGACAGCATAGCAAGGCTGCGGGACGAGTGGCTCGGCGTTGACCACAGCGCCCTGCAAAGTCAGGCCAGCTACGAAGCAAGCCTTGTTGGGTTTCGAGGCTTTCTTCTGGAGGGGACCCTACCCTACATCCCGCCAGTCGAGGCGGCGCCATCGCATCCGCAAGAGGTCTTTCGGCGGCTGGACGAACTCGCGAAGGTGCAGCGCGGAGTGCTGCTGGCCGGCGCAGGTGGCGTCGGGAAGACCCGCACGGCGCTGGAGGTCGCGCGCCTCGCGGCGCAGGCAGGGTGGCGCGTGCTCCATGCCACCGGCACAGACGGCCTGAAACTCGAGGAGTTGGAAAAGGCTGTCCTGCCCTCCGCGCACAGGACATCCGTGCTTCTCTGCCTGGACTACCTGGAACAGTTCGTTGGGCTTGACCCGAACGCGCTTCGGGGGCGGTTGGCGGGCGGCGTCGCCGAGCGGGACGGCAGGCTGGCCGTGCTGGCTACGGCGCGGTTGAGCGCCGCCGAACAGCATGGCAACCGCTGGACGGGCTTCTTCGATCGCGTCGAACTCCAGCCGGACGAAGCGCAGCGTGCGAGGATCATCCGCAGCATGGTGCCGGTCGCGGCACCTGAAGCCTGCCGCCGCTATGGCGAAGACGCGATCCTGGGCGCGGTGGGGCAGCGTCCGATCATCGCCCTGCTGATCGCGCGGGCGATCGAATCCCTGCATCACGAGGCCGGCACCGATGGCATTGGCCCGCTTCTGGCGGCCGCACGCGTCGGCCAATACGACCTCAAGACGTGGCTCGAATCGCGTCTGCGCGAGGATCGCCTGCTGCCTGTCGAGAATGTGGCGTCCGCCCGATTCGCGGATGATCCGATGCCCATCGAGCAGTCCCTGGTCGCGGCGGCCGCCGCACTCGCCGCCTTGCCGCTCGTCAATTGGAAGGTCACGGAGGTGGCCGCGAAGGCTCTTCCCGACGGTGCCGACACCACGCGGGCAGCCGCGATTTGTCAGCGCCTCCTACGCTTCGGTTGGACGGATGAGCGGGACAATTTCGTGCAATCGGCGCACGACGTCGTGGCGGACGAGGTGCTGGCCGGGTGCGTGTTTGACAAGGCGTCCGGCGCCGTTCGGCCTCAGGAACTGCAGCGCATCCTTGCGGCGGACCTTTCGATGCCGCGGGTGCTCGGCCGCCATGCCGTGGCGCTGACCCGTGCCTTCCAGGGTTCCACGGCCGAGGGGCCAATCGCCGAGGCCTTTGCCGCATGGCTGAGGCCCAACGCGGTGACGCTCGGCATGGCGCTTGCGGACGCCCCGCCCGATGAAGGCGGCTACGCGATCGGTGCCTTGCTGGGAACGCCGCTGGCAGCCGCGACAGCGCTGGAACTCTCCCGGGCCCTGTTCGGGCCATGGCTCGTGCGCCACGGACTGCGGCGCGAGGCGTATCACGTGCTGGGACGGGCGCTGCGAAGGCCGGAGCCAGGCGACAACGTCATCCGCCTCGGGTTCGGCTGGCTGGAGCGCTACGGCACCACGCCAGAGGCGTCGCACGTCCTGCCGCCGCTGCTCGGGCGGGCGGACCTGGGCACCGCCGACGCCGCTAAGGCGATCAAGGCCGCCTTCACTTGGCTCGACCACGCGGCGTATGGCACCACGCCAGAGGCGTCGCACGTGCTGCCGCCGCTGCTCGGGCGCCACGAGTTGAGCAAGCACGAGTTGAGCAAGGAAGACACCGAAGATGCGCTCGACCTCGCGATCCTCTGGCTTCGCCATGAGGCAAACGCGACGACCACGGACGCGTCGCATGTCCTCAAGGTTATGCTGCGGTACGGCGCAACGCTGCGCGAGCGCGAAAGTGTCGTCTTGGGATATGCCGCGCGCTGGACGCGCGTTCATTGGCGTCGTCCGGACGCTGATTTCGTGATGAACCGCTGCCTTCGGCGTCCGACGACGCCTCTGGCGGACTGGCGTGCGAGCGCAGCACGCGCGCTGCTGCGGCTCCGTCGCGGCCGCGCGGCGGAGGCGGCGTATGCCATAGCCGCATTGCTCGCGCGCGCCCGCGAATTGCGTCCCAGCACCCAGCATCTCTTGTTAAGAGAGTTCCTTCGCATCGCCGGAGAACCCTCAAATCGCGCAGTTTATTTGCCGAAGGAGGCGCGCTTCGCGCTTAGTCGGTGGCTTGCGCTCACGGCTCGTTGTCCGGATGGCGACTCCTGCGCTCTGGCCGCCGAGGTATGCAGTTATCTCAATACCCGCTGGCCCGAGGACCCCGCCCACTTGCGTGTCATCAGCCATTTCTTGAGCCCTGCCCTAGCGATCGCGGCCCGTTGTGGCGACGCGGAAGTCATGGCCCGCTGCCAAGACCTCACCCTACGCTGGCTGCACGGGATGGACGGGGACGCCGCCGCGACCCGCGATTTCGCGCAGGCAGCCTGGGGCCTCGTGGCCGCCGGCGCCTGGCCCGATGCGACAGCAGCCTGTAAGGTCCTCGAAACACTCGGTATTGCTGACCCGGCCCCGTCAGACGGGGCTGAATGATGATGGCCGGAGGTTTAGCAAGCTGCGGAAACTTGGCTGCCCCAGGCCCGCTCCCAACCCGCCATCATGTGCACGACCGATTCTGTTACTTCGGTCGTGACCGGCTGCTGTGCCGGGTAAGTGGTTGCGACGGAACTAACCGGTAATCTTGTGCCAATTCTCGGCACGTCCCCTGCAAATTTCTACTGTCCGTTCTGTACGGGAGGCGCTGGGCACCACGTCATTGGCTTATTGGCGGTGTAACAAGGACGATCCTCCTCAAACTCCTCCGACCTAGGGCGAGTAGGCCCTGGGAAACTACGATGTTTGGTCGAATGAAGGGAGGAGAATAAAGGGCGCACCTTCGATAAAAGGCACATCACGCCCCTCCCTTCATTTGGCCAATACTTACGACGGGTCCAGGGGATACTATCCCCTGGTGGGGGAGGTCTGGAGGGGGCAAAGCCCCCTCTAGGAGCGCCCTCCAGTACCGCGCGTGTTCCAGCAGCCTGTCGGCGCATCAGCCCGGCTGGTAGACGATCGCGCTGCCATCCTCGCCCTTGGTCGAAAAGCTGATCCAGGCGCCATCTGCTGCGGCATAGCTCGCCTCGCCGCCCGGGTCGGCGGTGACGGACCAGCGCACCCCCGCCCCGGCCGCGGCGCGCAGCGGGGGGGCCGGCAGCGGCACCCCGGTCGCCGGGTCGAACAGGGTCTGCCGCATCGACGCCTCGCGCCACCAGGTCAGCGGGGCTGCGTCCGGCGGCAACCGGCCCCGCCCGGCGGTGCCCTCCCAGGCGATGCCCCCGGCATCGGCCTGCGCCACGAAGCGATTGGCCCGGCCCTGCTTTTCCGACTGCGACTGGACCGAGAACAGGCGCCCGTCGCGCCAGACTTCCTCGGCGTCCACGCGGTAGCGAAACACCGTGAAGGACAGCAGCCGGACCACGATCTCGATCTCGGCCACAGCCCGCAGGCTGGCGCCGTCCTGCACCACCGTGACCCGGTGGAACCCGGCCTCGCGCCCCTCCCGCACCACCTTGAAACGCACCGAGGCCGGCGCCGCCCGCGCCGGACGGACACAGAGGACGGGCAGGCCAAGCGCCAGGCGGCGCGGGAAGGACAGGATCATGGCGACACTTTACGCGCAGACGATCGCGGTTGGGAGGGTTCGGCTGGACTTGGCCGGATTGGGTCAAGGTCGCCGAGACGGTTGCACCGGGGTCGTGTGCAACACTGCCCTTCAATCGCGTTCGATTTCCACCCGCAAGGCCTGCAGCGTGCCGGGATGGTGCGTCGCCTCATAGCGCTCGCCGCGATCGTTGGTGGCACGGACCCGGTAGCAGCCGTCGCGGGTCCGGATTCGGGTTACGTGCCATCCCTGGGCCGCGAGTTGTTCCTGCAGCGCCGTGCGCGGCAACCATTCCGCCAGCGGCACGTTGCAACGCTGGTCGGCCAGGGCCGTGCCGGCGCCCAGGGTGCAGAACACCAGTGCTGCGGACAGGAGGCGACGGGTCATCGACGGGCTTCCAGAAGCGAAGGGCATCGGACACCAAGCGCAGCCGGGGCTGACACTATGCTGAACGGCGCGGGCCGTGTCATTCAGCCAGGCGTCAGCCGCACCGCCTAACCGGGCGCCTGGCACATTCCACGGGGGCCAATGTCTTGCGCGTTCTGCTGGTCGAAGACGATCCCCTGCTCGGCGCCGCCGTGCGTGACCAGGTGGCGGCCGATGGCCATACGGTGGACTGGATGACCCGGCTGGACGATGCGCGCGTCTGTGTCGGGATAGTGACCTACCAGCTCGGTGCCTTTGACATCGGGGTCGGGGCGCTGGTCTCGGCCTGGGGCTTCGGCCCGGGCAGCGGCGCGCCCGACCGGGAAATGATCGCGGCCGCAGCACCGCTGGTGGCGGCAACGGCGGGGCTGGAACTGGACCCGGCCCAGGGCCGCGCGCGCAAGCAGGCGCCGCTCTGCCTCGACCTGTCGGGCATCGCCAAGGGCTTCGGCGTGGATGAGATGGCGCAAGTGATGGACCGCTTCGGCATCGCCTCCTGGCTCGTCGGCATCGACGGCGACATGCGTGCGCGGGGGCTGAAGCCGGATGGCGCGCCCTGGGCCGTGGCGCATGAACGCCCGGACCGGCACCGCCGCGAGGCGATGGGCGTGATCGAACTGACCGACCTCGCCGTCGCCACCTCCGGCAATTATCGGCACTGGGCCGAGCATGACGGCCAGGCCGTCTCGCACACCATCGACCCCGCCACCGGCAAGCCGGTCGCACATGGTCTCGCGTCGGCCTGCGTCCTGGCCGAAACCTGCATGACGGCCGACGCCTGGGCGACCGCGTTCATGGTGATGGGGGCCGAGGCCGCTCTGCGCCGGGCCGCGGCGGTCGGGGTGCGGGCGATCCTGGTGCTGGCCGACGGGACGCTGCGCTCGACGCTCTGACCGCCGCCGCCTCAGCGGCGCAGGCCCGGCGCCTCGACCGGCAGGCCCGTGGCGCGGCTGGCCAGGAACAGTTCCAGCGCCAGGTATTCCGGCGACCCCAGGCCGAACTGCGTCGCCCGCACCCCGAGCGAACAGGCCCGCAGCCGCCGGTGCAGCGACCCCATGCCGTTCCATTCGAGCCGATAGGCGGGATAGCCGGTGCCGAGCCCGTTGGAGATCACATCCCCCCGCAGCCGCCGCCCGGCATTGTCGTCGTGGCACTGCCCGCAGGACAGGTTCAACTGCCCCTGGCGCGTCGCATAGAGGCTGCGCCCCGCCGCCAGGAACGGCGCCGCCGGGCCGTCGATGGCAACCGCCATGGGCAGGCCGCGCGACTGCAGGGCGACGGCGACGGTCAGGGCCAGCAGCGGCTCGCTTTCATGGCCGAAAGCGGGTTCGGCCTGGTGCTGGGTGCGGCAGCGCTCGATACGCCCCGCCAGGTTCAGCAGCGCACCATCGGCCGCGACTGCGGGGTAGCGCGTCGCGACGCCGGCCATGCCGCCGATGTCGCCGTGGCAGGACTGGCAACTGCGGTCGCCACGGCGCCACAGCGCCTCGCCCTCATCCACCCAAAGCCAGCCGGGGTGGCGGGAGGGGTCGTCCTGCTGCGCGCGCAACGCGGGGCTCAGGAAGTCCCGCGATGGGCGGATTTCTTGCGCGACCGCGCCGAGCCAGGGCAGCGTCCCCAGCACCATGGCCTGGAGCGCGGCCTGGACCCCCGCGCGGAGCGCGGCCTGGACCCCCACGCGGCGCGCCGCCTGCACCACCCCGCGCAGCGCCGCGCGGCGGCGCGTCATGCGACCACGAGGCGCGCCTCCCGCCGATAGACCGCACCGCCATCCTCATGCCATTCGAACACGAGGTCGCCGGTCTGCGTGGCGATGGTGGTGAATTCAACCAAGGGGTTGGCCGTGATCCCGGTCGAGAGCGCCATGCGGAACACTTCCTCGCCGGCATAGGTCACGCGCAGGCTGTGCAGAATGCGACGCGGCACGGGGGTCAGGCCGGGGGCATCGACCTCGCGTTCCATGTCGTGCCGCACGATCACGCGGATCGGCACGATCTCGCCGCGGCGCGCCGTGGCGGGCAGGGTGATGCGGGCGGTGATCAGGCTCATCTCAACCCCCGTCCACGCAGGCGCCGAGGATGACGATCACCTCGCGCGACGCGCGATGCACCTGGCCGCGACTGGTTTCGGCCAGCACCAGCACGGTCTGCGTGGTCGCCAGGCGAATACGCGTCGCGATCTCGGCCCGCCCGGCGCGGGCTGTCAGGCCGAAGCTTGCGATGCGCGTGACCGGGTTCTTTTCGGACAGAAGATGGATGGCCGTGACGTGGTCGGCCGCAGTGCTCGGGCTGTCGATGCGGATGGCGACATCGACCGCATTGCCGTTTTCCGACAGCGGCGGAATATCGACCGTGATGCCGGTGGCCAGCGGCGTGCGTCCGGCCAGGATGGCCTGTTCCGCAGCCTCGAAGGTTTCCTGCGGCTGCGCCGCCAACGTTCCGTGCGGCGGCGCCGCGGCCGTTTCGGCCGACTGCGCCGCGGCGATGCGCGGGTTCAGCCCCGCCAAGGCGGGGATCGCCATCACCGCCCGCCGGTTCCATTGCGTCATCGGCCTACTCCTGCAGGGTAGCGAGATACGCCACCACATCCTCGATCTCCCGCGCGTCCAGCACCGGCCGGCCGGCGAAGCGCGGGTCCACGTTGGTGAAGCCCGTCGTGCGATGATAGGCCGGCATGATCGCCGCAGCATTCACGATCGTCGGGTCCACCAGCCGAAGGCGCAGCTGACCGGGGCTGAGCCTGGCGCCGACACCCGCCAGGGTGGGGCCGATATCGCCCATGAAGCGTTCGCCAAGGCCAGGGATGGCGTGGCAGATCAGGCAATTGGCCGTCTCCCGGTTCCGCACGATGGCCTCCCCGCGTGAGGCGACGCCCCCCTGCCCGGCCAGCGGCGCCAGGATGGCGTCACCGGTGACGGTGAAGGGCGCGACACCCTCCGCCGCGAGCGGCGACGCCAGCAAGGCCAGCGCCAGCGCCAGCCTCACGCCCGGCGCAGGTCCTGGTCCTTCAGCGGCACCGAGCGGATGCGCCTGCCGGTCGCGGCGAAAATCGCATTCAGCACGGCGGGTGCGGCGACCATGATCGTGGGCTCGCCCACCCCGCCCCAGAACCCACCCGAGGGCATGACGATGGTCTCGATCTTCGGCATCTCATCCATGCGGAGCACGTTGTAGGTGTCGAAGTTCGTCTCGACCATCGCGCCGTCCTTCACCGTGCAGGCGCCATACAGCAACGCGGAGAGGCCGTAGACGAACGAGCCTTCGACCTGCATCTCGATCTGCTTCGGGTTCACCGCGACGCCGCTGTCGGTCGCCGCCACGATGCGATGGATCTTCAAGATCCCGCGGGCATTGACCGAGACCTCGGCGGCCGCCGCGACATAGCTGCCGAAGCCCATCTGCTGCGCGATGCCGCGAAACACGCCGGCGGGCGGCGGCGTGGTCCAGCCGATGCGCTCGGCGACCGCATTCAGCACGGCCAGGTGCTTCGGGTGATTGCCCATCAGTTTGCGGCGCAGTGCCAACGGCTCCTGGTTCGTCGCATGGGCGACCTCATCCAGGAAACATTCGAGGTAGATGGCGTTCTGGTTGTGGTTCACCCCGCGCCAGAAATGCGGCGGAACATGGGTGTTCCGCATGGCGTGGTCGATCAGCAGGTTCGGGAAGGTATAGCCGATGGCGCTTTCCGCCCCGGTCGCGTTCAGGCCCTGGAACTGCACGGGGTCGCGCCCGTTCTGCAACCCGCCCGGGAAGGCGAAGGTCAGGATCGACTGGCCCGAGATGCGCATGTGCAGGCCGGTGATCTCGCCATTGGCATCGATGCCCGCCGTCATCTTCGCCTTGGTGACGGGGTGGTAGCGCCCCTGCACCATGTCCTCCTCACGCGTCCACATGGTCTTGACCGGCACGCCCGGCAGTTGGCGTGCGATCAGCACGGCATCGGCCAGCCAGTCATGCGTGGTGCGGCGCCCGAAGCCGCCGCCCAGGTCCATGCGGTGCACGTCGCAGGCGGTCTGCGGCAGGCCGGCGGCGGCGGCGGTCGCGGCCAGCGCGGCCTCGCCGTTCTGCGTCGGGCACCAGACGTCGCAGCGCGTGGCCGTCCAGACCACCGTCGCGTTCATCGGCTCCATCGGCGCGTGGTTCTGGAAGGGATAGGAATAGACGGCCTCGATCCGGCGCGGGGCGGCGGCGATGGCGGCGCGCGCATCCCCCTGCTGGTTGCCGATGAAGGCTTCTGTGGCCGTCAGCCCTTCGGTCAGCCGGGCATCGATGCTGGCCGAGGAGACCTGGCCGTTCTCACCCGGGTCCCAGACGATCGGCAGGGCGTCGAGCGCGGTCTTGGCCTGCCAGAAGCTATCGGCCACCACCGCGACCGCGGCGTCGCCCACCTGCAGCACATGCTTCACGCCCGGCATGCCGGTGACGGCCGCGGCATTGAAGGACTGCAGCTTGCCGCCGAAGACGGGGCTGCGGCGCGGCACCGCGACCAGCATGCCCGGCATCTTGAGGTCCATGCCATAGACCTGCTTGCCGGTGGTCTTGTCGGCGGTGTCCAGCCGCGGCAGCGACTGGCCGATCACGGTCCAGTCGCGCGGTTCCTTCAAGGGCACCGGGTTGGGCGGCGTCAGCCGCGATGCGGCGGCAGCCAGGGCACCGTAGCGTAGGGTGCGGCCGGTCGGCGCATGGGTGATCACGCTGTCCTTCGCCGTGCACTGGTCGGGGGCAACGCCCCACTGGGCGGCGGCGGCCTCGATCAGCATGATCCGCGCGGCGGCACCGCCACGACGCACATAGTCCTGGCTTTGACGGATGCCCTGGCTGCCGGCGGTGAGGAAAGCGCCCCAGGCGCGGTTGCGCGCGAGGCTCTGGCCCGGGGTGACGTATTCGGTGCTGATCTTCGACCAGTCGCAGTGCAGTTCCTCGGCGATCATCTGGGCGAGGCCCGTGCGCGTGCCCTGGCCCATCTCGGCGCGGGCCATGCGCAGCACCACGCGGTCATCGGGGTGGATCACGACCCAGGCGTTGACCTCGGGCGTCGCCGGGGCCGCCTGGCCCAGGGCGCCGCGGGGGGCGAGGTAGAAGCCGACGGCGAGCGTGCCCGCGGCCTTGAACATGGCGCGGCGGGTGGGGGCGATCTGTGTCATGCGGTGCATCTCCCTTAGCCCGTGATGCCGGCGGCGGCCTGGTGGATGCCGGCGCGGACGCGGTTGTAGGTGCCGCAGCGGCAGATGTTGCTCATCGCGGCGTCGATGTCGGCGTCGGTCGGCCGTGGCTTTTCAGCCAGCAGGGCGGCGGCGGCCATGATCATGCCGGACTGGCAGAAGCCGCATTGCGGCACGTCGAGCGCCCGCCAGGCGACCTGGATGGGGTGGTTGCCCTCGGGCGACAGGCCCTCGATCGTCACGATGCGCTGGGTTTCTGTGATCGCCGAAATCGGCAGGGCGCAGGACCGCACGGCATGGCCATCGAGATGCACGGTGCAGGCACCGCAGGCCGCGACACCGCAGCCATACTTGGTGCCGGTCATGCCGGCATGGTCGCGCAGCGCCCAGAGAAGCGGGGTATCCGGGGCGGCATTCACCTCCACGACGCTGCCGTTGATGTGCAGTTTCGCCATCGTCGTTGTCTCCCGTTGATCGCATCGAAGTAATATTCGGGAAAGGTGCCTGGGGTGCCGGGTCCGGGTCAAGCCGGATGATGACCGCGACGCCTCGGTCGATACGCGCAAGGTGGCGCGCTGCGTGAGCGCGTGCCCGCAAACCCTCCGCCGGCCGGCAGAGCCTTCGCCTGTGACGGCGTCACGCAAGCCCGCGCCGAAACGCGCTGGTAACCGGCGCATGATTTTACCCAGGCCCGCAGATGCGGGCGCCTTGCCCGTTGCCGAGCCATGCATCGGGGTCTAGGTTTTCCTTCCATGACTGATACATCCATCGAACACCTGATCCATCCCGAACTGGCAGCCGGCGGCTATCCCCGCGGCGACCACCGCATGGATTTCATCGTCAGGGTCAATGCGCTGCTGCACCCCGACATGGTGGTGCTGGACTTCGGTGCCGGGCGCGGCAAATGGTCGCAGGACCCGGTGCCGTTCCGGCGCTGGCTCGGTGATTTCCGCGGCCGCTGCGCCCGCGTGATCGGCTGCGACGTCGACCCCGACATCGCCGAAAATCCGCAGGTGGACGAGAAGATCCTGCTGGCTGTCGGCGAAAAACTGCCGCTGGCCGATGCCTCGGTCGATCTGGTCTCGGCCTTCTCGGTGCTGGAGCATGTCGAGGACGAGGTGTTTTGGGCGCAAGAACTGGACCGTATCCTGCGGCCTGGCGGCTGGCTTTGTGCCTGGACGCCGAACAAATGGGGCGCCATCGCCCTGGGCGCGCGCATCATCCCCTCGTCGCTCCACGGCGCCGTGCTGCGCCGGCTTGAACCGCGACGGCATGAGGAAGACAGCTTCCCGCCGGTCTACCGCATGAACACGCCCGCGGCGCTGCGCCGGCTGTTCCCGGTCGATCGCTACGAGCACTGCACCTACCTCTACGCCGGCCGGCCCTTCTACCACCTGGACAAGCTGCCGGTGGCGCGCGCCTGGCAGGCGATCGGCTGGCTGACGCCCGCGCCGCTCAAGCCCTACATGATGGCCTTCGTCCGCAAGCGCGGCGGCGTCGAGCGGGAGGGGGCCTGGCCCATCGGCCGGTGAGCGCTGCCGCCGCCGTTGCCGCCCCGCCCGAAATCTCGGTCCTGATCCCGACCTTCAACCGGCGCGACATCATCCTGCAATGCATCGCGGCACTGGATCGCCAGGACCTGCCGCCTGGCGTGATGGAGGTGATCGTCGTCGACGACGGCTCCACTGACGGCACGGCCGGCGCCATCGCCACCGCCGCCGCCGGCATGGCGACGGCCATCACCTGCCTTACGCAGTCGAACGCCGGCGCCAATGCCGCGCGCAACCGCGCCATCGCCGCGGCCCGCGCGCCGCTGACGCTGATCCTGAACGATGACAGCATCGCGACCGCGGGCATGGTCGCCGAACACCTGCGCCAGCACGCGGCCCACCCGGCCGAAAGCGATGCGATCCTGGGCGGGCTGGTCTTGCCCGAGACGCCGCCGCCAGGCCTGTTCGAAGTGCTGCATCACGACGCCGCCCTGGCCGCACGCCCGGCGGGCGAGGATCTCGGCTGGGGCGCCTTCTACACCTTCAACATTTCCGTCAAGACATCGCTGCTGCGACGGTACGGCGGCTTCGACACAGGGCTGCGTTGGCACGAGGACATCGAACTCGGCCGACGGATGAGCGCCACGGGGCTGCGCGTGCTGCATGCGCCGGCGGCCAAGGCCGTGCATCTGCACCCGATGAACGAAGCCGGCTGGCTCGGCATCGCCGACCGCGAGGGCGCGGCCCTGGCCGCCTGGCTGGCACGCCAGCCGGCCCTGCGCGAGGAATTGGTGGGGCTGGGGTTGCACAGCGCGAGGCTCGGCACCCGTGCCACGCGGCATGTGCTGGCGGACCTTGTGCTGAACGCTGCCACCGAACCGGCCTTCCTGTGGCTGGCCCGGCGCCTGGCGCGCGACCACGTCGGCGCCGCGGCGGCGGTCTATCGCAAACTGTTCCAGATGCGAAAGCGCCGGGCCATCGACGCCGCCTTGCCGGCGGCCTAGCCCCGCGGCGGGCCCCGGCCGGGCCC
>JBBQHE010000019.1:0-28513 GCA_038323655.1 Acetobacterales bacterium | reverse complement strand
TGGCAAAGGCGACGGACAGGTTCGACGAGGTCGTGCTCTTGCCGATCCCGCCCTTGCCGTAGATGGCAAAGACCTTGGCCGTATCGATCTTGCTCGCCATGTCCATGTGGACCTGGACGCTGCCATCGCCATCCCCTGGACGCGGCCGTGTGATGACGGTCATGCGGCAACTCCTTCAAGACGATCTTCAAGTTCTTCACCGGCGCGCCGCAGACGGTCGAGCATCGACGCGTCGGGCGACCAGTACTTCCGCTCCTGTGCCTCGATCAGCCGGTTGGCGATCTGCACCGAGGCGGTCGGGTTCAGTTTTGCCAGGCGCTCGCGCATGTCGGTATCCAGGATGTAGGTCTGCGCGAGTTGTTCATAGACCCAGGGCGCAACGTCGCCGGTCGTGGCGGACCAACCCATGGTGTTGGTGACATGGGCCTCGATCTCGCGCACGCCCTCGAACCCATGCTTCAGCAGCCCCTCATACCACTTGGGGTTCAACGCACGGGTTCGGGTTTCCAGCGTCACCTGTTCGGCAATGGTGCGGACCACGCCGTCCCCACGCGTCTGGTCGCCGATGTAGACCGCCGAGGCGATGCCGCCGCGGGCACGACGTACCGCGCGGCTGATGCCGCCCAGCGTGTCGAAGTAGTGGTCCACCGTGGTCACCCCGACCTCGATGCTGTCGAGGTTCTGGTAGGTCACATCGACCGTCGCCAGCACCGCACCCAGCACCTTGTCGGCCCGCGCTGGCTTGCCGTTCATGTCGTAGGCAAAACCCTTGCGCTTGACGAAGGCCTCGGCGAGTTCGTCCTCATCATTCCAGCAGCCTTCGCCGACCAGGGAGTTCACATTGGCGCCGTAGGTGCCGTCGCTGTTGCCAAAGACCCGAAGCGCTGCCTCGGCCATCGTCCCGCCGTTCTTGGCGATGAAGTCCAGCGCGTGCTTGCGGATGAAGTTCTGCTCGACCGGTTCGTCGGCCTGGGCGGCCAGCAGGGCCGCCTCCGACAGCAGCTTCATCTGCAAGGGCAGCAGGTCGCGAAAGATGCCCGACAGCGTGATGACCACATCCACCCGCGGGCGACCAAGACCTCCCAGCGGCAGAAGTTGCGCCCCGGTCAGCCGGCCATAGCTGTCGAAACGCGGGGCCGCGCCCATCAGCGCCAAAGCCTGGGCAATCGGGCCGCCCTCGGTCTTGAGGTTGTCCGTGCCCCAAAGCACCATCGCGACCGTTTCCGGCATGCTGTGACCATCGGCCATGTGCCGTTCCAGCAGACGCTGCGCCTGGCGCGCCCCATCCTGCACCGCAAAGGCGGACGGCAGGCGGAAGGGGTCGAAGCCGTGCAGGTTGCGGCCTGTCGGCAGCACATCCGTCGTCCGCAGCAGGTCGCCGCCAGGGGCCGGGTGGATATAGCCGGCGTCAAGCGCATGCAGGATGCCCGGAATTTCGTAATCCGTGCCCAGCAGGCCATCAAGCCGCAGCCGCTCCGCGGGGTCGGTGACCCCGGCCGCATCCAGCATCTCGCTCCGCTGTTCCGCGGTTGGCGGCTCGCCCACGACATGCAGCCCGTGCGGGATCAGCGTGTATTCGAGTTCCAGCAGCGTGCGGGTCAGCCGCTCGATCTCGACGGCCGAGGTATCGCCTCATGGCGGCTTGGTCACGGCCAGGTTCACCGCAGCGGCCTGGGCCTGCACCAACCCCGACAGCGCCGCGCGCTGGCCAATATCCGCATCCGGCTCCAGCCCGCGCCAACGATCGACCGAGGATTTCAGGTCGAGCAGCCCGCGATACAGCCCTGCAGAAGACACCGGCGGGGTCAGATAGGAAATCAGTGCCGCTCCGGCTCGGCGCTTGGCGATCATGCCTTCCGAGGGGTTGTTCGATGCATAGAGGTAGAAATTCGGCAGGTCGCCGATCAGCCGGTCCGGCCAGCAGGCCTGCGACATGCCCGCCTGCTTGCCCGGCATGAATTCCAGCGCGCCATGGGTGCCGAAATGCAGCACCGCATGGGCGCCGAAATCCTCCCGCAGCCAGCGGTAGAAAGCGACGAAGGCATGTGTCGGCGAGAAGCCGTGCTCGAACAGCAGCCGCATCGGGTCGCCTTCGTAGCCGAAGGAGGGCTGCACGCCAACAAACACATTGCCCAGCTGCGCACCGAGCACGAAAATATCCCGGCCATCACTCAGCGCCCGGCCAGGCGCCGGGCCCCAGTTCTTCTCGATCTCGGCCAGCCAGGGCGTGCGGCGCACGTGATCGTCGGCGGAAATCTTCGCTGCGACATTGGCTGTGCTGCCATGGCGTTCGCGATTGCCGTTGATGATCATCTCGCGCAGCGCATCGGCCGATTCCGGCACCTCGACCATGTAGCCCGCAGCCTTCATCGCGGTCAGCGTGTTGTGCAGCGACGAGAAGACACCGAGATAAGCCGCCGTGCCGGTGGTCCCGGCGTTCGGCGGGAAGTTGAAGAGCACGGTTGCGATCTTGCGCTCCGCCCGCGCGGACCGGCGCAAGGCCACCAGCTTGGCCACGCGGTCCGCCAGCGTGCCGGCGCGCTCCTGATGCGCGACCATATCCCGCGAGCAGTTCACGCCATCACAGCCGGCGCACCGCTCGGCAGGGATGTCAGACGCGCCGCAGCGGCCACCAAAGGTCATCGGCCAGATGCCGCCATCCAGTTCGGGAATGGCGACCATCATCGTCGCCTCAACCGGCAACAGGCCGCGCGCATCGGCGGTCCACTGCTTCATCGTCTGGAATTCCAGCGGATGGGCGGTGATATAGGGCACGTCGAGTTCGGCCAGCGCCGCCTCGGCCGCACGCGCGTCGTTGTACGCAGGGCCGCCGACCAAGGAAAAGCCGGTCAGCGAGATGATCGCATCGACTGACGGCACACCATTGCGCTTGAAGAAGGCGTCCATCGCGGGGCGCGCATCCAGGCCACTGGCGAAGACCGGCACCACATTCAAACCGCGCGCCTCGATCGCTGCGATGATGCCGTCGTAATGCCGGGCGTTGCCGGCCAGCACGTAGGAACGGAGCAGCACAAGGCCGACGGTGCCGCGACGGCCCGGCGTCGGCAGCGCATCCGCGCGCTCACCGACCCGGCCCTTCAGGCGGGGGTGATAGACGCCCACCTCGGGGTAATGGACCGGGTTGCCGACCTTTACCTTCGCTGCGGCGAGGCGGCGCGGGCCTTGCGCATAACGTGTGACCAGCAGCCGCACCATATTGGCCAGGTTCTCTTCCGAACCGGCCAGCCAGTATTGCAGCGTCAGGAAATAGGCCCGCACATCCTGCGCCGTGCCGGGGATGAAGCGCAGCAGCTTGGGCAGTTCGCGCAGCATCTTCATCTGGCCCGCGCCACTCGACCCGGCGCCCGCCTTGCCCGGCTTGCCGCGCAGGCGCTTGAGCATGCCCATGATGCCCTTGGCCTCACCGGTCATGCTGAAGCGGCCCATGCGTGTCAGCCGCATGATCTCGGGGCCGGACAGGCAGCAGACCATGGCGTCGCAATGGTCGCGCCGCGCGGCCAATTCGGCCTTAACCAGGTTGATGTGGTCTTCCAGGAACAGCATCGCTGCGATGACGATGTCGCCGCGGGCGATATCCGCGTGGCATGCGGCCAGGGCGGCCTCGTCGCTCGCCCACTCATCGGCCGAATGCACGATGAATTCCATGCCTGGCAAGTCCCGGCGAAGGGCCGTCTGCGCCAGGCTGATGGCGCCGGAGAAATGGCTGTCCATCGTGACGATGACGACCCGGATTGGTGTTGCATCAGCGCGCATAATGGGCTTTTGCCTCGTAGAGGGTGTCCACCGTGATGATCGAGATACCGCGCTCGGTGGCATAGCGTTCGGTATTGCGGCGTGCCTTGCCGCGCACGAAGAAGGGGATCTTGCCCAGCTCCTTCTCGCCATCCTTCGACCATGCCAGGACGGCGGGTGATTCCAGCACTGCAACCGCTGCGGCTTTCTCGACCATGGGTTCGGCCTTGCCGCCCAGGTGCGACGGCGCCGCGCCGTCGTGGAACTCGAAGTCCTCGCGGAACATCGCCAGCAGATGTTCCTCCAGCCCCATCATCAGCGGATGGACCCAGGTGTCGAAGAGCACGTTCGCGCCCTCGAACCCCATCTGGGGCGAGGTGCGCGCCGGGAAGTCCTGCACATGCACGGGCGCCGAGATCACCGCGCAAGGGATGCCGATCTTCTTGGCGATGTTGCGTTCCATTTGCGTGCCCAGCACCAGCTCGGGCTGTAACTCGGCGACCTTCGCCTCGACATCCATATAGTCGTCGGTGATCAGCGCCTCGATGCCGTAGAGCTTCGCCGCTTCCCGCACGTCACGCGCAAATTCGCGGCTGTAGGTGCCAAGCCCTACGACCTTGAAGCCCAATTCCTGGGACGCCACACGCGCCGCCGCGATGGCATGGGTCGCATCGCCGAAAATGAACACGCGCTTGCCGGTCAGGTACGTCGAATCGACTGATCGCGAATACCACGGCAGGCGCGAAGTCTCGTCCTCCAGCATCGCCGAAGCATCGACACCGGCCAGGGCCGCAACCTCGGCAATGAAGTCGCGCGTGGCGCCGACGCCGATCGGCACGGTCTTGACGCTCGGCTGGCCGAAACTGCGCTGGAGCCAGGACGCCGCCTGCTGTGCGACCTCGGGGTAGAGCACGATATTGAAATCCGCATCGCCGAGCCGCGCCAGATCGGCCGGCGTGGCCCCCATAGGGGCCACTACATTCACATCGACGCCGAGTCGCGCGAGCAGACCTCGAATCTCACGCAAATCATCGCGATGGCGGAAACCTAGCGCGGTGGGCCCCAGAATGTTGCAACGCGCGCGATCACCGCGCACCCGCTTCGTGCCGGGCGGCGGCAGATGCGGCTGCGCCATGGTGCGAACAATCTGATAGAAAGTCTCAGACGCGCCCCAGTTTTCCTTGCGCTGATAGGCCGGCAGTTCCAGCGGCACGATCGGGATCGGCAGGCCCAGGGTCCGCGCGAGGCCGCCCGGATCGTCCTGAATCAACTCGGCCGTGCAGGAGGCGCCGACCAGCATCGCCTGCGGCTGGAAGCGGGCAAAAGCCTCGCGTGCCGCGGTCATGAACAATTCTGCGGTGTCGCCGCCCAGGTCGCGCGCCTGAAAGGTGGTGTAGGTCACCGGCGGGCGCTTGCTGCGCCGCTCGATCATGGTGAACAGCAGGTCCGCATAGGTATCGCCCTGTGGCGCATGCAGCACGTAGTGCACGCCCTCCATCGCCGTCGCGATTCGCATCGCCCCGATGTGCGGCGGGCCTTCGTAGGTCCAGAGCGCGAGTTGCATGGCCTAGACCGCCAGCCGCGCGCGGCGATCGAGCGGCCGGGCGAACAGCCCCGCCAGGTCGCCCGCCTGGTCGTAGCCCTGGATCGGCGTGAAGACGAGCTCGATCGACCACTTGGTGGCGATGCCCTCGGCCTCCAGCGGATTCGCAAGCCCCAGGCCGCAGACCACCAGGTCCGGCCGCGCGGCGCGGCAGCGGTCAAGCTGGTTCTCGACGTGCTGTCCTTCGCTCAGCACGGTGCCGGCGGGCAGAAGGTCGAGTTCAACCGACAGGTGCTGGCGGTGCAGATAGGGCGTGCCGACCTCGATCGGCAGCATCGACAACTCGCGCGCCAGGAAGCGCGCCAGCGGGATTTCCAGCTGCGAATCGGGGAAGAAGAAGATGCGTTTGCCAGCCAGTTCATCGCGGAAACGGGCGATGCCGGCACGTGCGCGCTCCTCACCGGCGGCGGTCACGCTACGGAACAGTGCGGGAGCCACGCCCCAGGAATCGGCTGCGGCCTTCAGCCACAGTGTCGTGCCCTCGGCGCCCAGGGGAAAAGGGGCCGCAAGACGGGTAGCGCCGCGTGCGTCCAGCAAGCGCGCCGTATCGGCCAGGAAGGGCTGCGCGAGCAGATAGGCGGTGTTCGGCCCGACGGCGGGCAGTTCGCTCGCCCGGCGCGGCGGCAGGAAGTGCACGGGCCCGATGTTCAAGGCCGTGAAGAGCCGGCGCATCTGGTCCTCGACCACCTCGGCCAACGCGCCCACGACCAGCAACGCGCGCGGCGCCGTAGCGCTCGGCACCGGCATCTCGGGCACCAAGGCCGCGAGGCAGGCATCCTCGCCCTGGGTGAAGGTCGTCTCGATCCCGCTGCCCGAATAGTTCAGCACCCGCACCTGCGGCGAAAACACACGGGAGAGCCGCTGCGCCGCGCGCGAAAGATCAAGCTTGATGACCTCGGAGGGGCAGGAGCCTACAAGGAACAGCAGCTTGATATCAGGCCGGCGCTCCAGCAGCCGGGTCACCACGCGGTCCAGTTCCTCGTTGCAGTCCGCCAGGCCGGCCAGGTCGCGTTCGTCGATGATTGCGGTCGCGAATCGCGGTTCGGCAAAGATCATCACGCCGGCGGCCGATTGGATCAGATGCGCGCAGGTGCGGGACCCGACCACCAGGAAGAAGGCGTCCTGGATCTTGCGATGCAGCCAGATGATGCCGGTCAGTCCGCAGAAGACCTCGCGCTGTCCGCGCTCGCGCAGGACTGGCGCATCGCCGCACCCAATGGCCGCAGGCGCCGCATCAAGGGCGACCGATGCGCTCACTTGCCGAGACCGAGGCTCGCCGCGGCATCGCGCGCGGCCATGTCCAGACGCGCCGCCCGCAGCTTCATGATGAACTGCCCGGCGTTGATGACGTAGGAGGCGTAAGCGGCCAGCGCCAGGAACATCTGCGCCCGGGCGTCACCGATTTCGGCGAAGACCACGATCAGATAGGCTGTGTGCAGCGCCAGCACGAGCATGCTGAACACGTCTTCCCAGAAAAAGGCGCGTGCGAACAGATACTTGCCGAAGACCCGCTCTTCCCAAATGCAGCCGGTGATCATGATGGTGTAGAGCGCCAGCGTCTTGACCACGACGGAAGCGGTCGCGAGCGCAAAGCCTTCGCCGGTCGCGAGGTAACGCAGGACCAGCCCCAGGCTGACCAGGAATATCACGAACTGTACCGGCGCCAGCACACCCTGGACCATGGTCCAGGGGCTGGCATCACGGCGCTCGCGTTCCTCGGGTGTGTAGAGCGGCTGGCGCAGCACCGGCGCCGTGGCCCGTTCATCCTCATGCCGGCGCCCCGCACCTGCGGCGAGGGGGCAGCAATCCACCTGGTCGATCAACCTGGCGAAGACGTTAGATGCGCGCATTGCTTGACAAACCCCCTGGTCGGAAGGCCGGCTGGTGGGTGATGGAGCATGTCGTCGCCGACGCGCGCCCCCCGGCCGGTGGAAAAGGTGCTGGACCGATCTGGCTTTGACGGCCCTCCAACATCCTCCTCCTACCTCGTGCCCGTTGATCCGAAGGCTAGAGGGGGGCGGCTCGAAGTGTCAAGCGAGATTGACGTAAATGCGGCTTGACACTTTGCCGCCCGGCGATCGATAAAATCACTTGCAATACGGATGGCTGCGCAGCGGATGTTCGGCTCGGGACAGGACACACTGATTAAAGGCCGGTGGCGCCAGGCGGCGTCACGGGACCCCACTTGCACCCGGCCAGAGGCTGACGGCGTCGGCATGGAGATCCGTCAATGGCAACCCACAGGCCCCATCCCGCCCAACGCCGCAAAGACCGAATCGCGCGTGCTGCTGGCGCATGCGGCCGTCATGTCTGACGCGCTGGTTGCCGCTTCGCCCTGCCTGACCCCCGGCCCGGCCGAGGTTGCGGCGCTGACCGCGATGGTGCTGGACAGCAACCTGGCCGGCGCGACCGCGCTCATGGAGGCCCTGCACCGCGACGGCGCAGCGCCCGAAACGCTCTACTTGGACCTGCTGGCGCCGGCCGCCCGGCGGCTCGGCGTGTTCTGGCAGGACGACACCTGTGACTTCACCCAGGTGACGCTCGGCGTGGTTCACCTGCAGCATCTCATGCGGGCCCTCGGGCCAGCCTTTCACGCGGATGCCGCCCGCTGGGACCGCGACGTGGTAAAGGAGGGCCGCCAGATCCTGCTTTGCCCCTTGCCCGGCCAGCAGCACAGCTTCGGTCTTTCCATGGTGGCCGAGTTCTTCCGCCGCGCCGGCTGGTCCGTCTCGCTGGGGCTGGACGTCGCCTGCCCCGACGTGGCCACCATGGTGCGGCAGGACTGGTTCTCGATCGTCGGCTTCTCCGCCAGCTGCGACGACGAACTGGCGCCGCTGACGGCGGCCATTCGTGCGGTGCGCCGGGCTTCGCGCAATCCGCGGGTCGGCATCCTGGTGGGCGGCCCCCTGTTCATCGAGAATCCGGCGTATACCGCCGTCGTCGGGGCCGATGCCACCTCGGTCGATGCACGCGCCGCCACCCTGCAGGCCGAACGCCTGCTCACGCTTCTGGCCCCGCACGACTGAACGCGGCAAGTAAGACCGATCGACTGACCAAGGAGGCTGACTGCCAGGGAACCCTTGATCCAAAGGATGACTGCCCACGTGAAAATGTTCAGTGCTCCGAAAAGCCTGCTTGGCGATCTCGATACGGAAGCCACGGCTGCGCTGATCACGGCGGCGGCGGACATTGCCCTCATCATCGATGAGGCGGGGGTCATCCGCGACCTGGCCTGCAGCAGCGAGGAACTGGCCCTGGCGCTGGAAGGCCAGGACAGCTGGCTCGGCCGCACCTGGAGCGGCACGGTGATGAAGGACAGCCGCGGCAAGGTCGATCAGATCCTGCGCGACGCCCAGGCCAAGGCAGCCCCACGCTGGCGACACATCAACCAGATCGCCGCGAACGGCGACGGCATACCGATCCTCTACGCCGCCATGCAGGTCGGCGCCCAGGGCCGCACGGTGGTCTTTGGCCGAGACCTGCGCCCGGTCGCCGCCCTGCAGCAACGCCTGGTCGAAGCGCAGCAGGCCATGGAGCGCGAGTATTCCCGCCTGCGCTACGCCGAGACGCGCTACCGCCTGCTGTTCCAACTGGCCGCCGAACCGGTGCTGGTCGTCGATGCGACAAGCCTGAAGGTGGTCGAGGCGAATCCGCCCGCGCGGCAGTTGTTCAGCGCCGGCAAGCAGGCGGTCGGCCAGTCCGTCACCACCCTGTTCGATGCCGCCGGCATCGTTACGCTCCAGGGCCTGCTCGCCTCGGTGCGCGCGGCGAGCAAGGGAGACGAGGTGCGAATCCGACTGGGCCATGAGGACCGCGACGTGCTGGTCTCCGCCTCGCTGTTCCGGCAGGAGAATGCCTCGCAGTTCCTCCTGCGCCTGGTCAACCCGCAGACCGATTCGAACGAGATCCTGCTGCCCGCGGCCAAGGTAAGGCTGTTGAAACTGGTCGAGGGCGCGCCCGATGGCTTCGTCGTCACCGGGCCGGAGGGGCGCATCTTCACCGCCAACGCGGCCTTCCTCGACCTGGCCCAGATCGGCTCCGAGGAACAGGTGCAGGGCGAGCCGCTGGACCGCTGGCTCGGCCGGCCGGGCATCGATGTCAATGTGCTCATGGCCAATCTGCGGCAACGCGGGTCGGTACGGCTTTTCGCCACGACCTTCCGCGGCGAATACGGTTCGGCTGCCGAGGTCGAGATATCGGCCGTTGCCGCGATGAACGCGGGGCAACCCTGCTTTGGCTTCTCCATCCGCGACATCGGCCCCCGCATGGCGACGGAACCGCGCGCCAGCCGCCCGACCACGCGGTCCGTCGAGCAATTGACCGAGTTGATCGGCCGCGTGCCGCTCAAGGACCTGGTGCGGGAGGCAACCGACGCGATCGAGCGGCTGTGCATCGAGGCGGCGTTGGAATTATCCGGCGACAACCGGGTCTCGGCGGCCGAGATGCTTGGCCTGTCGCGGCAGAGCCTTTACGTGAAGCTGCGCCGGTATGGTCTTGGAGACCTCGCCGGGAACGCCGGGGAGCAGGACTAGGACTTCATGGCTGCCTTGACGCGTCCTGCCCTTTCCACGGTCCTCGAACTGCTGAAACCGGTGACCTGGTTCGCCCCGATGTGGGCCTTCAGCTGTGGAGTCGTGTCCACCGGGATCGGTGGCAATGGCCACTGGCACCTGATCATCGTCGGCATCCTGCTGACCGGCCCGCTGGTCTGCGGCACCAGCCAGGCGATCAACGATTGGTACGATCGCCATGTGGACGCGATCAACGAACCGCAGCGGCCGATCCCTTCGGGCCGGATGCCGGGCCAATGGGGCCTGTACATCGCCATCGGCTGGACCGCGCTGTCGCTGGCGGTGGCGACGGTGTTGGGCAGCTTCGGCTTCTGGGCGACGGTCGTGGGCCTGGCCCTGGCCTGGGCCTACAGCGCGCCACCGCTGCGGCTGAAGCAGAATGGCTGGTGGGGCAATGCAGCCTGTGCTGCCTGCTACGAAGGCCTGCCCTGGATCACCGGGGCCGCGGTCATGGCCGGCATGGCGCCAGGCTGGCAGGTGCTGCTGGTCGCCGCACTCTACAGCGCTGGCGCCCATGGCATCATGACGTTGAACGACTTCAAGTCGGTCGAGGGCGACAGCCGCATGGGAATCGACAGCCTGCCGGTGCTGCTGGGGGTGGACCGTGCGGCCCGGGTCGCCTGCATCGCCATGGCGGTGCCGCAGGCGGTGGTGATCGCGCTGCTCTGGGCCTGGGGGGCGCCGATCCACGCGATGGCGATCGCGGCGGCGCTGGCCGCACAGCTCCTGCTGATGCGGCGCCTGCTGCGCGACCCCAAGGGCCAGGCGCCCTGGTACAATGGCACGGGCACGACGCTTTATGTCGCGGGCATGCTGATCGCGGCCTTCGCGCTTCGGCCCTGAGCCTGGCCCCCCAGACCAGTTGCCCGAGCGCTCCGCCGGCAAAAGTGTCAATCCAAGTTTACGTCAATGGAACTTGACACTCGACCCCCGCCCGCCTTAGCCTCCGTTCATGACCAAGCCAAGGAGGCCGTGATGACGAAGATGCCGCTCGGCTGGCTTGGCATCTTGCGTCTGGGTCTGGTGCAGACCTCGCTCGGTGCGATCGTCGTGCTGATGACCTCCGCCCTGAACCGCGTGATGGTCATCGAACTTGCCCTGCCCGCGACGTTGCCGGGTGTGCTGGTCGGGCTGCATTACGCGGTGCAGATGCTGCGCCCCCGGCTCGGCCACGGGTCGGACATGGGCGGGCGCCGCACCCCTTGGATCATCGGTGGCGTCGCGGTGCTGGGCCTGGGCGGCATCGCCGCGGCGGCCGCCACCACGCTGATGGCGACGATGCCCGTGCTCGGCACCTGCCTCGCCGCCCTGTCCTTCGTCGTGATCGGCGTGGGTGTCGGTGCCGGCGGCACATCGCTGCTGGTGCTGCTGTCCAGCCTCGTCGCGGAAGGGCGGCGCCCAGCCGCGGCGTCCCTGGTCTGGATCATGATGATCGCGGGCTTCGTGGTGACCACCGCCGTCGCCGGCCGGCTGCTGGACCCCTATTCGCCCGAGCGCCTTATCGCCGTGACCGCCGGCGTTTCGGCGATTGCGCTGGTGGTGACCTGCCTGGCGGTCTGGGGCGTGGAGCCCGCACGCATCGCCGTCGCCGCGGCCCCCATCGTCAAGACGCCCTTCCGCCAGGCGATCGGCCAGGTCTGGGCCGAACCCGAGGCGCGGCTGTTCACCATCTTCGTCTTCGTCTCGATGCTGGCCTATTCGGCCCAGGACCTGATCCTGGAGCCCTTCGCCGGCGCCGTCTTCGGCCTGACCCTGGGCGAGACCACGCGCCTCGCCTCTGTTCAGCACGGCGGCGTGTTGCTCGGCATGATCTTCCTGGCGGTTGCCAGCGCCCTGTTCGGCACGCGGCTTGGGCCGATGCGCACATGGGCGGTCGGCGGCTGCATCGCTGCGGCACTGACCGCGCTCGGCGTGGTCGGGGCGGCCCTGGTCGGCCCGGGTTGGCCGCTGCAGACGACCTACTTCGTGCTCGGCGTCGCCAATGGCGTCTTCGCCGCCGCGGCCATCGCCGCGATGATGCAGATGGTGGGCCGCGGGCGCGAACAGCGTGAAGGCGTGCGCATGGGGCTTTGGGGCGCGGCGCAGGCCATCGCCTTCGGCCTCGGCGGCCTGGCGGGTGCTGCCGCGACCGATGTGGCGCGTTGGGCGCTCGGCTCCGTCCCGCAGGCCTATGCGGCCGTCTTCGCCGGCGATGCGCTGCTCTTCCTCGCCGCCGGCGCAATCGCCGCCCAGATCGGCCGCAGCGCGACAACGCGCCCGAGCCACGACCTCGAACCCCTCGCCGCGGCGCGGGGCTGACCGGAGATGACCGCCATGGAACACTTCGACGTTGTGGTTGTGGGCGGTGGCCCGGCCGGTGCGACTGCCGCCAATGACCTGGCGCGCAGCGGGCGCTCGGTGCTGCTGCTCGACCGGGCCGGCCGCATCAAGCCCTGCGGCGGCGCGATCCCGCCACGCGCGATCCGGGATTTCGACATTCCCGACCACATGATGGTCGCCCGCGCTCGCTCGGCCACGATGGTCGCGCCCAGCCGCAAGGAAGTGGATATGCCGATCGACGGCGGCTATGTCGGGATGGTCGATCGCGAACACTTCGACGAATGGCTGCGCGAACGTGCCGCCGATGCGGGCGCCGAGCGCCGCGACGCCACCTTCCAGACCATCACGCGCAATGCCGATGGCACGGCCGTCGTGACCTTCACGCCGAAGGGCAGCGAGGCGCCGGTCAGCGTGACCGCCCGCGTCGTGATCGGCGCCGATGGCGCGCGCTCCAACGTCGGCAAGCAGTGCATCCCGGGGTCGGAGAAGATGAAGTACGTCTTCGCCTATCACGAGATCGTCCGCGCGCCGGAGGGCAATCCGAACTACGACCCCACGCGCTGCGAAGTGCATTACACCGGCAAGCTTTCGCCCGACTTCTACGCCTGGGTCTTCCCGCATGGCGACACGATGAGCATCGGCACGGGGTCGATGCAGAAGGGCTTTGGCCTGCGCAACGCGGTCGGCGATCTGCGCCGCGAACGCGGGCTTGAGGGCTGCGAGACCCTCCGCCACGAAGGCGCGCCCATCCCGCTGAAGCCGCTCAAGCGCTGGGACAACGGGCGGGACGTGATCCTGGCCGGCGATGCGGCGGGCGTCGTCGCCCCGGCCTCGGGCGAGGGCATCTACTACGCGATGCTCTGCGGCCGCCTGGTGGCCGAATCGGCCGAGGCGCTCTGCGCCACCGGCGACCCCCGCGTGCTGAAGACCGCCCGCAAGCGCTTCATGAAGGCGCATGGCACGGTCTTTTTCGTCCTTGGTATCATGCAATACTTCTGGTATTCGAGCGACAAGCGCCGCGAGAAGTTCGTGAAGATCTGCGAGGACAAGGACGTCCAGCGGCTGACCTGGGAGTCCTACATGAACAAGGAACTCGTGCGGCGCGACCCGATGGCGCACGTCAAGATTTTCTTCAAGGACATGGCGCATCTTCTGGGCTTCGCCCGCGCATGACCGCCCCCTACCCCGTTTCGTTGGCCGGAGAAGCCTGATGTTTTTGCGGTCCCTTGATGGCAGCATGCCTGCCGGTCACGCCCTCGCGCGTCAACCTGCGCCGTATCGCCAGGCCGGCGCCAGCGTGCGGCGCCATGGCCAGACCCTGCCGATGCGCGTCGGCACGCGCGGCTCGCCGCTGGCGCTGTGGCAGACGCGGCATTTCCTCTCGATCATCTCCGCCCTCTGCCCCGTCCTGCGGGACGCCAATGCGTTCGAAGAGCATGAGATCAGCTGCATCGGCGATCGCATCCAGGACCAGCGTCTGGCCGACATCGGCGGCAAGGGGCTGTTCTCCAAGGAAATCCATGAGGCGCTGCTGGATGGACGGGTGGACTTCGCGGTCCACAGCCTGAAGGACCTGGAAACCGAGATGCCGCCAGGCGTGGTGCTCGCCTGCATGCTGCGCCGGGAAGATGCGCGGGACGCCATCATCCTGGGCGAGGAATGCACCACCGCCTTCGACCCCGAGGACCCCTATGCCGGGCTGCCGCTGGGCATGCTGGTCGGCACCGCCTCGGTCCGCCGCCAGTCGCAGTTGCTCTACGCGCGCCCCGACCTGCGGGTCGAAGTGATCCGCGGCAATGTGCAAAGCCGCCTGGGCAAGGTGCGCAGCGGGCAGTTCGGCGCCTCGCTTCTGGCCATCGCCGGGCTGCGCCGGCTGGAGATGGAGCACGAGGCCGGCATCATCTTGGACCCCGAGGTCATGGTTCCCGCCGCCGGCCAGGGCATCGTCGGCGTCACCGTCCGCGCCAAGGACGTGGAACTGCACGAAATGCTGACCGCGATCGAGGACCCGACCGCGCGCACCGTGGCGACCGCCGAACGCGCGTTGCTGGGTGCGCTGGACGGGTCGTGCCGGACGCCCATCGGGGCCTATGGAAAAATCCTGCCGAACCGCGACCTGCAACTGACCGGCCTGGTCGCCCGCGCCGATGGCTCCTTTCTGCTGAAGAAGACCATGGTGGGCTGTGCGGCCGATGCCGAACGCATGGGCCAGGAAATGGGCGAGGAACTGCGGATCGACTCGCCGTCCGACGTGTTCGGCTGACGATAAGGGGGGCGGTTCGCGCCCCCCCCCCGCCTTTGCCTATGTGGTGCGGTCGGTCCCGACCGAAGCCAGCGCCGCCTGCGCCGCCGCCAGCCGCGCCACCGGCACGCGATAGGGTGAGCAGGACACGTAGTCCAAGCCGATCGACTCGCAGAACTGGATGCTGGCCGGGTCGCCGCCGTGCTCGCCGCAGATGCCGAGCTTGAGGCCGGGCTTCACCGAACGCCCCTTCTCGGTCGCAATCGCGATCAGCGCGCCGACACCTTCCACATCGATCGACACGAACGGGTCCTTCGGCAGGATGTCGTGATCGACGTAGTAAGGCAGGAACTTGCCCGCATCGTCGCGCGACAGGCCGAAGACGGTCTGCGTCAGATCGTTGGTACCGAAGGAGAAGAAGTCCGCCGCATCCGCGATCTTGTCCGCGGTCAGCGCTGCGCGCGGCAGTTCGATCATCGTGCCGACCATATAGTCCACCCGGGCCCCGGCCTCGGCGAAAACCTCCTCGGCCACATGGATGACCTGGGCGCGGGTGATGTCCAACTCGCGCTTGATGCCGACCAGCGGGATCATGATCTCGGGCACCACCGGCTTGCCGGTTTCCTTCGCGACGAGGATCGCGGCCTCAAAGATCGCGCGCGACTGCATCGCGTAGATCTCGGGATAGGTGATGCCCAGGCGGCAGCCGCGATGGCCGAGCATCGGGTTGGCTTCCGCCAGGTCCGCCGCGCGGCGCTGCATGGTGGCGAGATCGGCGCCGAGGCTGACGGCGACCTCCGCCATTTCCTCGTCCTTGTGCGGCAGGAATTCGTGCAGCGGCGGGTCGAGCAGGCGGATGGTCACGGGCAGCCCCGCCATGATGCGGAACAATTCGGCAAAATCCTCACGCTGGAACGGCAGCAGCTTGGCCAGCGCATCGCGGCGGCCGCCTTCGGTCTCGCTCATGATCATCTGGCGCACGGCGCCGATGCGGGCGGGATCGAAGAACATGTGCTCGGTACGGCAGAGCCCGATGCCCTCGGCGCCGAAGCGGCGGGCCGTATCGGCGTCCAGCGGTGTTTCGGCATTGGCGCGGACCTTCAGCCGGCGCACGCCATCCGCCCAGCCCATCAGGGTGGAGAAATCGCCCGACAACTGCGGTTCGATCATCGCGACGTGGCCGATGAAGATCTCGCCCGTTGCGCCATCCAGGGTGATCGTCTCCCCACCGCGGATGATGTGGCCGCCGGCGGCCAGCGCCTGGGCGTGGTAATCGACCTGCACGCCGCCGGCACCGGCGACGCAGGGCCGGCCCATGCCGCGGGCAACCACCGCCGCGTGGCTGGTCATGCCGCCGCGCGTGGTCAGGATGCCGCGGGCCGCGTGCATGCCGTGGATGTCCTCGGGGCTGGTTTCGATACGGACCAGAATGACCGCCTCGCCCTTGGCCGCGCGCAGCTCCGCCTCATCCGAATTGAACACGACGACGCCGGAGGCAGCGCCCGGGCTGGCCGGAAGGCCCTTGGAGAGCAGCTTGCGCGGGGCCTTCGGGTCCAGCGTCGGGTGCAGCAGCTGGTCCAGCGCGCCGGGGTTCACGCGGCGCACGGCCTCGGTGCGGTCGATCAGCCCTTCCTCGGCCATGTCCACGGCGATCTTCAGGCTGGCCGCGGCGGTGCGCTTTCCGTTGCTGGTCTGCAGCATGTAGAGCTTGTTCTGCTGGACGGTGAATTCGATGTCCTGCATGTCGGTGTAGTGCTTTTCGAGCTTTTCGCGCACCGCGACCAACTCGGCGTAGGCCTGGGGCATGGCGACTTCCATGCTGGTCTCGCCAGGCTTCGCCTTGAGCTGCGCCATGGGCTGCGGGGTGCGGATGCCGGCCACGACATCCTCGCCCTGCGCATTGATCAGGTATTCGCCGTAGAAGATGTTCTCGCCGGTGCTCGGATCGCGCGTGAAGCACACGCCCGTCGCGCAATCCTGGCCCATGTTGCCAAAGACCATCGCCTGCACATTCACCGCCGTGCCCCAGGTCGCGGGGATGTCGTTCAGCCGGCGATAGGTGTTCGCACGCGGGTTCATCCAGGACCCGAAGACCGCGCCGATCGCGCCCCAGAGCTGCTCATGCGGCGCCTGGGGGAAGGGGCGGCCCGTCTCCTCGGCGACCATTTCCTTGTAGCCATGGACCACGCGGTGCCAGTCCTGCGCGGTCAGCTGCGTGTCCTCGGTGGCGCCCGTGTCGAGCTTCACGGCCTCGATGATTTCCTCGAAGCGGTGATGGTCCACGTTCAGCACGACCGAGCCGTACATCTGGATGAAGCGGCGATAGCTGTCCCAGGCAAAGCGCGCATCGCCCGATGCCACGGCGAGGCCCTCGACGGTCGCATCGTTCAGCCCGAGGTTCAGCACCGTGTCCATCATGCCCGGCATCGACACGCGCGCGCCGGAACGGACGGAGACGAGCAGCGGCTTGTGGTTGTCGCCGAAGACCATGCCGGCGGCTGCCTCGATCCGCTTCAACCCGGCTTCGACCTGGGCTTCCAGCTCCGCGGGGTATTGCTTGCCGTTGTCGTAGTAGGCGGTGCAGACCTCGGTCGTGATGGTGAAGCCGGGTGGCACCGGCAGGCCGATGCCAGCCATTTCCGCGAGATTCGCACCCTTGCCGCCCAGCAGGTTGCGCATGCCCGCGCCGCCTTCGTTCAGGCTGGCGCCGAAGGAATAGACCCATTGGTGGCTCATGCGGATTTACCCTTCGATCTTGGACAGGTCGGCGACGCTGTTCACAGCATCGACAAATTTTTGCAACAGGCGAAGCCGGTTCGTGCGGATTGCGCGATCGGGATCGTTGATCATGGCGGCGGCGAAGAAAGCGTCGATGTGCGGGCTGAGGTGCATCAGCGCTGCACAGGCACCGGGGAAATCATCGGGCGGAATGACCGTCGCACCCAGGCGAGTTGCCAGTTCGCTTTCGGCCTGAAGCCCGAGCAGCGCCGGATCCACGGCTTCCGCAAAACTGGCGCCATCCTTTTTTGTCTCGATGCGCAGGATATTTGCCGCCCGACGATAGGCCGCCAGCAGCGCCGCCCCATCCGGTTGCGCCAGCATTGCGCCGACCGCTTCGGCCCGCGCCAGCAGGCGCACCAAATCATCATCACCCCCAGCGCCAAAGGCCGCGGCGACCACGTCATGCCGCTCGCCCATCGCCCGCATCTGCACACGCAGGCGTTCGCCCAGAAACCGCACCACCCCCTCGGCGAAGGCCGCGACCATCGGCGGGTGGGCGCAGCCGCGCGGGGCGGACCAGCCGGTCGCCATCACCTCGGTCGCGACGGCCATGCCGAATTCGGGCGATGCGGTTTCGCCGGTCGACTGGGCGAAGCCGAAGAAGGCCTCGCCGATGGCATCGGACAGGCCGATGCGCAGCCCGTTTTCGCGGATGATGCGGATCACGCCCAGGGCCGCGCGGCGCAGCGCATAGGGATCGCCGCTGCCGGTCGGGCGTTCATCCACCGCGAAAAAGCCAGCCAGCTGGTCCAGCTTGTCGGCCAGGGCCACGGCGATGCTGACGGGGGCGGAAGGTACCGAATCCCCTGGCCCGGCCGGGCGATAATGATCGCCGATGGCCTCGGCCACCGCCGGCGCCTCGGCATCATGAAGCGCGTAGTAGCGGCCCATGATGCCCTGCAGTTCGGGAAATTCGCCGACCATGCCGGTCGCGAGGTCCGCCTTGGCCAGGCGCGCGGCCCGCGCCGCCAGTACCGGATCGGCGCCGAGCTTGGGCGCCAGCCAAGCCGCCAGCTTCTCCAGCCGCCGCACCCGCTGCCCCTGCGTGCCCAGCTTCTGGTGGAAGACCACGTTGTCCAGCTTCGGCAACCAGGCCTCCAGCCGCTGCTTGCGGTCCTGGTCCCAGAAGAAGCGCGCATCCGAAAGCCGGGCGCGCAGCACGCGTTCATTGCCAGCGATGATCGCGGCCCCGCCGTCGTGCGCCGCGATATTGGCGACCAATGCGAAACGCGCCGCCGCCCGGCCATCGGGGTGGCGCAGCGAGAGGTATTTCTGGTTCGCCCGCATGGTGCTGCGCATCGCCTCGGGCGGCAGGTCCATGAAGGCGTCGTCGATGCGCGCCAGCAGCGGCACTGGCCATTCCACCAGGCCGGCGATCTCGGCGAGCAGCGGTTCGTCGGGGACCACCAAAAGCCCTTCGGCCGCAGCCAGGGCCGTCACGCCGTCGCGGATCAGCGCCAGGCGCTCGGCCGGGTCGGCGATGACGTGGCGCGCGCGCAGCCCTGCCTCCCAGCCCGCCGCGTCGGTAATGGCGAAGGCCCCGGGCGACATCAGCCGGTGGCCCTCGGTCAGATTGCCGGCGACCAGCCCGTGTCCGTCATCCTCACCATCACGCAGGTCGAAAGGCACGACCGCGCCGTCGAACACACACAGGATGCGCTTCAGCGGCCGTACCCAGGTGAAGGTCGAAGTGCCGCCCCAGCGCATCGATTTCGGCCAGGGGAAGCGGCGCAGGATGCCGGGCAGGACCTCGGCCAGCACGGCAGGCGTCGCGCGTCCTGGGCGTTCCAGCCGGGCCAGCACGAAGACGCCCTTGCCGGTATCGGCATAGGCGGCCGAGACACCCCCCGCGGCATAGGACCCGCCACCGGCCAGGATGGCGGCAGCCTCGGCAGCGGTCTCGGGCGACAGCCCCGCCTTGCCGCGGAAAAAGGCTTCGACGGCAGCGGCGGGCGCACCATTGCGCGGGCCGCGTTCCTCCCGCGTCTCGGCCGCGGTCCCTCGGGAAAGGTCGCAAGCCAGGGCGATGCGGCGCGGGGCGTGAAAGAGCCGCGGCGCGCCCGGCACCAGGCCTGCCGGGCCCAGGGATTCGGTCAGCAATCGGCAAAGATCCTCGGCGGCGCGCGGCTGCATGCGCGCCGGGATTTCCTCGGAAAACAGTTCCAAAAGCAGTTCGGGCACTACATCGCCGCCTTCACATCGGTCTGGGCAAAATCCTGCCCCTTGAACAGCAGGGGTTCGCCCCGCGCCTGCGCCAGCGCATAGGCGAAGCAGTCGCCGAGGTTAAGCCCGGCCGGATGGCGGCCCTGGCCGAAGCGCCGCCAGGCGTCGCGGGCGATCGCGGCGTGCTCTGCGGTGAAGGCGACGACATCCGCATCGACCGCGCGCAGCAGGTCGTCCAGCTCCCGCGCCATGCCCGGCCCTGCGCGGCCTTCGGCCACCATCGCCGCCTCGACCACCGTGGGTGCCGCAACCGCGCAGGCAGGCGCGTCGCGCAGCACGGAGGCAAAGGCCACGGCATCGGCCTCCTTGAACAGGATCGCTATCAGCGCGGAGGAAGCAACGATCACTTCGGCAGGCCGTTCTCGTCGTAGATGTCGCCGTGGTCGCTGGTGACGCCCGGTGGCACGAGCTTGGAGGCGCGTTCGGCGATCGCCATGATCGCCTCGAATTTCCGCCGCTTGCGCTCGTCCCGCTCGGCCTTCTCGCGCAGCAACCGCTCGTGCACGGCCTCGCGCAACGCGCCGGTGACGGAGGTGCCGAGCAACGCCGCCAGCTCCTTCGCCTCGGCGATCAGCGTGTCGTCCTTGATGTTCAACTGGCCCATGGCAGCCTCATGGTAGAAAGCCGCAATGATACGGTAGAAAGTGGCCCAGGCGCAAGGTTCACGCTGCCTTGGCCGCCACCCAGGCCTCGCAACACGCCTTGGCCAGCGCCCGCACCCGGCCGATATAGGCCGCCCGTTCCGTCACGCTGATGGCGCCCCGCGCATCCAGCAGGTTGAAGCGGTGCGACGCCTTGATGCACTGGTCATAGGCCGGCAGCGCCAGGCGGCGTTCCAGCAGCGAAGCACATTCCGCCTCTGCATCCGCGAAGTGGCGGAACAGCATCGGGATATCGGCGGATTCGAAATTATGCGCGGAAAACTCGCGCTCGGCCCGGAGAAAAACATCGCGATAGGTCACGCCGGCGCCGTTGTAGTCGAGGTCGTACACATTCTCGACGCCCTGGATATACATCGCCAGTCGCTCCAGCCCGTAGGTCAGTTCGGCACTCGGCAGATCCACCGCGATGCCGCCAACCTGCTGGAAATAGGTGAACTGCGTCACCTCCATCCCATCGCACCAGACTTCCCAGCCAAGGCCCCAGGCGCCAAGCGTCGGGCTTTCCCAGTCATCCTCGACAAAGCGGATGTCGTGCAGCAGCGGGTCGATACCAAGCGCGCGATAGCTGTCCAGCAGCAACGCCTGCGGGTCGGTCGGCGAAGGCTTCAGGATCACCTGGTACTGGTAGTAATGCTGCAGCCGGTTCGGATTCTCGCCGTAGCGTCCATCGGCCGGCCGGCGGCTGGGCTGCACATAGGCTGCGCGCCAGGGTTTTGGGCCCAGCGCCCGCAGCGTGGTCGCGGGGTGAAACGTCCCCGCGCCCATTTCCATGTCGTAGGGCTGCAGGATAACGCAGCCCTGCGCCGCCCAGAAGGCGGACAGGCGCAGGATGATTTCCTGAAAGGAAGGGGGTCTGTCGTGCATCACGCGCGGGGTATACGCGCGGCCCCGAAGCCCCGGCAAGGAAGGGGGCTACAGCCCGATGCGCGCCCAGGCGGCACGGTGTTCCGCGGCGGTGAAGGCCGCCTCCACCGCCTCGGCCGCCAGGCCCGCGCCCCCCAGCAGGCGCCAGGGCAGGCCGCGCCGGGGCTGGCCGATCGGCACCAGGCGCGCCTTGTCGCCGAAGCGGCGCTTCACCTCGCCATGCAGCGTGCCCATGCCATCGACCAGGCCGAGGCCCACCGCCTCCCGCCCTGTCCAGAACCGGCCGGTGAACAGCGCGCTTTCCTCCGCCTTCAAACGTCCGGCACGGCGGGTCCGCACCCAGCCCATGAACTCCTCATGCAACGCGGCCAGCAGTTCCTCCAGCCGTGCCTGCTGGTCCGGTGTCGTGGGGCGGAAGGGGTCCATCAGGGATTTTTCCGTCCCCGCCGTGGTCAGCCGACGTTCCACGCCGATGCGCGCCATGGCATCCGAGAAGCCGAAGCCGCCCGAAATCACGCCAATGGACCCCACGATGCTGGTCGGGTCCACGATGATCTCATCGGCCGCACAGGCCAGCCAATAGCCGCCCGAGGCGGCCGCATCCTCGACCACCGCCACCACCGGCACCTTCTTTTCCAATGCCAGCGCACGGATGCGGGCGGCGATCAGGCTGGATTGCGCGGGCGACCCGCCGGGCGAATTCACGGCCAGCATCACCCCCGCCAGGCGGGGCAGTTTGAACGCACGTTCGATCACCGGGTTCAGCCGTTGCGCAGACAGCGTCGGCGCGCCGAAGCCGCCGCCCTGGGCCGCGATGACGCCGTCGAGGCGCAGGACGGCAACATTGGGACGACGATTCAGGAAAGGAATGTTCATGCCCCATAGATGCGCGCCATCAAGCCGCCATCAACCCGGGCCAAGGTGACAGCATGCAACGGCGCGATGCGATCGGGATACTCACTGTCGTGATCGCCTATGGCGCCATGGCGCTGTATCGCGCGCTTGGCGTGGAACCGGCCGGCTTCGCGGCCTGTGCCGGCACACCGCGGGCCTGGGCCTGCGAACCGCGGGCCGTGCTGCTGTGGTTGCAGCACTGGCAGGTCTTTGGGGCTGCCACCCTGCTGCTGGGGCTCTGGACGCTACGCGGCGCGCCCTTTCCCATCCGGATCGCCGCCGTGGTGCTCGGGGCCGTGGCGGTCGCGAACTACAACATCACCTGGGGCGTCGCCGGCGGCGCCTTCGGCCTCTGGGCCTGGCTGTCGGATGGGGCTTCCCAGGGCGCCGATCCTGGCTTCTATAAGGCCTGACGCAGCAGGAGCCTTCATGCAGGACGATCGGGTGATCATCGCGGGCGCCGGCCCCGTGGGGCTTGTCGCCGCCGCCAGCCTGGCCGCCGAAGGCGTGCCCGTGCTGATCGTGGAGGCCGAGCGCGACCTGCCCGACGGGCTGCGCGCCAGCACCTTCCACCCGCCGACACTGGACATGCTGGAACGCTTCGGTGTGGTGCCGGCCATGATCGAACAGGGGCTGATCTGCCCGAGCTGGCAGTTTCGCGACCGCCAGGCCGGGCCCATCGCCACCTTCGACCACGCGATGATCGCGGACGACACGCGCCACCCCTTCCGCCTGCAATGCGAACAATGGCGGCTGACGCGTATGCTGCGCGACCTGCTGGCGACCAACCCCGACGTCGCCTTCGTCTATGACGCCCGCGCGGCCGAGGTCGCGCAGGACGACCACGGCGTGACGCTGACGGTCGAGGACCCGGACGGCGCGCGGACAAGCCATCGCGGCCGCTTCCTGATCGGCGCCGATGGCGCGCGCAGCGCGGTGCGCCGGTCGCTCGGCATCGGCTTCGAAGGCCAGACGATCCCGGAACTCTACCTGACTTTGTCCACGCCCTTCGCCTACCACGATGCGATCGCGGACCTGACCAACATCGCCTATATCAGCGACCCTGAGGAATGGTTCGTGCTGCTGCGGACCGCCAGCCTGTGGCGGCTGCTGCTGCCGACCGATGCGAGCGAACCGGAGGAGGTCATGCTCTCCGACGCTCGGATCGAGGCGCGGATGCAGCAGGTCCTGCCGAACGTGGACCCCTACACGATCCGCCACCGCACCGCCTATCGCGTGCATGAACGTGTCGCCGACCAGTATGTCGCGGGGCGCGTGTTACTGGCCGGCGATGCGGCGCATGTGAACAATCCGTTGGGCGGCATGGGCATGAACGGCGGCATCCATGACGCGCTGAACCTGGCCGAGAAGCTGGCCGCGGTGTGGAAGGGTGCGCCGCTGGACACCATGGGCCGCTACCAGCGCCAGCGCCAAAAGGTCGCGCGCGAGGTCGTGCAGCAGCAGGCGCTGCGCAACCGCAGCATCCTGAACCAGAAGGACCCCGAAGCGCGAAAGGCCTTCCTCGACGATCTGCGCGCGACGGTCGCCGACCCCGCGCGCCATCGCGCGTATCTTCTGCGGACCAGCATGATCCAGAGCCTGCGCGACCTGGAGGCTGTGGCGTGATCCCGGCAGACCGCGGCCGCCGCATCCCGAAGTTGCCGCCCGAGGAGGAGGCCGCGATCTACGCCCGCCAAGGCATGGGCAACCGCGCCGGCATGGGGACGGCCCCCGCGCTGGTCATCGTCGATTTCGTCCTGGGCTTTGCGGACCCCGAACACTTCGGCGGCGGCAACATCGGCCCCGCCATCGCCGAGACCGTCCGCCTGCTGGCCTTCGCCCGCGAACGCGGCTGGCCGGTGGCGCATACCCGCGTCGTCTATGCCGATGACGGCAGCGATGCGGGGGTTTTTACGCTCAAGGCGCCGTCGCTGCTGAAACTGACCGAGGCCTCGCCGCTGTCGCAGATCGTCCCGGAACTGACGCCGCTGCCTGGTGAGCTGGTAGTCCGCAAGCGCGGGGCCTCGGGCTTCTTCGACACACCGCTGGCCGGCTGGCTGACCTTCCGCCGCGTGGATACCGTCGTGGTCACGGGCTGCACCACCTCGGGCTGCGTGCGCGCAACGGTGGTGGACGCCATGCAGCACGACTTCCGCTGTATCGTCGCGACGGATTGCGTGGGCGACCGCGCCATCGGCCCGCATGACGCCAACCTGTTCGACATGGGCCAGAAATACGCCGACCTGATGACCCGGGCCGAGGTCGAGGCCGCAGCCCCGTTGCCCTGAGCGCGTCGCAGCCGTTACGCTTGATCCAACCGGTGCCTATCGCGACACCGGAGCATCGGGGAAAACGTCATGCGTCGCATTCTGGGCACGGCCTTGCTGGCCTGCCTTACACTCGCACAACCCGCGCTCGCCTGGCCCGACCGGCCGGTTACCATCGTCTCGCCCTTCGGCCCGGGTTCGTCGCAGGATGTGCTGGGCCGGTTGCTGGCCCCCCGCCTGGCCGCGGCCTGGGGCCAGCCTGTCGTGGTCAACAACGTGGTCGGGGCCGCCGGCACCATCGGCGTGGACCGCGTGGCGAAATCCCCGCCCGACGGCCATACGCTGGTCCTGTCGGGCGATGCCGCCATCGTCGTGCGCGTCAGCATGAATCCCCGCCCGCCCTATGACCCCACCCGGGACCTGACACCGATCTCGCTGCTGGGCCGCACGCCGAACATTCTGGTGATCGCGCCCAATGTGCGCGCGACCTCGCTCACCGAGTTGGTTGCCCTGGCGCGGGCCAATCCCGGCACGCTGTCCTTCGGCCATGCCGGCCCCGGCACGTCGCAGCACATCGGCGGCGAAATGCTCAAGCAGATGGCCGGCATCGACATGACGGCCATCGCCTACAACGATCCGGGCGGGCAGATCACAGATGTGCTGACCGGGCGGGTCAGCATGTCGTTCAATTCCGGCGTCGTGGCCCTGCCGCGGATACGGGATGGGTCGTGGCGGGCGCTGGCCGTGTCATCGCCGCAACGCATGGCCGCGGCACCGGATGTGCCGACGGTGGCCGAACTCGGCTTCCCGGGTTTTGACGCCCAGGCTTGGCTCGGGCTTTTTGGCCCGGGCGGCATGCAGCCGGCGCTGGTCGAACGCATCCGCACCGACGTGGTGGCTGCCCTGGCCGCGCCCGAGGTCCAGGAGCGGATGGCGACCCTTGGTATCGTGTCGATCGGCAGCACCCCGGCCGAATTGCAGGCGCTCATCGTGCGGGAAATTCCCCGCATGGCCGGCGTGCTGCAAGCCGCCGGCATGCGCGGCGAATAATGTGGATCGGGGGCGGTTACGCCGCCCCCGACAGCGCGGTGACGAGGCCGGGGAAAGCGACCAACAAGGCCAGCACCGCGAGCATCACGGCAATGAATGGCAAGGCGCCTGCAAAAATCGTCTCCAGCCCGATGCGCTTGTCGTTCAGCGTGGCCTTCACCGCGAAGGCCGAAATGCCAAAGGGTGGCGTCAGCAATCCGATCTCCACCGCGATCACGGTGATGATGCCGAAGTGGATGAGGTCGAAGCCGAAGCCGGTCGCGATCGGCACCGCGATGGGCGTCACGATCAGCAGGATGCTGCTGCTGTCGATGATGCAGCCCAGCAGGATGACGAAGACCAGATAGACCAGCAGGAAGCCGTAGGCGCCAAGCCCCAGCGCCGTGATCAGGTCGCCGATGGCAGACGGGATGCCGGCCATGGTCAGCATGCGGGAATACATGCTGGCCGCGATCAGCAGGAACAGGATGCCGACCGACACGAAGCCCGTTTCCAACAGCAGGCGCCAGAAGCGCGGCACATCCAGCCGCCGCCGCACCAACGCAATCAGCAGCGCGCCGAAGGCACCGATGGCCCCGGCCTCGGTCGGCGTGAAGAAGCCGGTGTAGAGCCCACCCAGCACCAGCGCGATCAACGACAGGATCGGCACGCTTTTCGCAGCCAGGCTGCCTGCTGTTTCCTCCGGCATGGGCGGCGGATTGGCGGTGACGTCCATCACATAGGCTGGGCGGAAGCGCGCCAGGCAGTAGATCATCAGCATGAAGGCCGCGGCCATGACCAGCCCCGGCACCACCCCCGCGATGAACAGCCGCCCGATCGAAACCTCGGCCAGCACGCCATAGATGATCATCAGCAGCGACGGCGGGATCAGCATCCCCAGGATCGACGACCCCGCGACCGCCCCGACCGCGAATTTCGGCGTGTAGCCGAAGCGCATCATCTGCGGCACCGCGACCTTGGTGAACACGGCCGCTGAGGCGATGGAAATGCCCGTCACCGCGCCGAACACGGCATTGGCCGCGACCGTCGCCATGCCGAGGCCACCACGCAGGTTGCGCAGCGCATAGCGCGCGACGTCAAAGGTGTCGCGGCCGATGTCCGACACCGACACCAGCAGCCCCATCAGCACAAAGAGGGGGATCGTCGCGAACAGGTAGTCGGAGATGGCGGCGTAGGACGCCAGCGCCAGCAAACGGCCCGCCAACTCCCAGTTCTCACGGATCAGCCCGATGCCGACGAAGGACAGCAGCACAAGGGCGATGCCGATCGGCATGCCGGTCAGCACCAGGCCCGCCATCAGGGCGATCAGGGCAAGCCCGATCTCGATCTCAATCATGCGGCGATGGCCCGGCGCAGCGAACGGGCCGCGGCAACCAACCCCGCCAGCGCAGCACCCCCCGTGCCGACCAGGATGCACAGCCGGATCGGCCAGGTCGGCAGGGTCCAGACGCCCTGCACGCCGAAAAACTCGGCCTGTTGCCAGGCATCGGTGAAATAGGGCAGCGAGGCGCGGAAGATGACCGCGAAGATGAAGACGGTGAGAAGGGCAAAAACCACCTCCAGCGCCTCGGCCGCGCGCGGCGACCGGGCCTGAAGTTTCGCCAGGAACATATCCGCCCGCGTCATCCGCCCGGCATGGATCGCCGCCGGCAGTTGCAGGAAGACGATGGCGACGATGGCCATGGCGCAGATTTCAGCGACACCATTGATCGGCGCGTTCAGGAACGACCGGCCGACCACATCCGCGACGATCAGCAGCATCATCGCGCCGATCATCAGCGTGCCCGCGGCATTCAGCAGCCAGAGCGCAAGCCCAAAGGCATCGCGCGGCGGCCGGGCCGCCGCCTCCTGCGCCGCATCATCGACGAGGTCGAGTTCACTCACGCCGACCAGGGACGCGCCGGGACAGCACCGCCGGCGCGCAGCCCCTGCATGTAGGCGTCGAGCACCACCTTCGCCGGCTGGCCGCGGCCTTCGTTGGTGCGGGCCCAGTCGCCGGCGATGTCGGGCAGGCCGCTCACCCAGCGCTGCCGCTCGGCCGCCGGCAGTTCGGTGATCGTCGCACCCTGTTCACCCATGGTCGCCATGTTCGCCGTCGCCATTTCGATCACCCGGTTGGTCAGGGCTGCGGTATAGGCGCGGCCACCGGCGCGGAACGCCGCCTGAACGATCGGGTCCTGGCGGTTGAAGGTGGTGCGGTTCATCCCGATCCCGCCGACATACATGCAGCCGACGTTGACCTTGGTGATGTACTTCGCAACCTCATACAGCCGGATCGGGAAGACGCCGGAAGCGAAGGACAGCGCGCCCTCCGAAACCCCCGTCTGGATATCGGTGTAGTAGGTCGTCAGCGCGCCGTTCACCGCGACGGCCCCGGTGCCGCCCAGCCAGGACGCGGACACGCCCGGCGCCGAGATGCGGCGGTTGCGCAGATCGTCCAGCGTGCGGATCGGGAAGGTGGTCCAGAGATCGTAGGTCTCCGTCCCGCAGGAGCCGAGATAGACCATGTTGTTCTCGGTCCAGGCGCGCTGCATCTGCGGCATGGTGTCGGTCATGCGCTCCATTGTATCGACCATCAGGCGCAGGTTGTCGGTCGCGAAGGGCGTGAAGTAAGTGACGTTCTGCAGCGGCATGGCGCTGCCTTCCCACAGCGTGCCGACGAAGCCGACATCGGTGATGCCGTCCTTCACCGCATTCCGCGTCTCGGTGAAGCGATAGAGCGTGCCACCAAAAGCCTCGCGCCAGCGGATACGGAAGCGCGTGTTCTCCAACTGCTGGTTGACCGTGGTCATCAGCGCATTCTGCATCGCCCAGATCCAGGAGATCGTCGTGGGGTGGGACGCGGCGATGGTGATGTTGATCTGCGTCTGCGCCGCGACGATGGCGGGTGCTGCCAAGGTGCCGGCCGCACTGCCCAGCAGGACTCGCCGCGAAATGCCGTTGGTCATGTGTTTCTCCCCGGTTTATCGCGCGCAGAGTGCCGCCGGGCGCACCCCAGGGCAAGTCAGTCCTCGATGACCGCGACCGCCCGGCACCAGCCCCCCGAAGCCCCCGCGATCTTCACCGGCAGGCAGGAAACGGTGAAGCCATGCGCCGGCAAGGCGTCGAGATTGGCCAGCTTCTCGATCTGGCAATAACCGATCTCCCGCCCCGCCTTGTGCCCTTCCCAGATCAGGCTGGCATCCCCGGTCGCGGCCACCCGCGCCTTGGTATGGACGAACGGCGCGTCCCAGGACCAGGCATCGGTGCCGACCACCCGCACCCCCTGGCGCGTCAAATGCAGC
>JBBQHE010000018.1:0-28925 GCA_038323655.1 Acetobacterales bacterium | reverse complement strand
GCAGGGGGGCTGCGAACAGCGCGCGGCGGGAAAGGGCCATGGCCGGGCGCCTCACCGCGGCACCCATGCGAGATGGGCGGAGATCGCGGTGATCTCGGCCTCGGAATAGCCACGGGCGATGCGGCCCATGATGGTGCCTGGGCGCTCATTGCCGCGGAAGGCCAGCATCAACGCCGTAAGGTCAGGCGCCGGGCGCCCGGCCAGGCCTGCGATACCGCCGCCGCCCACCGCACCAGGCCCGTGGCAGCCGAGGCAGGCCTCGGCCAGCAGCGCCGCCGGGGGCTGCGGCTGGGCCGCCGCGGGGGCGGCAAGCAGGAGGGCGGGAAAGGCAAGCGCAAGCCGCATGGGGAGCTCCGTGCCCTGGCATGACCCAGGTGTTATTTTCCGCAGGCGACATAATAAACCATGGCTGATTGTGCAATATATAAATCACGAAAGCCCAAAGCCAGGCCGCAGGCGCAGCCCGACCCAGTTGCCCAGCAGGGCCGGGCCGATCCAGACCCAGCCGTGCAGGCTGCCGGAAGCGATGCCACCGAAATAGGCGCTGACGTTGCATCCCATGCCGAGCACCGCACCCACCCCCAGCAGCAGTCCACCGACCATCGCGGCAGAGGCCTCGCCAGGGGAAGGCAGCGTCCAGGACCAGGCGCGGCCCGACAGGGTCGCGGCCAGGAAGGCGCCGGCCATCACGCCGAGGTCCATGACCGTGGTCCGGTCGGCGACCAGCGGGCGTAACAACGCCTCGGTCCGCGTCGGATCCTCCCAGAAAAGCCAAAAAGCCGGGTCGTCCCAGCCCGCGGCCTCGACCAGCAGCGAGCCCCAGAGCGGGAAGGCCGCGGTGATGGCCCAGGGCCGCCCAGCCAGCACCAGGGTCGCGGCGTTCAGCACCGCCAGCGCCAGAGCACCCCAGAGCAGCGGCCAGGGGCCCTGGAGCCATCGGCCACCACGCCAGGGCAGCGGTTCGGCGGTGCCGTGCCTGCGCCTTTCCCAGGCAGCCGACGCTACCCAGACCGCGGCGAAGAGCGCGAGGCTGCCGGCCAACGCGGGCGCCAGGCCCAGGGTCTCGATCATCGAAACCGGGGCCATGGCGGGCCAGGCGTTCCAGGCATCGGCTTGCCTGGCGGCCAGGGTCGCACCCAGGATGAAGGTTGCCAACGTCAGCCAAAGCCGCGGCGCCGTGCCCGATCCCGCCGTGTAGAGCGTGCCCGAGCCGCAGCCGCCGCCAAGCTGCATGCCGATGCCGAACAGGAAGGCCCCCAGAAGCAACGCAGCCCCGACCGGAAAGACGAAGCCGCGCACCGGCTGGCCGAACAGGTTGCCGGCTGCGATCGCGGGCAGGAACAGCAGGCTGGCCGCCGCCAGCATCGCCATCTGGGCGCGTAGCCCCGCGCCGCGGCCTTCGGCCAATAGCCGACGAAAGGCGCCGGTGAAGCCGAAGGTCGCGTGGAACAGTGCCAGGCCGAGTGCGGCACCCAACCCCCAGAGCGCCGCCTGCCGCCCACCCTGGCCTGCCCAGGCCCAGGCCGCACCCAAGGCCAGCAGCACCAGGGCCAGGACCAGCCGTAGCGGGTCAGCCCAGGGTCGCGCGGACAAAGGCCCCGACCTCGGCCAGCGCACGCCGCCCGGCCGCGACGTCGCGATAGAACAGCGTCCAGGCATGGATCATGTTCGGCCAGACCTGCATGGTTACCCGCAGGTCGGCGCCACCGGCCACGCCGGCCAGGCGGACGGCGTCATCCAGCAGGGTTTCGGCCGAGCCGACCTGGATCAGCAGCGGCGGCAGGCCGCGCAGATCGGCGTGCAGCGGGCTGACCAGGGGGCCGGCCGGGTCGGCGCCGGCGAGGTAGGCGCTGGCCAGTTCCTGCAGATAAGCGCGGGAAATCAGCGGGTCGATACCCGCCTTGGCCGCCATGCTGGCACCGGTCATGGCAAGGTCGGTCCAGGGCGAGCTGAGCCAGGCGCAGCCGGGCAGGGGTGTGCCCGCGTCGCGCAGGCAAACCATGGTGGCGACCGCCAGGCCGCCGCCGGCGCTTTCGCCGCCCAGCACGATGTTCGGCGCGGAGAAGCCCTGGTCCAGCAGGAAGCGGTAGCCGGCCAGGGCATCGTCCAGCGCGGCGGGAAAGGGATGTTCGGGCGCGAGCCGGTAGTCCAGTGCCAGGGTGCGCACCCCGGCGCGGCGGCCGACCTCGGCCACCATATGCCGATGGCTGGCGATCGATCCCGAGACATAGCCGCCGCCGTGCAGGAACAGCATCGCACGACCGGGGTCGGCGCCGGGGGCGGTGGTCCATTCGGCCGCGACCCCGCCGGCCATCACCGACGCCACGGCAATGTCGGCGGCGATGGGATAGCGGGCGCCAAAGCCATCCAGCCGGGCACGGCGCTCGGCCAGGTCCGCCGGGCGGGGGCTTGCTTCGAGCAGGGCGCGGATACGGTCGATATCGGCGTCGGCCATGGCGGGATCTTCCTTTGCCGCACAATGGCGGTCGTTTCTCGCGCGCGCAGCCTGGATGGCTGAAAAATGGGCGTGTCGCAACGCAAAGCGCGGATGCCGGCCAGGCGGCGCCCGCTGGAGACTTGTTATACGTTGTATCCATGGCCATTAGCTTGCTTGGACGTCACCGGGGCACCCCATGCGCACTTGGCTGCAGATCGGCATCCTCGCCCTGATGGGGGCGGGCGGATATGCTTGGCATGTCCAGGCCGATGCCTGGGGCGTGCCGCGCCCCCTGGCGCTAATGGGCCTGGAGAAGCCTGAGCCGGTGGCCCCGCGTGGCGGGCCGCCGGGCGGCCAGGTGCCCGTCGTTGTCGCCCCGGTGCGCGTCGGCCAGATCATCGAGCGGGTTGAAAGCGTCGGCACCGTGCGTGCGCGCGAAGCGGTGACGATCACCACCAAGGTCGCCGGCATGATCACCTCCATCGGCTTCACCGAAGGGCAGCGCGTGCGCGAAGGCGACGTGCTGGTTGAACTGGATAGCGCCGCCCTGCGCGCCGAGGCCGACCAGGCCCGCGCCCTGTTGGACAATGCCCGCAGCATGCTGACCCGCGCCCGCGCGCTGCCGGCGGGGCAGGCCGTATCCCAGGCCCGGGTGGATGAGCTGGAAACCCTGGCGCGCGGCGCCGAGGGACGGCTGCGCCAGGCCCAGGCGCGGATCGAGGAACTGCGCCAAGTCGCCCCCTTCAGCGGCCGCGTCGGCCTGCGCCAGGTCAGCCCCGGGGCGCTGATCCAGCCGGGCACGCCGGTCACCACGCTTGATGATGTCAGCCGGGTGCGGGTGGAATTCTCGGTGCCGGAGGTCAACCTAGCCCGGGCGCAGGTCGGTGCCCCGGTCTATGCCCGCAGTGCCGCCTACGGCACACGGCGCTTCGATGGCCGGGTCACCATCATCGACACGCGCATCGACCCCGGGACCCGCACGATCCGCCTGATCAGCGAGTTCGACAACGCGGACGAGGCCTTGCGCCCCGGTCTGTTCCTGACCGTGGAGCTGACCCTGCAGACGCGGCAGAACGCGCTGATCGTGCCCGAGGAGGCGCTCGACCAGATCGGCGAACGCGCCTTTGTCTATGCTGTGCGCGATGGTCGTGCGCGCCGGCTGCAAGTGCGGCTCGGCCTGCGCCTGCCTGGCGAAATCGAAATCACCGATGGCATCCAGGCGCAGGATCAGGTGGTCGTGCGCGGATTGCAGCGGCTGCGCCCGGACGCCCCGGTGCGCGTGACCGAAACCATGACCCGCCCCACCAGCTGAGGCCGCGCCGATGTCCCTGACCGACCTGTCGATCAAGCGCCCCGTCTTCGCCACCGTCGTCAGCCTGATGATGATCGTGCTCGGCATCGCCTCGCTGACCTCGCTGCCGATCCGCGAATTGCCGCAGATCGACCCGCCGGTCGTGCAGGTGACCACGACCTATCGCGGCGCATCCGCCGCCATCGTGGATACGCAGATCACCGAATTGATCGAGGGCGCCGTTGCCGGGATCGAGGGGGTGAAGATCATCTCCTCGCAGTCGCGCGACGAACGCAGTCAGGTGGTGCTGGAATTCAAGCTGAGCCGCGATGTGGATGCCGCGGCCAATGACGTGCGCGACCGCGTCGCCCGCGTGCTCGCGCGCCTGCCGGAAGCGGCCGACCAGCCGATCGTGGCCAAGGTCGATGGCGACACCCGGCCTATCCTGTGGCTGGCGCTGTCGTCGGATGTGTATTCCGGAATGGAGGTCACCGACATCGCGCGCCGGCGTTTCGTCGATCGCCTGGCGATCGTCGAGGGCGTGGCCCAGGTGATCCTGCAGGGCGAGCGGCGGTTTTCCATGCGCGTCTGGCTCGACCGCCAGTCGCTCGCGGCCCGCGGGCTGACCGTGCAGGACGTGGAAGACGCGATCCGGCGGGAGAACATCGAACTGCCGGGCGGGCGGCTGGACAGCGCCCAGCGCGAGTTGACCGTCCGCACCGACAGCCGGCTCAGCCGGCCCGAACAGTTCCGCGCCGTGGTGGTCTCCCGCCCCGGCAACGCGACCCCCGGCGCCGCGCAGGTGCTGCTGGGCGATGTCGCGACGGTGGAGGTCGCGCCGGACGATGCGCGCGGCGAATATCGCATCAATGGCCGTCCGGGCATCGGCATCGGCATCCTTCGCCAGGGCACGGCCAACACCCTGTCGGTCGCCGAGGGCGTGAAGAAGGAGGTGGAATTGATCCGCACCGGGCTGCCGCCCGGGCTGACCATCGACTTCGGCTATGACGAGAGCCTGTTCATCAGCCAATCGATCTATGAGGTCGAGCACGCGCTGGTCACCGCCCTGGTGCTGGTGGTGGGCGTCATCTTCTTCTTTCTGCGTTCGTTTCGCGCGACCATCATCCCCGCGGTCGCGATCCCGGTGTCGCTGGTGGCGAGTTTCGTCGCCATGGCGGCCTTGGGCTTCTCGATCAACATCCTGACCCTGCTGGGCCTCGTGCTGGCCATCGGCCTCGTGGTCGATGACGCCATCGTGGTGCTGGAGAACGTGCATCGGCGCATCGAGGAAGGCGAGGATCCGCTGCTTGCTTCGCTGCGCGGGTCGCGCGAAATCGCCTTCGCCGTGATCGCGACGACGCTGGTGCTGGTCGCGGTGTTCCTGCCGCTGTCCTTCATGCAGGGCAATGTGGGGCGACTGTTCACCGAATTCGGCATGGCTCTGGCGGCCTCGGTACTGTTCTCGGGCCTGGTCGCGCTGACGCTGACGCCGATGATGTGCAGCAAGCTGCTGCGCCCGCACGGCAGCGAAGGCCGCTTCGTGCGCATGACCGAACCCCTGTTCCACTACATGAACGAGGGTTTTCGCTGGCTGCTGCGGGGCGCGCTGGCAGCCCCGGTGCTGACGCTGGGCATTTCTGCGGCGCTGTCGGGGCTGGCGTTGGTGCTGTTCACCATCATCCCCAAGGAATTCACGCCAACCGAAGACCGCGGCGTCGTCATCATGCCGATGACGGGGCCGGAGGGCGCTTCGTTCAACTACATGCGCGAACATGTCGAACGCGTAGAACGGCTGGCGGCGCGCTACATGGAGAGCGGTGAGGCTGCGAGCGTCTTCGCCGTGATGGGCGGCCAACAGCGACCCTCGGTCGGCAACATCGCCAATGTCTTCATCCGCCTGGCCCCCTGGAACGAGCGCGACCGCAAGGCGCAGGCGATCTCGGCCGAGCTCTTCCCTGCCGTGGCGGCGATGACCGGCGTGCGCGCGTTCACCTTGATCCCGCCCAGCCTCGGCCAGTCGGGGTTCCAGCCGCCTGTGCAGTTCCTGATCGGCGGGCCCGACTACGACACGCTGGTCCAGTGGCGCGACCGCTTCATGGAACGGGCGCGCAGCAACCCGCGCCTTCTGAACCTGGACAACAACTACCGCGAGACCAAGCCCGAGTTGCGGGTGGATATCGACCGCCGCAAGGCCGCCGACCTCGGCGTGTCCATCCAGGCGATCGGGCGGACGATCGAGACCATGCTCGGCTCCCGCGAAGTCGGCACCTACGTCGATGGCGGGCAGGAATACCGCGTGCTGATCCAGGCGCATGACCGCGACCGGGTGACGCCCTACGACCTGCAGAACATCTTTGTTCGGTCCAACGGTGGGCTGATCCCGCTGTCCAACCTCGTCACCCTGACCGAAAGGGCGCGGGCGCAGACGCTGGCGCGCGCCGATCGCGTGCGGGCGATCACCATCACAGCCTCTCTGGCCCCCGGCTATTCGCTCGGCGAGGCGCTGGACTTCATGGATGGCGTCGCGCGCGAGGTGCTGCCGCCGGATGCGCGCATCTCCTACCGCGGGCAGTCGCTGGAGTTCCGCGACAGTTCCTCGGCGCTCTACGTCACCTTCCTGATGGCGCTGATCGTCGTGTACCTGGTGCTGGCGGCGCAGTTCGAGAGTTTCATCCACCCTCTGATCATCCTGCTGTCCACGCCCTTGGCGCTGACCGGTGGCTTGCTGGCCCTACACCTGACCGGGCAGACGCTGAACATCTTCAGCCAGATCGGCATGATCCTGCTGATCGGGCTGATGGCGAAGAACGGCATTCTGGTGGTGGAATTCGCCAACCAACTGCGTGAACGCGGGCTGTCGGTGAAGCAGGCGGCGCTGGAAGCCTCCGTGGTGCGACTGCGACCGATCCTGATGACCTCGATCGCGACGGTTCTGGGCGCTGTGCCTTTGGCGGTGGCGACAGGGGCGGGGGCGGAAAGCCGCATGGCGCTTGGCGTCGTGATCGTCGGCGGCATTACCGTCTCGACCGTGGTGACGCTTTTTGCCATCCCGGCGCTGTATCTGATGCTGGCGCCCTTCACCAAGCCGGCGGGGGCAATCGAGCGGCTGCTGGCCGACCTGGAAAGCCGCGCCCCGGTGGTTCTGGACGAGGCCGCGAAACTCGCCGCCAAGTCCCGCCCGCACGCCCCCGTCGCGGCCGAATAGCAGCCTATGCCGAAGCCGGCATGGCCTGCCGCATTTGGCGATAGCATCGGCCGGGGTGGTCACGCCTAGCCTTGCGGTACACGTCGCGTCGTCATGCGGCGGGGAAGGACGCCGCGATGCTCGCCCCGGAACCGATCATGGACGTGGCCCACCTGGGTCACATCGAGTTGCTGACGCCCCGGCCTGAAGCCTCGCTGCGGTTTTTCGTCGATGTCATGGGCATGACCGAAAGCGGGCGCCAGGGCGACAGCGTGTTTCTGCGCGGCTGGGATGATTACGAACGCTATTCCCTGCAACTGACCGCCTCCCATACCTCGGGTCTTGGCCACGCCGCTTTTCGCACCCGCAGCGCCCAGGCGCTCGAGCGGCGCCTGGCGGCGTTGCGCGCGGCCGGCACCGAGGTCTGGCCGCATGAAAGCAGCCACGGCACGGGCTGGCGGTTTCGCGACCCTGACGGCCATGTCTTCGAACTCTACTGGGAGACGGAGTGGTACGATCCGCCGCCGGAACTGCGCCCCGCGCTAAAGAACCAGGCCCAGCGCTTTCCCGCGCGCGGGGTCAACGTGCGCCGGTTGGACCACTTCAACTGCCTGGCGGTCGATGTGCGCGCCTGCCGCGAATTCTTCGAGGCCACGCTGGGACTGCGCCTGACCGAACGCATCGTGCTGGACAGCGGCGAGGAGGCGGGGATGTGGCTGACCGCCACCAACAAGTCTTACGACTTCGCCTTCACCAAGGAAGCGCATGGCGTCGGTGGGCGCTTCCATCACGTGACCTTCGCGCTGGACAGCCGGGAGGCGATCCTGCAGGCCGCCGATATCTTTCTGGAGCACGGCGTCTTCATCGAAACGGGGCCGCACAAGCATGCGGTCCAGCAGACCTTCTTCCTCTATGTCTGGGAACCTGGCGGCAACCGTGTCGAGGTTGCCAACGCCGGGGCGCGGCTGGTGCTGGCGCCCGACTGGAAGCCAATCACCTGGACCGAGGCGGAACGCCGGAAAGGCCAGGCCTGGGGGCTGAAGACGATCGACAGCTTCCACACGCACGGCACGCCGCCGCTGCCGGGTGAGGACGCATGACCACGACCTGGACGGCCGCCCTCGGCCGCTATCCGCATACCGCGGCGTTGTTCGACGGCAGTGTCCGCTCGCCCGGGCTGGCGCTGGATTTTGCCGCCGTCGCGCCGATTTCGCGCGCCTTCGCGCCGATGGTGCGCCGGGCGGCCTATGACGTCAGCGAAATGGCCATCGCGACGTTCCTCCAGGCCCGCGCCTGGGGCTATCCCCTGGTGCTTTTGCCGGTTGTGGTGGCGGCCCGCTTCCAGGAAGCCGCGCTGCTGTGCCGGGCGGACAGCGACATCTGCGGCCCGGGCGACTTGCGTGGGCGGCGGATCGGCGTGCGGGCCTATAGCCAGACCACCGGCATGTGGCTGCGCGGGATCCTGGCCGAGGATCACGGCATCGCCGCCGGGGAGATCGGCTGGACGACGTTCGAGGACGCGCATGTGCCCGACTACGCCGACCCGGTCTTCGTGACGCGCGCGCCGCCGGGCGCGGATCTGCTGGCCATGCTGCGATCGGGGGCGGTCGATGCCGCGATCCTGGGAAATGACCTGCCGGATGACCCCGGGCTGCGCACGGTCTTTCCCGACCCCGGCGCCGCGGGGGCGGCCTTCCTGGGGCGGCATGGCTTCGTGCCGACCAATCACCTGGTGGTGTTGCGACAGGCCCTGGCAGAGGCGCAGCCGGAGCTGGTCGGCGAGCTGGTCGGGATGCTGGCCGCCGCGCGCGGGGCGGCTTCGCTGCCCTTCGGCCGGGCAGCACTGACGCCCGCCATCGCGCTGGCCGCCGGGTTCATGCTGGCGCAGGGCATGCTACCGCGGGCGATGACGATCGATGACGCTTTCGCGGGCCTGCCCGCGCAGATCGCATAGGAGGAAGCCCACATGACGCACCCGACCGGTACCGGCATCCCACCGGCCCGGCCCGCCCGCGAACGGCGCGTGCCGTGATGCGTGCGGCCGTCGATCGGTTCTGTAACCTGCTGGAACCTGTGGGCTACCTGCTGCTGCGCCTGGTCGCGGGCGGCTTCCTGGTGGCGCATGGCTGGCCGAAATGGCAAGCGGGCGCGGCTGCCTTCGCCGCCGGGCTGGCGCGCCGCGGGATCGAACCGTCGATGCCCTTCGCCTGGCTTGTGATCGGCGTCGAAATCCTGGGCGGGCTGTTGATCCTGCTGGGGCTGCTGACCCGGCCGGCCGCGGCGATCGCGGCAGGGCACCTGGCCTTCATCGCCTTCTTCGTCACCTGGGCCAATGGCTTCGCCTGGGCGCGCGGTGGCTGGGAGTATCCGGCGATGTGGGCGGCGGTGCTGCTGCTGATCGCCCTGCACGGCGCCGGGCCCTATTCGGTCGAACGGCTTCTGGAACGCCGCCGCTGAGCGGCCTGACGACGTGTGCGAGTCTCTGCCGGCCTGTCGCCGGTGGCGGTGCTTTCCGCCGCGCGCCGCGTAACACAATCCACGCGCCCCTTGCATGACAGCCCTGTCGCGGGCAGTAAGTCAGGCATAAGAACAACAAGCGCCGGGGAGGCATGACACGGGGTGTGCGCCCTGCTCACCCCCGCGCTTGCGGCAGGGAGTGTGTGCGTGCAGCAGCCGATCTCAGGAGGGCAGGGCGAGGCCCGGCCCTTGCTGGAAACAGAGGGTCTGACCAAGGAATTTCGCGGCTTCGTCGCGGTCTCCGAGGTCGCGCTCTCGGTGCGGGCCGGCACGATCCACGGGCTGATCGGCCCGAACGGTGCGGGCAAGACCACCTGCTTCAACCTGCTCACCAAGTTCCTCCAGCCCACCCGCGGCGTCATTCGCTACGACGGGCAGGATATCACGCGCCTCAAGCCAGCCGAGGTCGCGCGGCTGGGGCTGATCCGTTCCTTCCAGATTTCCGCCGTCTTCCCGCATTTGAGCGTGCTGGAGAACGTTCGCCTGGCCTTGCAGCGCGAACGTGGTGCTTCCTTCGATTTCTGGCGCAGCGAGGGCTTGCTCATCCGCTACAACGACCGCGCCATGGCGTTGCTGGAGGATGTGGGGCTGACCGAATACGCGACGGTCACCGCCGGCAGCCTGCCCTATGGCCGCAAGCGCGCGTTGGAGATCGCGACCACGCTGGCGATGGACCCGAAGATGATGCTGCTGGACGAACCCACCGCCGGCATGACGCATGAGGACGTGGATCGCATCGTCGCCCTGGTGAAGCGGGTCGCGGTCGGCCGGACGGTGTTGATGGTCGAGCACAACCTGAAGGTGGTCGAGGGACTCTGCGACACCATTACCGTGCTGACCCGCGGCCGTGTGCTCGCCGAGGGCCCCTATGCCGAGGTGTCGCGCAACCCCGAGGTGATCGCGGCCTATCTCGGCACCGAGGTCGCGCATGGCTGAGCCGCTGCTGAAGATCGCCGACCTGGAGGCCTGGTACGGCGAAAGTCACGTGCTGCACGGCGTCGATGTGGAGGTGCAGGAAGGCGAGGTGGTGACGCTGCTCGGCCGCAACGGCGCGGGAAAGACCACAACTCTGCGGTCGATCATGGGCCTGGTCGGGCGCCGCCAGGGCTCCATCCGCTACGACGGGCAGGAGACGCTGGGGCTGCGGTCGGACCTGATAGCCCGCGCCGGCATCGGCTATTGCCCCGAGGAACGCGGGATTTTCGCCAGCCTCGACGTCACCGAGAACCTGATGTTGCCGCCGGTGGTGCGGCCGGGGGGGCTCGACCTCGATACCATCTACGCGCTGTTCCCCAACCTTAAGGAACGGGCCCGCAGCCCGGGCACGAAGCTGTCGGGCGGCGAGCAGCAGATGCTGGCGATCGCGCGCATCCTGCGCACGGGCGCACGGCTTCTGCTGCTGGACGAACCCACCGAGGGCCTGGCCCCGGTCATCGTGCAGCAGATCGGTGCTATGATCCGCGAGATCAAATCCCGCGGCTTCACCGTGCTGCTGGTCGAACAGAATTTCCGCTTCGCGCAGACGGTCGCGGACCGGCATTATGTGATGGAGCATGGCCGGGTCGTGGACATGGTCCAGAACGCGGATATGGCCGCCAGCCTTGGGCGGCTGCACGAGTATCTCGGCGTCTGAACGCAATACGAAGGAGGAACACCATGGAAAAGATCGACCGCCGCGCCATCCTGGCGGCCCTGGCCGCCGCCCCGTCCATCGGCATGACGCGCAGGGCGGGCGCGCAGGCCGCGAACACGCTGAAGATCGGCGTGCTGACCGACATGTCGGGCCCTTTCCGTGACATCTCGGGCCCGACCTCGGCCGTCGCGGCACGCACCGCCGTGCAGGACTTCGGCGTGGCCGCACGTGGCTGGAACGTCGAGGTGGTGGTGGGCGACCACCAGAACCGCCCCGATGTTGGCGTGACCCTGGCGCGGCAATGGATCGACCGCGACGGCGTGGATGTCATCATCGACGTGCCGAACAGCGGCGTGGCCCTGGCGGTGAACACCGTCGTGCGCGAACGCAACAAGGTGTATTTGAACAGCACGGCCGCGACGGTGGAGCTGACCGGCGCGCAGTGTAGCCCGAACACCGTGCACTGGACGTATGATACCTGGATGCTTGCCCGTTCCACCGGTGCCGCCCTGGTTCGCGCCGGCGGCGACTCGTGGTTCTTCATCACCGCCGACTACGCCTTCGGCCACAGCCTGGAGACGCAGACCGCGAACTTCGTGCGTGGCGCCGGCGGGCGGGTGCTCGGCACCGTGCGCCACCCCTTCCCGGGCACGACCGACTTCTCCTCGTTCCTGGTGCAGGCGCAGTCGTCGCGCGCCAAGGTGGTGGGCCTGGCCAATGCCGGGGTGGACACCATCAACAGCGTCAAGCAGGCGGGCGAATTCGGCCTGATGCGCCGCGGTGTGAAGGTCGCAGGCCTTCTGCTCTTCGCCAATGACGTGAACGGGCTCGGCCTGGCGACGGCGCAGGGCGCGGTCTGTTCGGAAACCTTCTACTGGGATCTGAATGAACGCACCCGCGCGGTGACCCGACGCATCGTCGCCAATGGCGCGCAGAACAACTGGCCGTCGATGGGCCATGCCGGGTGCTATGGTGCCGTGACGCATTACCTGAAGGTTGCGGCCGACATGGGCCTGGCCGCGGCCAAGGCGAATGGCGTGGATGTCGTCAACCGCATGAAGGCGATGCCGACCGACGATGATGCCTTCGGCCAGGGCACCATCCGGTCGGACGGGCGCAAGCTGCACCCCTGCTACCTGTTCGAGGTGAAGACCCCGGCCGAAAGCCGTGGCCCCTGGGACTACTACAAGCAGATCGGCGTCACCCCTGGCAACGAGGCCTTCCGCCCGCTCGCCGATGGCGGCTGCACCCTGCCCACGACCTGAACGCCCAAAGGGGTCCGCCGCGTGATCGAGGAACTGCTCTTCCAGCTTGAGATGGCTGCACCCCAGGTGGCCCTGGGGCTGGTCAATGGCGCCTTCTATGCGCTGCTGAGCCTCGGTCTCGCGGTGATCTTCGGCATGCTGAACGTCATCAACTTTGCCCATGGGGCACAGTTCATGATGGGCGCCTTCGTCGCCTGGCTGCTGCTGAACTACCTCGGCGTGAACTACTGGGGGGCGCTGGTGTTGGCGCCCCTTATCGTCGGCGCCTTCGGCGTGGTGCTCGAAAAGGTCATGATCAGCCGATTGTACAAGCTCGATCATCTCTACGGGTTGTTGCTGACCTTCGGGCTCGCGCTGATCATCGAGGGCATTTTCCGCAATGAGTTCGGCTCCTCCGGCCTGCCCTACGCGCCGCCGCCATCGCTGACGGGCGCGCCGGTCGATCTGGGCTTCATGTTGATGCCGAAGTATCGGCTTTGGGTCGTGGTCGTGTCGGTCGTCGTGTGCCTTGCGACCTGGCTGATCATCGAGAAGACGCGCCTCGGCTCCTACCTGCGCGCCGCGACCGAGAATGCGGCGCTGGTCCAGGCCTTTGGCATCAACGTGCCGCGGATGATGACGCTGACCTATGCCGGCGGCGTCGCGCTGGCCGCATTGGCCGGCGTGCTCGCCGCACCGATCTATTCGGTCAATCCGCAGATGGGCTCCTCGCTCATCATCATCGTCTTTGCTGTCGTGGTGATCGGGGGGATGGGCTCCATCCTGGGCTCGGTCATCACCGGCTTTGCCCTGGGGCTGCTCGAAGGCCTCGCCAAGGTGGTCTATCCGGAGGCGTCTGCGACCGTGATCTTTGTCGTGATGGCGGTGGTGCTGCTGACGCGCCCGGCCGGCCTGTTCGGGCGCGCCTGAAATGGCCGCCCCCGACATGGACACCGGCCCAGAGGCCGGCCGGCCCGTCTTCTTCGACTTCACCGCCCCGCAGCTTTGGGCCTTCGGCGCCATGGTCGCCTTCATCGCGATCGCGCCCTTCTTCCTCTACCCCGTCTTCCTGATGAAGGTGCTGTGCTTCGCGCTGTTTGCCTGTGCTTTCAATTTGCTGATCGGCTATGCCGGGCTGCTCAGCTTCGGGCATGCCGCCTATTTTGGCATGGGCGGCTATATCACGGCCCATACCGCCAAGGTCTGGGGGCTGAGCCCGGAGCTTGCCATCCTGTTGGGCGGGGTGGTTGGCGCGGGGCTGGGCCTCGTGATCGGTTCGCTCGCGATCCGGCGGACGGGCATCTACTTCGCCATGATCACCTTGGCCATGGCGCAGATGGTGTATTTCTTCTTCCTGCAGGCGCCGTTCACGGGCGGCGAGGACGGTATCCAGCAGGTGCCGCGCGGCGCGCTGTTCGGGGTGATCGACCTGCGTGCGGATCTGGCGATGTATTGGGTGGTGGCGGCTGTGTTCCTGTTGGGGTTCATCGCGGTACACCGCATCGTGCACTCGCCCTTCGGCCAGATCCTGAAGGCGATCCGCGAGAATGAACCGCGCACCATCTCGCTGGGCTACCGCACCGATGACTACAAGCTGATCGCCTTCGTGCTCTCGGCGGGGCTGGCGGGTGTTGCGGGCGGCACGAAGTCGCTGGTCTTCGGCATCGCCACCCTGACCGACGCCTTCTGGGGCATGAGCGGCGAAGTGGTGCTGATGACGCTGGTCGGCGGCCTCGGCACGATCTTCGGACCAGTGGTCGGGGCTGCCGTGATCATCACCATGCAGAACTACCTGGCGGAATTCGGCGCCTGGGTGACGGTGATCCAGGGCTGCATTTTCGTCGCCTGCGTGCTGGCCTTCCGGGCGGGCGTGGTTGGCATGATTGCGCAACGGCTTCGCGTCAGGCTGTAGCGGCGCGGCGTTTGCATCGCGCCAGGCCATGACCGCTGCGCTCTCCGTCGAGAACCTTACCGTTGCCTTTGCGACCGACCGCGGCCTGGTGCGCGCGGTCGATGGCTTGTCCTTTGCCGTGCAGCCCGGCCGCACGCTCGCCATCGTCGGCGAAAGCGGCTGCGGCAAGTCGGTCTCTTCCCTCGCCATCATGGGGCTGCTCGGCGACAATGCCCGGATTGGCGGCACGGTTGCGCTGGCGGGGCAGGCGTTGCTCGGCATGCGGCCCGATGCCCGCCGGCGTCTGCGCGGGGCCGAGATGGCGATGATCTTCCAGGAACCCATGACCAGCCTGAACCCAGCCTTCACCGCCGGGGACCAGATCGCCGAGACGCTGGCCCTGCATCGCGGCCTGTCGCGGCCGGCGGCGATGGCGGAGGCGGTGCGCGCGCTGGACCAGGTCCGCATCCCGGACGCCGCGCGCCGCGCGAAGCAATATCCGCATCAACTGTCGGGCGGCATGCGCCAACGGGTGATGATCGCCATGGCGCTGGCCTGCCAGCCGAAGCTGCTGATTGCCGACGAACCGACGACCGCGCTGGATGTGACCGTGCAGGCGCAGATCCTGGAACTGCTGGATGCGCTGAAACGCGAAACCGGCACGGCGATCGTGCTGATCACCCATGACCTGGGCGTGGTCGCCGACCATGCCGAGGATGTGGTGGTGATGTATGCTGGCCGCGCGGTGGAAGCCGCCCCGGCCGGGCTGCTCTTCGATCATCCGGAACACCCTTATACCATCGGGCTGCTGGGTGCGGCGCCCCGGCTGGACGGGCCGCGCGGGCGTCTGGCCAATATCGAAGGCACCGTGCCCGACCCCATGCACCTGCCCCCCGGCTGCCGTTTCGCGCCTCGCTGCCCTTTCGTGGAGCCCGACTGCAACAGCGCCGATCCGCCGCTGGCCGGGCTCGGCGCGCAGCATTATGCGGCCTGCCAGCGCGCGCCGCTCGCCGTATGACGCCGCTTCTTCAGGCCCATGACCTGGTCAAGCATTTCCCGATGCGGGATGCGATCGGGCGACGCCGTGGTGCCGTGCATGCCGTGGATGGTGTCTCGCTCTCGGTGGCCCCCGGCGAGACACTGGCGATTGTCGGCGAAAGCGGCTGCGGCAAGTCCACGCTGGGTCGGTTGCTGCTGGGGTTGATCCCGCCCGATGAAGGCCAGGTGCTGTTCGCCACCGAGCACCTGACCGCCCTGTCCCCGGCCGCCCTGCGCGCCCGCCGGCGTGACATGCAACTGATCTTCCAGGACCCTTTTGCGAGCCTGGACCCGCGGCAGACCGTGCAGGACGCCGTGGCGGAACCGCTGCGCCTGCACCGTATCGTGCCGCGTGCGCAGGAGGCCGAGCGTGTCGCCGCTTTGCTGGCCCGCGTCGGCCTGCGGCCGGAACACGCCCGCCGCTGGCCGCATGAGTTCAGCGGCGGCCAGCGGCAACGCATCGCCATCGCCCGGGCGCTGGCCTCCGGCCCGCGGCTGATCGTCGGCGATGAGCCGGTTTCGGCGCTGGATGTCTCGGTGCAGGCACAGGTCATTGAACTTCTGCGCGGCCTGATCGCCGAAATGGATCTCGCCTTCGTGCTGATCAGCCATGACTTGGGCGTGGTGCGCCAGGTCGCGGATCGGATCGCGGTCATGTACCTCGGCCGCATTGTCGAGGAAGGGCCGGCCGAGCAGGTGCTGCACGCGCCCCGCCACCCATATACCCGGGCGCTGCGTGCCGCCGTGCCGGGCAGCGGCGTGAAGCAGGCGCCGGTTTCGGGCGATGTGCCGAGCCCGATCAACCCGCCGCCCGGCTGCCGTTTCCACACCCGCTGCCCGCATGCCGAAACGATCTGCCGCACCGACGTGCCGGCGCTTGAGGGAGGTGTCGCGTGCCATCTGAAACACCGCCTGCCGCCCTTCGTTGCCACCGCCGAACGCCTGCCGGATGCGCGGCTGGCGCGGTTGCAGTCCTTCTTTCGGCCGGCCGCATGATCCGCCTGGTTGCGGCCTTTCTGCTGCTCGCCATGCTGCCCCTGCAGGCGCAGACCCTGCGCGTGGCCCTGCGCGAAGACCCGGACATCATGGACCCGACGCTGGCCCGGACCTATGTCGGGCGGATCGTGTTCTCCGCTGTCTGCGACAAGCTTTTCGACCTGAATGAACGTCTGGAGATCGTGCCGCAACTCGCCACCGGCTTTGTCTGGGATGACCCGAAGACCCTGACCATCACGCTGCGCCCCGGCGTGGTCTTTCACGATGGCGAGGCGATGGATGCCGCCGCCGTCGTCTATTCGCTGCACCGCCACCTGACCATGCAGGGTAGTTTCCGCCGTGGCGAAATCGCCACCATGGATCGCATCGAGGCGACCGGGCCGCTGACCGTCCGCGTCCACCTCAAGGAACCTTCCGCCGCCTTCCTATCGCAACTGACTGACCGGGCCGGGATGATCGTCAGCCCCCGCGCCGCCGAGGCCGCGGGGCGCGACTTCGGCCAGCGCCCAATCTGCGCCGGACCTTTTCGCCTGACCGAACGCGTCGCGCAGTCGCGCATCGTGGTGGATCGTTTCCCCGGCTACTGGGATGCGGCGCGCATTCATTTCGACCGGATCATCTACACGCCGATCCCCGACAACAATGCGCGCCTTGCCAATGTGCAGTCAGGCGCCGCGGATTTCGCCGAGCGCATGGAACCGGACGACATCGCCACGGTCGCGCGCAATCCACGCCTGCGCGTCGTGCAGGTCGAGGAACTCGGCTACCAGAACATCACCATCAATCTGAACAACGGCGCGCGCGGCAACAGCCCGATGGGGCGGGATGCGCGGGTCAGGCTCGCCTTCGAACTCGCGCTGGATCGCGCGACCATCAACCAGGTGGTCTACCAGGGCGCCTACACGCCGACGGCGCAATCCGTCCCCCCGGCCAATCCCTTCCATGTCGCTTCGCTGCGCCCCGGTGGGCGGGATCTTGCGCGGGCGCAGGCGCTGCTGCGCGAGGCGGGGGTCACCACGCCGCTGCGGGTCGAGATGATCGTCCCCAACAACCCCGACCTGCGGCAGGTGGCGGAAGTGATCCAGGCCATGGTGCGTGACGCCGGCTTTGACCTGCGCATCAATGCGATGGAGTTTGCGTCCTCGCTGCAGGTCACGGTGCGGGGGGATTTCGAGTTGTATCTCGCCGGCTGGTCCGGGCGCAGCGATCCGGACGGCAATATCTGGAATTTTCTACACAGTCAGGGCACGCAGAACGACGGGCGCTACAACAACCCCGAGGCGGATTGGCTGGCCAATGCGGCGCGGGCGGAAATGGACCCCGCACGTCGTTTGGCGCTCTACGAAGACTTCTGGCGCGTCGCGATCCTGCAGGACCGGGCGCGCATCTATCTCTGGCACCGCAAGAACATCTTCATCCACACCACGCGCCTTGCCGGCTACCGGCCCGTGCCCGACGGCATGATCCGGGTGCAGGATCTGCGCTTCAACTGAGGGGAGTTCCCATGCTTCGTCGTCTTGTGCTTGCGGCCGTCCTGGCCCTGCCCATCGCGCCCGCGCTGGCGCAGCAGAACACCACGCTGCGCATCGGGCTGCGCGAGGACCCCGATATCCTCGACCCGACCCTGGCGCGCACCTTCGTCGGCCGCATCGTCTTCGCCTCGCTCTGCGACAAGCTTTTCGACATCAACGAACGGCTGGAGATCGTGCCGCAACTGGCCACCGGGTTTCGTTGGGAAACGCCGACCAGCCTGCTGATTACCATCCGGCAGGGCGTGCGATTCCATGATGGCGAGCCGATGGATGCGGAATCCGTGCGCTATTCGCTGATGCGTCACCTGACCATGCAGGGCAGTTTCCGTCGCGGCGAAATCAACAGCATGGAGACGGCGGAGGTCGTCGATGCCACGACCGTCCGGGTGAGGTTGAAGGAAGCCTTCGCGCCTTTCGTTGCACAGCTCACGGACCGCGCCGGCATGATCGTCAGCCCCAAGGCGGCGGAAGCCGCGGGACGCAACTTCGGCAATCGGCCCGTCTGCGCCGGCCCCTATCGCTTCGTCGAACGCGTGGCGCAGGATCGCATCGTGGTCGAACGCTTCCCCGAATACTGGAATGCCGCGAACGTCCATATCCCGCGCATCTCCTACCTGCCGATCCCGGACAGCACCGTGCGTCTCGCAAACCTGCGGTCCGGCGTGCTGGAGATGGTGGAGGCCGCGCCGTCGGACGTGGCCGATATCCGCCGCAACCCGCGGCTGCGCCTGTCGATGTCCGATGAACTCGGCTACCAGGGCATTACGATCAACATCGGCAACGGCCCGCGGGCGCAGACGCCGATGGGGCAGAACCCACGGGTGCGTGAAGCCTTTGAACGCGCGATCGACCGCGTCGCCGTGAACCAGGTGGTCTATGAGGGGATGTTCAACCCGACCGCCCAGGCCGTGCCGCCGGCCAGCCCCTTCCATGTGCGCGACTTCCAGCCCGAGGGCCGCGACGTCGCACGCAGCCGCGCGCTACTGGCCGAAGCCGGCGTGCGCACGCCTCTGGTGGTGGAAATGACCATTCCCAACAACCCCGAATTGCGCCAGGTCGGCGAGGTGATCCAGGCCATGGTGCGCGAGGCCGGCTTCGACCTGCGGTTGAACGCGATGGAGTTCGCATCCAGTCTGCAGGCGGCCGTGCGCGGCGAGTTCGAGACCTACCTCCTCGCCTGGTCCGGCCGCACCGACCCTGACGGCAACACCTGGACCTTCATCCACACCGACGGGCCGCAGAACGACGGCAAGTACAGCAACCCTGAGGTGGACCGCCTGCTGAACGCCGCCCGCATCGAGACCGATGCCGCCCGGCGCCTCGACCTCTATCGCCAGATGAACCTGATCGCGCTGCGCCAGGACCGGCACCGCATCTATCTGTGGAACCGGAAGAACATCTTTGCCCATACCTCGCGCCTGACCGGCTTCGTCAGCGTGTCGGACGGGCTGATCCGGCCGCAGGGCATGCGCCTGCAATGATCGGCTGGTTGCTGCGGCGCCTGGGGCAGATCATCCCCACGCTGTTCCTGCTGTCGATCATGATTTTTGGGCTGCAGCAGCTGATGCCGGGGGACCCCGCGCTGATCCTGGCGGGTGAGGAGCGGGGCGATCCGCAGGTGCTGGCGCAGATCCGGGCTGAACTCCTGCTGGATCAACCCATCTGGTCGCAATACTTCGCCTGGATCGGCCGGGTCCTGCAGGGCGATTTCGGCTTCTCCTGGCGCATCCGCCTGCCGGTCAGCCAGCTCATCCTGGAGAAACTGCCGGTCACCCTGCAGCTCGGCACCATGGCCTTCATCATCGCCGTGATCATCGGCGTGCCGCTCGGCATCTTGTCGGCGGTGAAGCGCGACACAGCAACGGACTGGGTTGCGAATGGCGTGGCACTGGCCGGGATTTCGACGCCGAATTTCTGGCTGGGCATCATGTTCATCCTGCTGTTCTCGGTTGAACTCGGCTGGCTGCCGCCGTCGGGCTACGTGCCGCTGTCCGAGGATTTCTGGCAGTCGATCGCCACCACCATCATGCCGGCCTTCGTGCTGGGCTCGGGCATCGCTGGCGTGCTGATGCGGCACACGCGGGCGGCCATGCTGACCGCGATGTCGCAGGATTACGTCCGCACGGCGCGAGCCAAGGGCCTGTCGGAAAAGGTGGTGATCCTGAAGCACGCCTTTCGCAACGCGCTCATTCCGGTCGTGACCTTGGGCGCCATCGAATTCGGCCGGCTGCTGTCGGGCGCGGTGCTGACCGAACAGATCTTCACCATCCCGGGCTTCGGCAAGCTCGTGGTGGATGCGGTGTTCAACCGCGACTATCCGGTGGTGCAAGGCGTAGTGCTGGCCACCGCGCTGATCTTCGTCGGCCTCAGCCTGGTCGCCGACATGCTCTACATGGCGGTGAACCCGAGGCTGCGCCAAGCATGAGTGCTGCCACCCTCAGCATGGGCGAAAGCCCCACGCGGCGGGCGCTGCGCCGCTTCCTCGCGCACCGCTTGGCAGTCTTTGGCCTGGTGGTCGTCGTGCTGTTCGTGGCCGTGGCACTGGCCGCCCCCTGGGTCGCGCCCTACGACCCCATCGCCACCTCCTGGACCCGCATCCGCAAGCCGCCTTCCGCGGAGTTCTGGTTCGGCACGGATGAAAACGGGCGCGACGTGCTCTCACGCGTCATCTGGGGGGCACGCGCCTCGCTGATGGCCGGTGTCGTCTCGGTGCTTGTCGCCATGCTGATCGGCGTGCCGATCGGGTTGATCGCAGGGCTGTCGGGCAAGTTTGTCGATGCCGTCATCTCGCGCTTTGCGGATGCCATGCTCTCGGTGCCCTTCCTGATCCTGGCGATCGCGCTGGCCGCCTTTCTTGGGCCGGCGCTGGAGAACGCGATGCTGGCGATCGCGATCTCCGCCGCCCCGGTCTTCGTGCGCCTTTCCCGCGGCATGGCGCTGGAAGCCAAATCAGCGGACTGGTTCGAAGCCGCCCGCTCGCTCGGCAACCCGCCCTGGCGCACGGCGCTGGTGCATGTGCTGCCGAACATCGTGCCCCCGCTGCTGGTGCAAGGCACGCTCGCCATCGCCGAGGCGATCATCGCCGAAGCGGCCCTCTCCTTTCTCGGCCTCGGCCAGCAGCCGCCGGCGCCGTCCTGGGGTTCGATGCTGAACGCGGCCCAGCGCTTCCTGACCCAGGCGCCCTGGATGGCGATCTATCCGGGGCTCGCCATCTTCCTGGTCGTGCTGGCCTTCAACCTGCTCGGCGACGGTCTGCGGGATGCGCTGGACCCGCGCAGCCAGCGGCGCTGACTATCCGCGGTCATACAGCACCCGGCTGCGCAGCGTGCCGGGAATGTCCCGCAGCGCCGCCTGCACCGCGTCCGCATCCTCAATGCCTTCGGCATCGACGACGACGTAGCCGATCTGCGGGTCGGTCTGCAGATACTGCGCCGCGACATTGGCCGAGGCGCCGCGCAGCACGTCGTTGACCGCGGCCAGCACGCCAGGCTGGTTGCGATGCACATGGATGAAGCGCGTGCCGACCTGGCGGGCCGGCAGGGCCACTTCCGGGAAGTTCACCGCACCGAGGGTCGTGCCCGTGTCCGACCAGTCGATCAGCTTGCGGGCCACTTCCTCACCGATGCGTTCCTGCGCCTCCATGGTGCTGCCGCCGATGTGCGGTGTCAGGATCACATTCGGCAGGTGTTGCAGCGGTGTGCGGAAGATGTCGTTGCCCTTGGCCGGTTCCTCGGGGAAGACATCGACCGCTGCCCCGCCCAGGTGGCCTTCCCGCAGCGCCTCGGCCAATGCGGCCAGGTCCACCACCGTGCCGCGGCTGTTGTTGATCAGCACCGCGCCCGGCTTCATCCGCGCGATGTTGTCGGCCGACATCAGCCCCTCGGTCGCCGGCGTCTCTGGCACATGCAGGGTCACGACGTCGGACTGTGCCAGCAGCACCGGCAGCGGCGTATTGCCCGAGGCATTGCCGTGCGCGAGCTTCGGCACGACGTCATGGAAGATGACGCGCATGCCGAAGGCTTCGGCGAGCACCGACAGCTGCGATCCGATATTGCCATAGCCGATGATGCCGAGCGTCTTGCCGCGCACTTCGCGCGAACCCTCGGCGGTTTTCTCCCAGCGGCCTTCGTGCGCGGCGTTGGACTTGCCGGGGATGCGGCGCAGCAGCATGACGATCTCGCCCATCACCAATTCGGCAACGCTGCGGGTATTGCTGAAGGGGGCGTTGAACACCGGCACGCCAATGTCCTTCGCGGCCTGCAGGTCGACCTGGTTGGTGCCGACCGAAAAGCAACCGACCGCGATCAACCGGTCGGCGGCGGCGAACGCCGCGGTATCCAGCTGCGTGCGGGACCGTATGCCCAGCAGATGTACCCCCCGCAGCGCGTCGTGCAGCGCCTCGCCGTCCAGCGCTTTGGCCATGCGGGTCACGGATCGATAGCCGGCGTCGTGCAAGGCCTGGGCGGCGGTGTCGGAAATGCCTTCCAGCAGCAGAATACGTATTCGGTCCTTGGGGAGCGAGAGCTTGGGTGACATGCCGGGCGGTATCCGAAAGGGTGACTGGTGCCGCCGCTTCCTGCCCCAGTCGGCACCTGGGGGGAAGCCTGACCCGCCGCGGGGGCGCCCCGCGTTTTGGGCGGATGCCCGGCGCCATGGCTTCACCAACGCGACCCGTTGCAAGGGCGTCTGCCGGCGCCAAAGCGGCGGGGGTCTGGCCCTGCGTCAGCGGCGCAAGCCGCCTGGCATGTCAGACGGCCGCTATGCGTGACCCGCGGTGTGCCGTCAGGCGGCGCGCAGCGTCTGCGCCACCAGCGTGATCGCCCTTTCCACCGCAACCTGCTGGCGGCGAATGTTTTCCGCGGTTTTTTCGAGCGGCTCGACCAGGCCTGCGGCGCTGCGTATCGCCTCCACGGCATCGCCGGTGGCGGCTGCCACCTGTTCGGTGCCGACCGACACCCTGGCGGCCGTGGCGGCGATTTCCCGCGTCGCGGCGCCCTGTTGCTCGACCGCGGCGGCGATGGCGGCAGCCACGTGGTCCACTTCGGACACCACCCGGCTGATGGAGTCGATGGCGCCCACGGCCGCCCCGGTGCGTTGCTGCACCGCGGCGATCTGGGCCGAGATCTGTTCCGTGGCCCGGGCGGTGCTGGCGGCCAGTTGCTTCACCTCACCGGCCACCACGGCAAAGCCCTTGCCGGCGTCGCCGGCGCGGGCGGCTTCAATCGTTGCGTTCAGCGCCAACAGATTGGTCTGCTCGGCAATGCTGCGGATCAACCGGACGACGTGGTCGATCTCGTTCGCAGCCTCGGCCAGGCCCTTGAATTCGGCCGAGGTCGCCTCCGTTTCTGTCACCGCGCGACGGGATACGGTGGCGGCCTGGGCGACCTGGCGGGTGATTTCGCTGACCGAGCTCGACAGTTCCTCCGCCGCCGCGGCCACGGTCTGCATCTCGGTCATGCAGGTGTTGACGCCTTGCCCGGCTTCGGTGGCCTGCCGGGTGGCCAGCGCGGTCGCACTGGCCAGGCGCTGCGCATTGGCGTCCAGTTCTGCCACGGCCTTCACCAGTTCATTGCGGGCAAGGCCGACCTCTTCCTCCATGACGCCAGCCATATGGCGGCGCGAGGCTTGGGCTTCGGCGGCCAGGCCATCAGCCCTGGCCTGGCCCGCGGCGATGGCCGCCGCCTCGTCTTCACGGGCCGCCTGGGTCATCGCCTGGGCGGCGTCCGCGGCGCGGGCCGCGGTGTCGAGCGAATGGGCCAGCCAGATCAGCGCCCCGGCCTCGATCGCCAGAATCCCGGCGTGCAGCAGGATGCGCGCGAATCCGCCCAGGCCCGCGGGGAAGACGGCGCCCGCCAGCAACAGGTCCAGCCCCAGGTGATGTATCGCCACGACCGCGGCGCCCAGCAGGACCGCCCGCGGGTCGCAGAAGGCCGCGGTCAGGGCCAGCCCGGCGAAATAGGCCATGTGCATGTCGATCTGCCAGACCGGCCCGGCGCGCCAGACCAGGATTGAGACACCCGCCATCAGCCCCACGGTCAGCAGGTAGCGCGTCGCGGGGGCACCCGGTTGGCGCAGTGCCGGCCAGGTCAGCGCCAAGGCAAGGCTGCCAGCCACGCCGGTTGCCAAGAAGGCCGGCCCGCCGTGCGTGGTCAGCAGGTCGAAGGAAAGGGCGGTCGCGGCGATGACCCAGATCAGACACAGCAGAAGCCGGGCGGTCATGCGGCGCAGGTGGTCGAGGTTCACGGGCCATTCCTTCATGCGCGACAGGTCAGGGCAGGGCCGGTGCCGCGGCGCCATCGGCGTCGCAGGACCGGACCGGCCCCGCCAGGTTGCGCGTATCGGTGATGGCCGGCTTACCCTGCGGCGCCTGAAGCCGGCCTTAACGCTACGCGTTGGCGAGGTCGGCCAGCACCGCCGCCAGCACCCGCGCCCCGGCGGCCAGTTGCTCGGGGTCGGTGTATTCGGCCGGGTGGTGGCTGATCCCATTCCGGCTGGGGACGAAGATCATGCCCGTGGGGCAGAGCGGCACCATGAACTGCGCGTCGTGGAATGCGCCCGACGGCATGCGCACGGCATTCAGCCCCTGCGCCAGGGCAGCGCGTTCGATGGCCGCCGGCACCTCCGGCTGGAACACCACCGGGGCGGCGTTGAAGCTTTCCGTCAGCGTCGCGGTGCAGGAGGTCATCGCCGCCTGCAGCACGCCCTCGATCGCATTGCCCCGCGCCCGCAGCACGGCATTGTCCGGGTGCCGCAGGTCGATCGAGAACCGCACGCTGCCAGCGACCGAGTTGGAGGTATTGGGCGACACCTCGATCCGCGCGACGGTAAAGCGCAGCACATCCAGCGGGTCGTGCATCAGCACGTTCAGCGCGGCGATCGCGCGGACCATGTCCTGCACCGCATCGGCCCGCATGCGCAGCGGCGCTGTGCCGGCGTGGTCGGACTTGCCCTTGATCTCGACGGTGAACCAGCGGCTGCCCTGGATGCCGGTGACGATGCCGATGTCGCGGTCCTCGGCTTCCAGTTTCGGCCCCTGTTCGATATGCGCCTCGATATAGGCGAAGGGCCTGCCGCCCAGCGCCCGGCGCGGGATGTCGGCTTCCAGCGCCAGGTGTTCGGCCAGGGCCGCCCCGAAGCCGATCTCGTCCTTGTCGGTCACCGCGTCCCAGGTGTCCGGCGGGCTGTGGCCGGCATAGGCCATGCTGCCCATGCAGCCGGGGGCGAAGCGGCCGCCTTCCTCGTTGGTCCAGGCGACAAGCTCGATCCCGCGCCGGGTCGGCGTGCCGGCTTCGCGCAAGGCCTCTATTGCCTCCAGCCCCGCGATCACGCCCCAGATGCCGTCGAAGCGGCCGCCGTTGGGCTGGCTGTCCATGTGGCTGCCGGTCAGCACCGGGGCCAGGCCGGGTTCGCTGCCTTCGTGCCGAAGGAACAGGTTGCCAAGGGAGTCTACGCTCTCGGTCAGCCCGATCGCGCGCCCCCAGCCGATCAGCAGCCGGCGGGAGAGCCGGTCGTTGTGGGTCAGGCAGGCGCGGTTGACGCCATCGCCGGCGATGGCGCCGAGCCGCGCCATCTCCATCAGCCGCGCCCACTGCCGCGCCTCGCTGACGGCGGAGACAAGATTGGGGGCCACGCCGTCGGTCATCGCTGCATTGTCTCCGCGCCCGCCCCGGATCGCGGAGGCAGGGGTGTTGGGGCTCGCGTCGCCTCCGGAGGCCGTGCCGACCGGAAACAGGCGCCTGCGGCTGTTTCCCCGTTGCCGGCGCCGAAATCAATGGTCCAAACCCCTTGCGATACGACCGCAGCGGGGAACATGCTGCAATGCATCAGACCCTGGGTGAAAGCCGCGCCATGACCGAAGCCCTGCAGGCCCTTGCCGCTGACGTCCGCCACCAACTTGCCCTGCTGTCCTATCCGCGCGGCGAATGGGTGCCGCGCCGGGCCGACGATGTGCTGGACGTGGCGATCATCGGCGGCGGCCAGGCGGGGCTGTCGACCGCCTTCGCGCTGCGCCGCCAGGGGGTGACGAACACCGCCATCCTGGACCGTGCCCCACCGGGGCGGGCCGGATGCTGGACCAGTTTTGCCAGGATGCGGACGCTGCGGACGCCCAAGCACGTCTCGGGTCCTGACCTCGGCGTGCCGGCGCTGACGCCCCAGGCCTATTTCACCGCGCGCGATGGCGCGGCCGCCTGGGAGGCGATGCAGAAGATCGGGCGCGAGGACTGGCAGCACTACCTCGACTGGTTCCAGGCGGTGCTGGCCCTGCCGGTGCGCCACGGCCACGACCTGCTGGGCATCGACCACGACCCGGTGACCGACCTTTTGCTGCTGCGGGTCGGAACCGAGACGGGGGAGATCGTGCTCAAGGCTCGCAAATGCGTGCTGGCGACGGGCATGGACGGCATGGGGCAATGGTCCATTCCCGCGCCCTTCGACGCGCTTCCCGCGGGCTGCGTCTCGCATACATCGGGCGCGATCGACTTCGCAGCACTGGCGGGCAAGCGCGTGGTCGTGGTGGGCGCCGGGGCGTCAGCCTTCGACAATCTGGCGACGGCGCTTGAGGCCGGGGCCGCGGCCGGCATCATGCTGGTGCGCCGGGCGCGGATGCCGCGGGTGAACCCCTTCCGCTGGATGGAGCAGGCGGGCTTCCTCGGCCAGTTCCATGCCATGCCGGATGCGATGAAATGGCAGATGATGCGCAAGATCTTCGACCTGAACCAGCCGCCGCCCCCGGCGTCCTGGGACCGGGTGAAGGATGATCCGCGCTTCAGCCTGCACATGGCGGCACCGACCACCGCCGTGCGGATGCAGGGCGGGGAGATCCTGGTGCAGACGCCGCAGGGCGTGCACGGCTGCGACCACGTCATCGTCGGCACCGGCACGGCCTTCGACCTCGGGCTGCGGCCCGAACTGGCGGGGCTCGCCGACAAGATCCTGCTCTGGCGCGATGTCTATACCCCGCCGAAGGGGCTGGAATGGCCGCAGCTCGGCGCTTGCCCCTACCTCGAAAAAACCTTCGCCTTCCGGGAAAAGGCGCCCGGTGTCGCGCCCGCCCTGCGGCATATCCACCTGATCAACTATGGCGCGACGCCCAGCATGGGGCTCTCCGGCGCCTCGATCAGCGGGTTGAAGTACGGCGTGGCCCGGTTGGCCGATGGGCTCTGCCAGGCGCTCTGGGTCGATGATGCCGAGGCGCATATGCGCAGCCTGCTCGACTACGAAGACTGGGAACTGACCGCGCCGATCCCGCAGGAGTTGCCGATGGCGGCGGAGTAGCGGCGATGCATGACAGCGTCCTGACCCTGCACATATTGAACCACGCCGAGGGGCTGCCTGGTGCGGGGGTGAGCGTCGAACTCTGGCGCATGGCGCCGCTGGAGCACCTGGCGACGGTCGTGACCGATGCGGATGGCCGATCGCCGTCGCCACTGCTGCCGCCCGCCAGCTTCCTGCCCGGGCGCTATGAACTGCGCTTTCACATCGGCGCGTATTGGGCCGGCCGAGGGATGGCGCCGGACCCGGCGTATTTCGAGGTGATCGCCATCAACGTCGGGCTCACCGCTGCGGGCGGGCACTACCATGTGCCGCTGGGTTGCACGCCCTGGGCGTATTCCACCTACCGGGGGTCGTGACACGCGCGGGGGGCGGGCCTTGCCTTCCACCCGCCGCGGCGGGTTGAATAGTGGCGCGAGGGTTCGATGGATCTTGATACAACCGCGACTGTGATGCTGCGGGGCTTCCCGCTCGCGTGCCCACGCGACGGCGGGACGCTGCGCGCCGATGGTGAGATGCTGCGGTGCGCGGCTTGCGGTGTCGCCTATCCCGTCGTCGGTGGCGCGCCGGTGCTGATCAACGACGACGACTCCGTCTTCGCCATCGCCGATTACCTGGGCCGCGAAAGCTACACCGGCGCCGCCTATGGACGCCAAGCGGACGAGACACGCGGCCTGCGCCGGCTTTACCATCGCTTCGTGCGCCGGCTCGGCGACGCTTCGTCCAGCATCCGCCACCCGGATACGAATGAGGTCATCGCCTATGTCGCGGCGCTTCGGCCGCGGCCGCGGGTGCTGGTCATCGGCTCGGGCGGGCTGCGACTTGGCCAGCCCGAGGATCGCGTCCTCAACACCGATGTCGCCTTCGGGCCCGGCGTGGATGCGATCGCCGACGCGAATAACCTCCCCTTCGCCGATGGCAGTTTCGACTTGGTGGTAGCCGTGGCGGTGCTCGAGCACGTCACCGACCCGCAGCGCTGCGTGGCCGAAATGCTGCGTGTGCTCGACCGGGGCGGTTACGTCTTTGCCGTGACGCCTTTCCTACAGCCCGTCCACATGGGCGCCTATGACTTCACCCGCTTCACCCCGATCGGCCATCGCCGGCTGTTCCGCCAGTTCGACGAGATCGCGGCCGGCATCGCCATGGGCGCCGGCAGCGTCGCGGCTTGGTCGATCGGCGGGGTACTGATGTCGGTCTCCGGGTGGCGGGTGTGGTGCATGTTCGCGCGGCTGGTGGCCTTGCTATGCACGCCGCCGCTGCGGCTGTTGGACCGCTGGCTGCCGAATGCTGCGGACGCTGCCGGCGGGTGCTGGTTCTTCGGTCGGCGGCGCGACGGGGCGCCGGTGTCGGATCGTGACCTGGTCGCGACCTATCGGCAAAGGTTCGGCATTGGGCTGAGGTCACTGCCGCCGCCCGGAGAGGCCCCGCCCGTGGCCTGAACCTACGTCAGAACGGCGGCGGATCGTCGAGGCCCCGCGGCGGGTGGGCGGTCGGATCGCGCAGCAGCAGCCCCGCGTCGTTCTCGGCGACCTTGCCGACCCTGCGGCCGACCGGCCAGGCCACCAGCCAGTCATTTGGGCAGGGGCGCAGCAGCGCCGCGACATCGGGGGCCTCGCCCAGCCAGGCGTCCCAGGTCTCGGGCGCCAGGATGACCGGCATGCGGTGATGCACCAGCGCCTGCTTTTCATTGGCGTCGGTGGTGATGATGCAGAAGGTCTTCAGCCACGTGCCGTCGGGCGCCTTCCAACCTTCCCAAAGCCCGGCCAGGGCCATCGGCGCGGGGGGGGGGCGGGGCGCCGGGGGGGGGGGGGGGTGGGGGGGCGCGGGCCCCGGGGAGAATACCAAGGGCGGGCCCAAAGCAGGGGGGCCCGCCCCCCCCGCCGCGCGCG
>JBBQHE010000017.1:0-29911 GCA_038323655.1 Acetobacterales bacterium | reverse complement strand
GAGGTGGCATCCAGCACCTCCCGCCCCTCGGGCGTGAAATACGACATGCCCTCGGCCCGGGCCAGCAGCCGCGGATTGGCCTTGAAGTACCGGTTGTCCGAATAGGGCATCCAGAAGGATTCAAGGTCGTTTGGCCGGGAGACGCGGATATCATCGGGCATGGCGGCGGCTTTCAGAACGGAAGTTTCAGGCCGGCGGGCAGGTTCAGCCCGGCCGTAGCACTTTGCATTTCCTCGGCCATCGCCGCCTCGACCTTCTGCTTGGCATCCGCATGGGCGGCCACGATCAGGTCTTCCAACACTTCGCGATCGTCCATCAGGCTCGGGTCGATCACCAGGCGCTTGAGGTCGGACTTGCCGGACAGCGTGATCTTCACCATCCCGCCACCTGCCTGGCCCTCGACCGTCATGGCGTCCAGTTTCGCCTGCATTTCCTGCATCTTGCCCTGCATCTGCTGGGCCTGCTTCATCATGTTCGCCAGGTTCTTCATCGGCTACTCCTCATCAGGGGCTTCGCCGTCCCAGGCGCCGGAGGCATCGGGCGGGGCGAAGTCGGGGAAGTCTGGTTCGGGGGATTCCTGCGCCAGCAGGCCATAGGCGTCCAGCCTTTCGTCACGCACCGGCCCGAGGGTCGCCTGCGGGAAGACGGCCAGGATCGCCTGGACCAGCGGATGCGCCCTGGCGGCCTCGTGCCGGTCGGCGGCCAGCGCCTGGCTCTGCTCCGCCAGGGTGGCCTCGCCGACCTCGTTGGACAGGCTGATGGTCCAGCGCCGGCCGGTCACCTCCAGCAGCACGGCCGCGAGTTGGGAGGCAAGGTCGCGCGGCGCCTCGGGCCGCGGGCGCAATTCGATGCGGCCTTCGGCAAAGCCGACCAGATGCACCGACTGGACCAGCAGCGCATGCAGCAGCGGCGCGCGGCCAGAGGCCAGGGCCACAACATCACGGAAACTGCGCGGGCTCGGCAGGGCCTCGGCCACGGCAGCGACGGCCACCGCCCCACCACCGCCCTGCATTGCACGCAGCGGTGGCGGCGCAGCGCCGCCGGGGGTCGGCGTGGCCTGGCCACGCGCAGCGCCTTGCGGGTCCAGCCGCTTCAACACCTCGCCCGGCGGCGGCAGGGCGGCGGCATAGGCCAGGCGAATGATGACCATCTCTGCCGTCGCGCGCCGGTCCACCGCATCGGCGAATTCGCCAAGGCCCTTCAGCAGCATCTGCCACAGCCGGGTCAGCGCCGGCACATCCAGCCGCGCCGCCAGCGCGCCGCCGCGGGTGCGGTCCACTTCCGGCAAGGCGGGGTCGTCGCGCAGGGCCGGCACCGCGACCATGCGGGTCAGGGTGTGGGTCAGGTCGGCCAGGTCGGCCAGCACCACGGCGGGGTCCGCGCCGCGTTCATGCGCCTGGGCGAGCACCCCCAGCGAGGTCGCCACATCACCATCGACCAGCGCCTCCATCAGGCTGAACACTAGGTCGCGCCCCGCCAGGCCCAGCATGTCGCGCACGGTTTCCGTCGCGACCGCCTGACCGGGGCCGGCCAGCGCGATGGCCTGGTCCAGCAGCGACAGCCCGTCGCGCACGCTGCCATCCGCGGCGCGGGCGATCATGGACAGGCCCTCGGGCGAAAGGCTCGCGCCCTCCAGCCCGGCGATACGTTCGAAGTGGGCAGCGAGCGCTGCCTGGGGCACGCGTTTGAGGTGGAAGGTCTGGCAGCGCGACAGGATGGTCGCCGGCACCTTCCGCAATTCCGTCGTGGCGAACAGGAACTTAACGGCGGGCGGCGGTTCTTCCAGCGTCTTCAGCAGCGCATTGAAGGCGGCCGAAGACAGCATATGCACTTCGTCGAGGATATAGATCTTGAAGCGCGCGCGGCTGGGGCGAAACCGCACCTGGTCCCGAATCTCGCGCACATCCTCCACGCCATTGTTGCTGGCGGCGTCCAACTCGATCACATCGGGATGGCGATCGACGAGGATGTCGCGACACTCGGCGCAGACGCCGCAGGGTTCGACCGTGGGCCCGCCCTTCCCATCCGGCCCGATGCAGTTCAGCGCCCGGGCCACGATGCGGGCAGTGGTGGTTTTGCCGACCCCGCGCACGCCCGTCAGCATGAAGGCATGGGCCACCCGGTCCTGCGCAAAGGCGTTCCGCAGGGTGCGGACCATCGCCTCCTGCCCGATCAGGTCGGCAAAGGTCTGGGGCCGGTACTTGCGGGCGAGGACGCGGTAAGGGGTGCTGGGGGCCGCGACCACCGGTGGCAGCGGTGGAGGCGGCGGCGCCAGGGTCTCGCCAAAAAGACCCGGACCTTCGGGCGGGGGCGGCTCGGGGAGGGCTTCCTCGCCCGTCTCCTCCGATCCGAACAGGTCCGATGGCATGAAGGGCGCTGCTTCCTTGCGGCGGTGGCGGCTTGGTTCGGATCACCCCGCGCGAAAAGCGCAAAGGTGGAAGACCGGCTAAGCGACCCGGGCGAGAACTCGTTGCGGCTGCTTCCTTCCGGACCTGACCGGGTTGGCAAGGGGCCCGTCCGCCGCCGGCCTTCCGATGCGGTATATCGCGCGCCGGGGCGCCGGGGGCAAGACGCCCAATGGCATCTCTGGCCCTTCTGGCCCCTTGGGGCTATGGAACCGGCCCTGGATGACCCCCGCGGCTGGGCCGCGCTGCATGGACCCGCGATGCGCCATTTCCTCGATTTCGAAAAGCCGATCGCCGAGTTGGAAGGCAAGATCGACGAATTGCGTCGCGCGACCGACGCCGACGGGCTGGACCTGGCCGATGAGGTCGGCCGGCTGCAGGACAAGGCCGAAAAGCTGCTGGCCCAGACCTATGCCAAGCTGACCCCCTGGCAAAAGGCCCAGGTCGCCCGCCATCCGGACCGCCCCAAGGCGCTGCAGACCATCCAGGCGCTGATCACCGACTTCACCCCCCTGGCCGGCGACCGCGCCTTTGCCGACGATGCCGCGGTGATCGGCGGCATGGGGCGGTTTCGTGGCCGGGCGGTCATGGTGCTCGGCACCGAAAAGGGCACCGATACCGACAGCCGGGTGCATCGCAACTTCGGCATGGCGCGGCCCGAAGGCTATCGCAAGGCACGACGCCTGATGGAACTGGCCGGCCGCTTCGGCCTGCCGATCCTGTCCTTCGTCGATACCGCGGGCGCCTTTCCCGGCATCGAGGCCGAGGCCCGCGGCCAGGCCGAAGCCATCGCCCCCGCGAACGAGGCCGGGCTGGATGCCCCCCTCCCCTTCGACGCCACCATCAACGGCGAAGGTGGGTCGGGCGGCGCCATCGCCCTGGCCGCGGCCGACCGGGTGCTGATGCTGGAACACGCGATCTATTCGGTGATTTCGCCGGAAGGCTGCGCCTCGATCCTGTGGCGTGACGCCGCCATGGCGCCGACGGCCGCCGAGGCGCTGCGCCTGACGGCCGAAGACCTCAAGCGCCTGGAACTGGTGGACCAGGTGATCGGCGAACCGCTGGGCGGCGCGCATCGCGATCCGGAGGCGGCGCTGGCCGCCGTGGGCGACGCCGTCTGGGCCGCACTGACGCCGCTGCTGGACCAGGAGGGCGCGACGCTGACCGCACATCGGCGCGAAAAATTCCTGGAAATGGGGCGTAACGGGGTCGTCTGACCGGCCGTTACCCCGCGTGGTGGCAAGCCACCAGCCCGCCCGTCACGCTCGGGGCCAGGGCCGGCCGTTCGACCCGGCAAACCTCGGTCGCCAACGGGCAGCGCGGATGAAAGGCGCAGCCCGGCGGTGGCGCCAGGGGTGACGGCAATTCCCCGGCGATCGGGCGCAAGGGCGCCGGCCGGTCCAGGCCCAGTTTTGGTGAGCTATCCAGCAGAGCCCGCGTGTAGGGATGCGCCGGCGCCGAATAGACCGCTGCTGCCGTCCCGCTTTCGACAATGCGCCCGAGGTACATGATCGCCACCCGGTCCGCGACGTGCCGCACCACCGACAGGTCGTGGGAGATGAACAGGCAGGTCAGCCCCAGGTCTCGCCGCAGGTCCAGAAACAGGTTGATGATCTGCGCCTGGATGGACACGTCCAGCGAGGCCACGGGTTCGTCGCAGACCATCACGTCCGGCTGCATGGCCAAGGCGCGAGCGATGGCGACCCGCTGCCGCTGCCCGCCGGAAAACTGATGCGGGAAACGCTGCGCGAAAACCGGATCAAGCCCCACGCGCCGCAGCCAGTCGGCGACCAACGCCGCACTTGCGTCGCGGGAGACAAAGCCATGCGCGATCGGACCCTCGGCGATGCTGTCGCCGATGCGCCTGCGCGGATTGAGGCTGGCAAAGGGGTCCTGGAACACCGTCTGGATACGCGTGGTCACCTTGTGCCCGCCGGCCATCGGCGGCGCGCCGTCGAACAGCACCCGGCCGGAGGTGGGCGGCAGGATCCCGGCCAGCATGCGCCCCAGGGTGGACTTTCCGCAGCCGCTTTCGCCGACCAGGCCCAACGTTTCGCCCGCCGCCAACGTCAACGAGACATCCGTCACCGCCTGCACCGAACGCCGGTCTGCGTTGGCGCCGAACAGCCCGGCAATGCGATCCCCCACCGAGGCCCGCCGGGTGAAGCGCCGGGTCACGGCCTCGGCCAGCAGCAGCGCGGTCATGCAGGCAGGGGGTGGTGGCAGCGCGCCATCCGGCCGGGTGTTTCCACGACGGGCGGGGGCGTCGCGCAGACCGCATCCGCCCCCGGGCAACGCGGCGCGAAGGGGCAACCGGCTGGCAGGGCGAGCAGTGAGGGCGTGTTGCCAGGGATCTGGCGTAGCGCCTGCCCCGGTTCGGCCATGGCGGGCAGGCTGTCGAGCAGCCCGCGGGTATAGGGATGCAGCGGACCGCGCAGCACCGTCGCCACCGGCCCTGATTCCACGATGCGGCCGGCATACATCACCATGATCCGGTCGGCGACGGCGGCGACGGCGGCGAGGTCGTGCGAAATCCAGATCAGCGCCGTGCCGGTTTCCTTCGCCAGCCTTCGCATCTCGACCAGGATCTGCGCCTGGATGGACACATCCAACGCCGTCGTCGGCTCATCGGCGATGATCAGATCCGGCCCATGCAGCAGCGCCATGGCGATGGCGACGCGCTGGCGCATGCCACCAGAAAATTCGTGCGGGTAAGAATCGAGCCGGGCCATTGCATCGGGAATACCCAGCCTGGTCAGCCGTGACGCTGACAGCTCCCTTGCCGCCGCCGTCGCCATGGCGCGGTGGGCGCGCAGCGCCAGGACCATTTGCTGGCCGATGGTGAGCACCGGGTTCAGCGTGGCGCCTGGGTCCTGGAAGACCATGGCGATACGCCGGCCGCGCAGGTCGCGCATCGCCTCGGCCGACAATTCCACCAATTCCTGCCCGTCGAACCGGATGCTGCCGCCCATGATGCGGCCGGGCGGATCGACCAGGCCGATCAGTGAGAAGCCTGTCACCGACTTGCCCGATCCGCTTTCACCGACCAGGCCCAGAATCTCACCGCGGGCGATGTCGAAGGACACCCCATCGACCGCGCGGGCCGCGCCGTCTCTCGTCAGGAAATGCGTCTGCAGGTCACGCACCGACAGCAGGGTCATCGCCGCAGCCGCGGGTTGAACTGGTCGCGCAACTGGTCGCCGACCAGGTTGATCGCGACGATCAGCACGATCAGCGCAACACCCGGATAGACGGAAATCCAGGACCGCCCGCTCATCATATACGGAAACCCATTGGCGATGAGCATGCCGAGCGATGGTTCTGTCGGCGGCAGGCCAAGGCCGAGGAAGGAGAGCGTCGCTTCCAGCGCGATCGCATTGGCGACCTGCACCGTCGCCACCACCATAAGCGGTGGCAGGCAGTTCGGCAGGATATGCCGGAAGACGACGCGGGCGGGGGAAAGCGGGGTCGCGCGTGCAGCCTCGATGTATTCCTTCTGCCTTTCGGCAGCCGCAGCGCCATAGGCGGTGCGGGCGAAATACGCGTATTGCGCCGTCACCAGCGCGATGATCAACGGCACCTTGCCCTGGCCCAGCACCGCCACCAGCACCAAGGCCAGCAGGATCGGCGGGAAGGAGAGTTGCAGGTCGATCACCCGCATCACCACCGTTTCCACCCAGCCCCCGGCATGCGCCGCCAGGATGCCGAGGGTGACGCCGATCGACAGCGCCACCACGCCGGCCGCGATACCCATCTCCAACGAAATTCGCAGACCGAACAGGATGGCGGAGAACAGGTCCCGCCCCTGTGCATCAGTACCAAGCCAATGGGTGGTGCCGCTGGAGCCCACCGTACCCGGCGGCCGCCGCGCATCCAGCAGATCGAGCGCCGCCAGGTCATAGGGATCCTGCGGCGCGATGAAGGGGGCGAAGACGGCAGCCGCGAAGACCAGAACCACCACCGCCAGGGCGATCAGCGCGATGCGATTTTCGGCGTAGTCGCCCCAGAACCGCTTCACGAGATGCCGCCGCCGCGACGCAACCTGGGGTCGAGCAAGGCGTAGGACAGATCCACCAGCAGGTTCAGCGCGACGAAGAGAAAGGCCACAAGCACCAGGTAGCCGACCATGACCGGCCGATCGAGCGAGGTGATGGAATCGATGATCAGCTTGCCGACGCCTGGCCAGGAGAAAATCGTTTCGGTCACCACGGCGAAGGCCAAGGTGGAGCCGAACTCCAACCCAAACACGGTGATCAGCGGAATCGAAATCAGCCGGAGCACATGGTGGCGCAGGATGGCGAATTCGGAGAGGCCGGCGGCGCGGGCAAACTTCACTGTATCGCCCAGCATCACCTCCCGCGTGCCGGCGCGCGCCAGGCGAATCATCAGGGCCAGCTTGAACAGCGACAGGTTCAGGGCGGGCAGGATCAGGAAACTCAACCCTTCCCAACTGAGAAAAGACCAGCCGATGCCGAAGACCTCGACAGTGGGGCCGCGGTTGCCAGCCGGCAGCCAACCGAGGTTGACCGCAAAGGTCAGGATCAGGATCAGCCCGACCCAGAAGGTCGGCACGGAAAAGCCCAGCACGGACAGCGCCATGATTCCGCGCGACACGGGGCTTTGCGGCCGGTACCCGGCCCACATGCCAAGCGGCACGCCGATCAGGCCGCCGATCAGCACGGCCGACACCGCCAGCTCCAAAGTCGCCGGCAGGCGGCTGAACACGAGATCGGTCACCGGGATGTTGAAGATCAGCGACCGCCCCAGATCGCCCTGCAGCAACCGCTTCAGAAAGGCCAGGTATTGGCGCCACAAGGGCTGGTCCAGCCCGTAATAGGCGATGGTCGCCGCCCGGATATCCTGCGTAGCGTCGGGCGAGATCAACACGTCGATCGGGTTGCCGATGGCGTAGACGCCCACGAAAACCAGCGCTGACATGGCCAGCATGACGAGTCCGGCCTGCAGCAGGCGTTGAATGACGTAACCGGGCATCAAGATCCGTTCAGGGGCATGGACAGTGGGCGTAAGCCGTTCCTAGCATGTGGCGCAATACGAATGCGGGACAACCAGCCATGAAACAGACCGTTCGGCACATTGCCCTGGCCGCCGCCACCATGCTGGCGGCGGCGCCTCTCGGCGCCCAGACCTTGACCCTGGGCGTGCGCGCCGGGCCCGAATCCATCGATCCGCACTTCACCGCGACCGGCACGCAGGCCGAGGCACTGAAGCATGTCTTCGACACGCTGGTCTGGTCGGGTGACCAGTTGCAGCTGGAGCCCGGCCTGGCCGAATCCTGGCGTGCCGTCGATGCCACCACCTGGGAGTTCAAGCTGCGGCCGAACGTCACCTTCCACGACGGCTCGCCCTTCACCGCCGAAGACGTGGCCTCCTCCATCCGTCGCATGCAGACGCTGTCGGGGCCGAACCCGACCCGCATCTATGTCCGCCGTGTGCAGGACATCCGCATCGTCGATCCGCTGACCATCCAGATCGTGACCGACGGGCCGGCGCCGACGCTGCCGAATGACTTCATCCGGCTGTTCATCACCTCGGCCCGCGCGACGGCCGGGCTGACGCCGCAGGATGCGAACGAGGCCTTCAACGCGGGCCGTGCCGCCATCGGCACCGGCCCCTATCGCTATGTCTCCTGGACCCCGCGCGAACAGCTTATTCTGGACCGCAACGACAGCTATTGGGGCGGGCGCCAGCCCTGGGCGCGGCATGTGCGACGTGAGATTCCCAACGACGCCGCGCGGGTGGCGCAGCTTCGCACCGGCCAGGTGGAGATGATCGTGCGCGTGCCGGCCGCCGATGTCGCGACGCTGGAACGCGACGCGGCACTGCGCGTGATCAAGGCCGACACCGTCTATGTCTTCAACCTGGAATTCGACTTCCGCGAGCCGACCCCGCAGGTCACGGCCAAGGACGGCTCGCGCCTGGCCAGCAACCCCTTCCGCGACCCGCGGGTGCGGGAGGCGATCGATCTTGCGATGGACCGCCGCGTCCTGGCCGATGTGGCGATGGAAGGCCTCGGCACCCCACAGGGGCAGATGGTCACGCCGCGCATCTTTGGCTTCAACCCTGCCTTGCCGGTGCCTACGCCGAACCTGGCCCGGGCGCGGACCCTGCTGGCCGAAGCGGGCTATCCCAACGGCTTCCGCATGACATTGAACTTTACCAACGACCGCTTGCCGGGTGACCGCGGCGTTGGCACCGCCATGGCACAGATGCTGGCGCGCGTGGGGATCGAGGTGCAGGCCGCGGGCCAGCCCGCCGCGGTGGTCTTTCCGGCACGGGCGCGCGGGGAACTGTCCACCATGATGGCCGGCTGGGGCACGCTGACGGGTGAGGCGCACTACACCTATTCCTCGGTCGGCCATACCAACAATCCCACGCTGCGGCTGGGCGCCTTCAACTGGCGCGGCTTTTCCGATGCGCGGCTGGACGAGCTCATCCAGCAGGCCGGCGTGGAGCTCGATACCGGCCGGCGCGAACAGCTGTTGCAGCAGACGGGCGCGCGCTTCAACGAATTGCGCGTGTCGCTGCCGCTGACCTCGATCACCTCGGCCTGGGCGATGCGGCGCGACCGGGTGAACCTGGTCCGTGCGCGGGCGGATGAAGACACGCTGGCCATGGACATCGTGCCCGCCGCGGCACGATGAGGATCGCCGAAGCCAACTGGATGCAGGTCGAGGCATGGCTGAAGCATGACGACCGCGCCGTGCTGCCACTGGGCAGCACGGAGCAGCACGCGACACTCAGCCTGTCGGTGGACAGCATTCTGTCCGAACGCGTGGCAGTGGAGGCTGCCGAACCGCTCGGCGTGCCGGTGTTTCCCGTGCTGCCCTACGGCATCACCCCGGCCTTCATGGCCTATCCCGGCACGGTATCGCTGCGTGCGGAAACCCATGCCCGCGTGGTGCGTGATGTGTTGGACAGCCTGCATCGCAGCGGTTTTCGCCGTATCCTTGTGGTCAACGGCCATGGCGGGAACCAGCCGGCGATGACGACCGGGTTGGAGTTCATGGGCGACCACCCGGACTGCCGCATCCGCTTCCACAACTGGTGGAACGCGCCCCGCACGTTTGCAAAAGTGCAGCAGACCGATCCCGTCGCCTCCCACGCCTCCTGGATGGAAAACTTCCCCTGGACGCGGTTGGCCAACATCGCACAGCCCGCAGGCGGCAAGCCGATGACCGATCTGGACACGCTGCGGTCACTGCCGCCGGAGGGCGTGCGGCGCCTGCTCGGCGACGGCAATTTCGGCGGGATGTATCAGCGCCCGGATGAGGAGATGCAGGCGATCTGGGACGTTGCCGTCGCGGAAACCCGCGCGTTGATGGAGGACGGCTGGTGATCCTGATCTGGGGCGCGGGCGCCATCGGCGGCACCATCGGCGCCTACCTGGCTCGCGCGGGGCAGGACGTACTGCTGGTGGACCAGCAGGCCGCCCATGTCGCCGCGATGAACGCCACGGGCATCGCGATCGAAGGTCCGGTTGAGACCTTCACGCAAAGGGTCCGCGCGACGACGCCCGATGCTGTGCAGGGCCGGTTCGACTGCATCATCCTGGCTGTGAAGGCGCAGGACACCGGTGCGGCCTGTGCTGCGCTCAAGCCGCACCTGGCCGAGGACGGCTTCGTGCTCTCTGCACAGAACGGATTGAACGAACGGACCATCGCCGAGGCCTTGGGTGCGACGCGCACCATGGGCTGCTTCGTGAACTTCGGCGCCGATTGGCTGGAACCGGGGCGAATCCTGTTCGGCAATCGCGGTGCGGTGGTGGTCGGCGAGATCGATGGCACCATCACGGACCGCGCCCGCGCGATGCACGCAACCCTGCGCCGCTTCGAGCCCGATGCCGTGCTGACCGACAACATCTGGGGCTACCTCTGGGGCAAGCTTGCGTATGGCGCCATGCTCTTCGGCACCGCGCTGACAGCCGACTCAATGACCGCGAATTTCGACAACCCCCGGTACGCACCGGTTTGGCGGCAACTTGGGCAGGAGGTGATGGCTGTCGCCCGGGCGATGGGCGTCACTCCCCTCGGCTTCAACGGCTTCGACCCAACCGCCTTCATGCCGGAAGCCCCGCCCGTGGCGCCACTGCACTCCATTGCGCTGCTCGCCGATTTCAACCGCCATACCGCGAAAACGCATTCAGGCATCTGGCGCGACCTGGCGGTGCGCAAGCGGCGCACGGAAGTTGACCCGCAGATCGGCATCATCGTGGAACTCGGCGCGGCAAACGGCGTCCCGACCCCGGCGCTGCGTTGCCTGGTAGAACTCATTCATGACATCGAGGACGGGCGCCGCGCCCAATCCTCCGCAACGCTCGACGAGGTCCTCGCCCTATGCCTGAAAGATTTGCCGGCGCCCGTGTGATGGTGACCGGCGCCGCCCAGGGCATCGGGCGCGCCGTCACGCAAGCCTTCACGGCGCGGGGTGCGCGGGTCTGGGGGTTGGACCGGGATGCCGAGGGGCTGGCACGGTCCGGGGCTGCCGTGACGCGCAGCCTGGATCTGTCGCACCGCGCTGCGGTGCAGGCCGTGGTGGCGGAGATGGCTTCCGCCGAGGCCGGCATCGACATCCTGGTGTGCTGCGCCGGCGGGGTCCGTGGCCAGGTCGGCGGGCCGCTGGCCGATGTCACCGAGGCAGGTTGGCAGGCCATCTTCCAGGCGAACGTCGAAAGTACGCTTTGGTGCGCCCAGGCCGCGGCGCCCATCATGCAGCAGGCCGGGCGTGGGCGCATCGTGACCATCGCCTCGGGCGCCGGGCTTCGCCCCAGCCTGACCGGCATCCAGGCCTATACCGCCGCCAAGCATGCGCTCATCGGCCTGACCAAGCAGCTGTCGCTGGAATTCGCGCGCCACGGCATCACCACCAACAGCGTGGCCCCCGGCTTCATCCTGTCCAACCCGTCGTCGCAGAACCAGTGGGACGCCTATGGACCCGAAGGTCAGGCACGGCTGGTGGAGAGCATCCACACCCGACGCCTCGGCGCCGCGGAGGACATTGCCCATGCGGTGCTGTTCTTCGCCGATCCGGCCTCGGGATGGATTACCGGGCAGATACTCTCGGTGGATGGCGGGCGGTCATGATTCGCCCCGTCCTGGCCATGGCCCTGGTCCTTTGCGCCTGGCCGGCCGCGGCGCAGACGTTGCGCATCGGCATTGGCGCCGATCCGAATGTGCTGGACCCAGCGCGCTCCGGCTCATTCGTCGAGCGCGTGGTCTTCACGGCGCTCTGCGATCGCCTGGTGGATATCGGCCCGGACCTGACCTTCCGGCCGGAACTCGCCACCGCCTGGGTGTGGGAGGACGAAGGTCGCACGCTGCGACTGACGCTGCGCGAGGATGCCGGCTTTCACGACGGCACGCGGCTGGATGCGGAGGCGGTGAAGATCAACCTCGATCGCTACCGCACTGCGCCGGAATCCGTCCGCAAGGCGGAATTGCGCCCGGTGGTGGCGGTAGAAGCGCCGGATGCCCGCACGGTGCTGATCCGCCTGGCCCAGCCCTACGCGCCGCTGCTGTCGGTGCTGTCGGACCGGTCGGGCATGATCATGTCGCCGACCGCGCTTGCGCGGCTTGGGGCGCGCATCGGCGATGACCCCGTCTGCTCCGGCCCCTTCCGCCTGACCCGCCGCGTGGTGCAGGACAGGATCGAAATGGAGCGTGTGCCGGCGCATTGGAACGCGGCCAATATCCACATCCAGCGCGTCATCATGCAGCCGATCCCCGACAACAACGTGCGTCTGCTGAATCTTCGTTCGGGACAACTCGATCTGATCGAACGGGTCGCCCCGGCCGATGTCGCGACCGCGCGCCGCGACGGGCGCATCGCCATCGCCGAGTCGACCGCTATCGCCTACCAGAGCATCTACTTCAATACCGCCGCCGGCGGCCTGCGTGATCCGCGTGTGCGCGAGGCGCCGGAGTTGAGCATCGACCGGCGCACCATCAACGAGGTGGCGCTGGAGGCGCTGTTCGTGCCGAACAACCAGGCCGAGGCGCCCGGCACGCCCTATTACATGGCGGACCTGCCGCTGCCGGCCCGCGATCTTGACCGCGCCCGGGCGCTGCTGCGTGCGGCCGGGCAGCCAAACCCGGCCTTCACGCTGCTGACGCCGAACAGCCCGGTGGAAGTCCAGACCGCCGAGATCATCCAATCCATGGCGGCCGAGGCAGGGTTCCAGGTCCGCATCGAGACGCTGGAAGCCGCCGCAATGGTCGCGCGCGCCGATGCCGGTCGCTACGACGCGGCCTTCGGCATCTGGTCGGGGCGCGCCGATCCGGATGGCAATATCGCGCTTTGGGTCGCATCGGACGGCTTCCTGAACCGGATGGGATATCGCAATCCGGCAGTCGATGCGGCCTTCATCGCGGCGCGGCAGACCAATGATTCCGCGCAGCGCCAGGGGCAGTATCGCGCGGCGTCCGTGCAATGGATGGCCGACCGGCCAATGCTCATCCTGTACCACTATCGCTGGTTCTGGGGGATGCGGGCGCGGATGACCGGGTTCCAGCCATCGCCGGACGGGCTGATCCGCTTCTCAGGTCTACGCTTGCCCCGCAACTGACCGCAGGCGCAGCGGCAGGCGCCGCCGCGTCGCAAGCCGTTCCAGCGCAAGGTAGACGACCGGCGTGGTGTAGAGCGTCAGCAGTTGCGACACGATCAACCCGCCGATGATCGTGATGCCAAGCGGCGCGCGCAACTCCGCCCCCGGCCCGGTCGCGAAAGCCAACGGGATCGCACCAAACAGCGCCGCCAGCGTTGTCATCAGGATAGGACGGAACCGTTCGCGGCACGCTTCCAGAATGGCCACCATCCCGCCCTCTCCACCTTCGCGTTCGTGCTGAAGTGCGAAATCCACCATCATGATCGCATTCTTCTTCACGATGCCCATGAGCAGGATCACGCCGATCAGCGCGATCAGCGTGAAGGGCGTGTTCGTCGCCAGCAGAGCCAGCAGCGCACCGATCCCCGCTGTCGGCAGGGTGGAGATGATGGTCAGCGGATGAATCAGGCTTTCGTAAAGCACGCCAAGCACGATGTAGATCGCGAGCACGGCGGCCAGGATCAGCACCGGCAGCCCGCTCTGGAAGTTCTGGAAGGCGCGCGCATTGCCGGCGAATTCGCCGCGGATGGAGGCGGGCATCTGGATATCCAGCGCGGCCTTTTCGATCGCCGCCGCGGCATCGCCCAAAGACACGCCGGCAGCCAGGTTGAAGGTGATGGTCGCGGCCGGAAAAAGCCCCTGGTGGGTGATGGAAGCGGGCGCCACACCACGCTCGATCCTGACCAGCGCACCCAGCGGCACAGCGCCATTGTCACCGGGCACGAAAATCCGGTTGAGGTTGTCCGGGTCCTCGGTCAACCGCGGGTCGATCTCCAGGATGACGCGGTACTGATTGCGCGCCCGATAGATTACCGAGACCTGGCGCTGCGAAAAGGCATTGTTCAACGCGGAATCGATCTCGGTGACCGACACCCCCAGCCTGGCCGCGGCGTCGCGGTCAAGCACGACGCGGGAGACAAGCCCCGTGCGCTGTTGGTCGCTCGAAACGTCCTCGACCAGCGGCACGGTACGCAACTGCCGCACCAGCGCATCGCTCCAGGTGAACAGCTCATCGATGTTCGGCGTCAGCAGCACGTACTGGTAGGAAGCATTGCCCTGCCGCCCGCCCACGACGATGTCAGAAACCGGCCGCATGAAGGTCTGCACGCCGGTCACGGCCGCCAGCGGCCGGCGCAGCCGGTTGATCACATCCGCCGCCAGCACGCCCGGGCGCTGTGCCTGCGGCACCAGCGTCAATTGCAGCCGCACCGCCGCTGATGCGCCGAAGAACCCACCACCACCCACGGAAGCCGAGACATTCTCGACCGCTGGATCGCTGCGTATCACCTCCATCACCCGCTGTTGATAGACGGTCATCTGCTGGAAGGAGGTATCCGGCTGCGCCTGCACGAAGCCGAAGATCAGCCCTGAATCCTGGTCCGGGAAGAAGCCCTTGGGCACAACGGTATAGAGCCAGACGGTCAAGCCCACGAGGCTGACGGTCAGCACCAGCATCGACTTTCGCCAACGAAGCGCCACGACCAACGACGCCATGTAGCCCTCGACGATCCAGCTCATCGCAGACTCGAATCCACGACCGAACCAGCCGGGCGGCCGCGGTGGGCTGGCCAGGTGGGCCGCCAGCATGGGCGTCACGGTCAATGACACCACTGCGGAAATGGCGACAGCGATGGACAGGGTCGCTGCGAATTCGCGGAACATGCGCCCCACCAGCCCGCCCAGGAAAAGCAGCGGGATGAAGACCGCGATCAGCGACAGGCTGATGGACACGACGGTGAAGCCAATCTGCTTCGCACCCTCCAGCGCCGCCTGAAGCGGCTTCATGCCGCGTTCGGTGAAGCGTGCCATGTTCTCGATCATGACGATGGCATCGTCCACGACAAAGCCGACCGAAATGGTCAGCGCCATCAACGTGAAATTGTTCAGCGAGAAACCCGCCAACCACATGCAGGCCAGGGTGCCCAGCAGCGACAGCGGCACAGCGATGCCGGCGGCGAAGATCGCGGATTTGCGGCGCAGGAAGACGGCCACGACCAGCACCACCAGCACGACACTGATCAGCAGCGCATGCTCGACCTCCACGACCGAGGCGCGGATCGTCTCCGACCTGTCGCGCATGATGGTCACGTCGATTCCGGCGGGGATCCAGCGCTGCAGGTCGGGCAGCAGGGCGCGGATACCATCCACGACCTCAACCACATTCGCATCCGCCTGCTTGAAGACGGTGACGATCACGGCGGGCCGGCCGTTGTACAGCCCGGCCTGGCGCCGGTCGCGCGCGCCGATTTCCACCCGCGCCACGCTGTCCAGCCGCACGATCGCGCCATTTTCCTGGCGCAGCACGATGGCGCCGAAGTCGCCGGGTGTGACCAGCCGGTCATTGACGGAGATCGAGGCCGATTGCTCCGGCCCGTCGATCAGCCCGGTTGCCTGCGTGACGTTTGCCGTAGTGATCGCCGTGCGGATGGCATCGAGCGACACCCCCGCGGCCGTCGCCGCCGCGGGGTCGACGGCGATGCGGATAGCAGGCTGCTCGGCCCCGGCCAGGCTCACTTGGGCCGTGCCGCGCACCTGGGCGATGCGCGGGGCGACGATGCTGTCGGCCGCGTCGTAGATCACGCCCGCCGTTACCGTATCGGAGGTAAGGGCTAGGATCAGCACCGGCGCATCGGCCGGGTTCAGCTTGCGGAAGGAAGGCGGCGCAACAAGGCCCGAGGGCAGGTCGGCGCCGGCTGCGTTGATCGCCGCCTGCACGTCGCGCGCGGCGTCGGCAATGCTGCGCGACAGTTCGAACTGCACGATGATGTTGCTGGTGCCGAGGCTGGACGATGACGTGATCTCGGTCACCCCGGGGATCTCGCCCAGGCGACGCTCCAATGGGGAAGCGACGGAAGAGGCCATGATGGCGGCATCCGCCCCCGGCTGGCTCGCGGTCACGGCGATGGTGGGGAAATCGACGCGCGGCAGGGGTGCGACCGGCAGGTCCAGCCAGGCAACCAACCCGATCAGCGCAAGACCGATGGCCAGCAGCGACGTGCCGATGGGCCGGGCGATGAAGGGGGCCGAAATCGCCATCTATTCTGCCGGCTGCACGCGGGGCCCGTGCAGGCGCGGAACAATCCAGGCGCGCAGATCCTCCAGCGCCAGGTAGATGACGGGGGTGGTGTAGAGCGTAATGACCTGGCTCAACAGCAGCCCGCCGATGACGGAAATGCCGAGCGGCAGGCGCAACTCACTGCCCGCGCCATGCGTCAACACCAGCGGCACCGCGCCCAGCAGCGCCGCCATGGTGGTCATCATGATCGGGCGGAAGCGCAGGATGCAGGCCTGCGTGATGGCTTCACGCGGCGTCATGCCACCTTCCCGCTGCGCTTCCAGCGCGAAGTCGATCATCATGATCGCGTTCTTCTTCACGATGCCCATCAGCAGCACGATGCCGATCAGCCCGACCACCGACAGGTCCAGCCCGAACATCTGCAACGCCAGCAGGGCGCCGATGCCAGCCGAGGGCAAGGTCGACAGGATGGTGATCGGATGGATCACGCTTTCGTACAACACGCCCAGCACGATGTAGATGACGACCAGCGCGGCCAGGATCAGCCAGCCCTGCCCGGCCAGCGAGCGCGTGAACTCGGCAGCGTCCCCACCGTAACTGCCGACCATGGTATCGGGCATGCCGAGCCGCGCCTCGGCCGCCGCAACCGCCGTCACGGCTTCGCCGAGCGACACGCCGGGCGCCAGGTTGAAGCTGAGCGTCACCGCGGGAAACTGGTTCTGCCGCGTCACCGTCAGCGGTCCGCGTAACCGCGCGCTGGTCGCGATCTCGGCCAGCGGCACCTGCACGCTGGTCGATGTCGTGACGCCATTGGCGGTGACGCTGCTGCGCCCCGGCACGCGCAACTGGCCGATGGCGGCGGGGTCGCTGGCCAGGGCCGGATCGACTTCCAGCACCACGCGATATTGGTTGTTCTGTGCATAGATCGTGGAGATCTGGCGCTGACCGAAGGCGCTGTACAGCGTGTCATCGACCGCCTGCATCGTCACGCCCAGGCGGGCTGCGCGAACGCGATCCACCTCCAGCGCGAGCCGCAGGCCGTCTTCACGCTGGTCGGTCGCGACATCGCGCAATTCGGGCAGGGCGCGCAGGGCGGCAAGCAGCCGCGGCGACCAGAGCGCCAGTTCCTCGGCCGAGGAATCCATCACCGTGTACTGGTATTGCGTGCTGGATGGCCGGGTGCCGATCTGGATGTCCTGCACCGGCGCTGGATAGGCGACAATGCCGGGAATGGCTGCCAACTGCGGCGCCAGGCGGTCTACGACCGCCTGCACGCTGTCCTGCCGTGTTTCGCGCGGGCGCAATACCACCGTCAGCCGCCCGGTGTTCTGCGCCTGGTTCACCGTGCCGGCACCGGCGACCGAGGCGACGGCAGCCACCTCGGGGTCGGCCGCGACCACCTCGGCGACCTGGCGTTGCAGCGCCGACATGCGCCGGAAGGAGACGTCCTGCGGCGCCTCGGTCGTGATCGCGATGATTCCGGTGTCCTGCAGGGGCAAGAAACCCTTGGGCATGGCAATGTACAGCCAGACCGTGCCGCCCACAGTCGCGGCCGCCAGTGCCAGCATCAGCCTTTCCCGCCGCAGCGCCCAGGCCAGGGTGACCGCATAGCTGTCACGCAAGGCATCGAAGCCGCGCTCAAAGACGCGATTGATCGGGCCAGGGCGCTCTTCCTCCGCCGGGCGCAGCAGATAGGCGCACATCATCGGCGTCAGCGTCAGCGACACGAACATCGACACCACGACGGCGATGGTCATGACCAGGGCGAATTCGCGGAACAGCCGCCCGACCACGCCCTCCATGAACAGCAGAGGAATGAAGACGGCGACCAGCGACACGGTCAACGACACGATGGTGAAACCGATCTGCGCAGCGCCGGCGAAGGCGGCCTCCAGCGGGCGCATGCCGCTTTCGATCATGCGCACGATGTTCTCAATCATCACGATCGCATCGTCCACGACGAAGCCTGTCGCAATGACCAGCGCCATCAGTGAAAGGTTGTCGATCGTGAAGCCGCACAGGGCCATGACGCCGAAGGTGCCGATAATCGACAGCGGCAGCGCGACGCCGGGCACCAGCGTTGCCCGCGCCGTGCGCAGGAACAGGAACACCACCATCACCACCAGCGCGATCGCCAGCAGAAGCGTGATCTGCACCTCGGTCACCGAGGCGCGGATCATCTCCGTCCGGTCCGCGACGATCGACAGTTGCGTACCTGCCGGCAGGGCCCGTTCCAGCGTCGCCAGCTGCGCGCGCAGGGCCGTCACGGTGGCGACGATATTCGCCCCGGGCTGGCGCTGCACATCCACCAGCACGGCGGGTTGGCCGTTGAACCAGGCGGCGGTCAGGGTGTTTTCCAGGTCCTCGACCGCAGCACCCACGTCGCGCAACCGCACCGGTGCCTCGCCACGCCAAGCGATGATGAGGTCCGCGAAATCGGCAGGCTGGGTGATCTGGTCATTGGCCATGATGGTGGACGCCTGCACCTGGCCGTTCACCGACCCCTTCGGGCCCGCGACATTGGCGGCGGCAATGGCGCTTCGGACATCCTCCAGCCCCAGGTTGTAGCCAGCGAGCCTGCGCGGATCGACCTGCAGGCGCACCGCTGGGCGCATATTGCCCTGCACCGCCACGCGCCCGACCCCGCCAACCTGCGCCAGGCGCTGCGCCAGCAGCGTGTCCACCGCATCGGAAAGCCGGGCGACCGGCAGCGTCGGGGATGTAAGCGCAAGCGTCATGATCGGCGGATCGGCCGGGTTTACCTTGGCATAGGTCGGCGGATAGGGCAGCGAGGCCGGCAGCGTGCCGCGCGCCGCATTGATCGCCGCCTGCACATCCTGCGCCGCATCGTCGATGTCACGGTCCAGGTTGAATTGCAGCGTGATGCGGCTGACCGAAGGCCCGCTGACCGAGACGATCTCGGTGAGCCCCGCGATCTGCGCCAACTGTCGTTCCAGCGAGGCGGTCACCAGCACGGCCATGGTGTCGGGTGAGGCGCCGGGCAGTTGCGTCGTTACCTGGATGGTCGGGAAATCCACCTCCGGCAGGGACGACACGGGAAGCCGCAGATAGCCGTAAAGTCCTGCCAGCAGCATCGCGACCGCCAGCAGGGATGTGGCGATGGGGCGCGCGATAAAAATGTGCGACATGTTCACGCCGAAGTCGTCACGCGGGGGGCCGGCGCCGCGGCGGCTGGCCGCTCGGTGGTCGCACCGGCTCGGCGACCTGCACCGTCGATCCCGCCGTCAGCCGCAGCGCCCCGGAAGTCACCACCCGCTCGCCCGGGCGCAGGCCGCGCTGCACCACGGCCTGGTTGCCAGCGACATTGCCAAGGCCGATCGGCCGCTGGTCCACCGTATTGTCTGGCCGCACCACGAAGGCATAGGGCCCATCGGGCCCGCGCTGCACCGCGACCAGCGGGATCGTGGTCACCGCCTGCAGAACCGCGACCTGTACGCGCACATTGACGAAGGCGCCCGGCCAGAGGCGCTGATCATCATTGGTAAAAGTCGCCTTCAGCTTGATCGTGCCGGTCGACGCATCGACCTGGTTGTCCACCGTCACCAGTTGCCCGACCGGGTTCGTCACCGCCGGCGCCCCTTCCGCACGGGGTATCGCGGGGTCGGGCAGCCGGGCCTCCACCTGCACAGGACCCGCGGCGATGGCCTGCATCACCTGCGGCAATGCCTGCTGCGGCAGGGTAAAGGTCAGGCTGATCGGGCGAATCTGCGTGACCGTGACAATGCCGCTGGCCGCACTGCTCTGCACGAGGTTGCCGATATCGACCTGACGCAGCCCGACGCGCCCGTTCACCGGCGAGCGGATGACGGTGTAGTCCAGTTGTACGCGGGCGTTGTCGATGGTTGCCTGGTCGAACTGCACCTGGGCTTCCAGCTGGGCGACCGTCGCGCGTTGGGTATCGAGCGTCTGCTGGGATGCGCCGTTGCCGCGCACGAGCTGGACATAGCGCTGCAGGTCGAGCCGCGCATTGGCCAATTGCGCCTCGCGCTGCGCCTTGGTCGCAACGGCCTGGTCGAGGGCCGCCTGCAGGCTGCGCGGGTCAAGCCGCACCAGGACTTCGCCGGCGGCGATCTCCTGCCCCTCGGTGAAGGCGATCTCGGTGATGCGGCCCGACACCTGGGGGATCACGTTGATCGTGTTGAAAGCCTGCACGGTGCCGAGCGCATCGAGGAAGATGGGCACGTCCTCCAGCACCGCCTCGGCCGCACTGACCGGTACGGCCAAGCCGCCGCGCCCGCGCGGACCGCCATTCGGGCCGAAACCACCGGGCTGCACGCTGGCGGCCGGCTGTGGCGCCGGGAGAAAGGGCAGCCAGCCGCGCTTCCAGGCAAACCAGCCGCCACCGCCCAGGGCCAGCAGCAGCAACAGCCATGGCCACCCGCGGCGGCGGCGGCGGCGGGTGGTCTGGACCACCTCGGGCGGCGTGGCCGCGGGTGGACGCGGGATTTCATTCATCGGATCGACCCCGCTTGCGCGAAACGCAGCCCTTGCGGCGACCAGCCGCCGCCCAGCGCCGTGAACAGCGATGCCGCCGCACGCAGGCGCGAGGCCTGCGCCTGGGCCAGCGCCAGCCGTGCATTGAACAAGGTGGTCTGGGTGTTCAGAACGATGAGCAGGTCGATCGTACCCGCCCGCAACTGCGCATCGGCGATGTTGAAAGCCCGCTGCGCCGCATCGACGCGCACCATCTGCAGCACCACAAGTTCGCTGTTGCGCTGTACGGCCGACAGGCTGGTTTCCGTGTCCTGCAAGGCTGACAGGATGGCAAGGCGATAGGCCGCGACGAGCTCGTCCTGCCGCGCCCGCGTCTGCGCCAGCTGCGCCCGCCGCTGCCCGCCGTCGAAGATCGGCTGGCTGATGCCGGCGGCGATGCTGTAGAGCGTCGCGCCCGGGCGCAGCAACGTCTGCAGCGCCAGGCTCTGCAACCCGCCCTCTGCGGTCAGCGTGATGGTCGGGAACAGCGCCCCGCGCGCAGCCGTCACATCGGCATTGGCCGCAGCAAGGTCGGCCTCCGCCCGTCGCACATCCGGCCGGCGCAGCAGCAGGTCGGACGGCAGGCCCGGGTCGATCCGCGGCACGACGATGGTGGTCAGCCCCTGGGCGGCGATGGCGATATCGCCGGGCAGCACGCCGGTCAGGGTCGCCAGCGCAAACGTGTTCGCCTCCACCGCCTGTTGCAGCGGCGGGATCTGCCCCCGCTGGGTCGCCACCACCGCTTCCTGCTGGGCCACATCAAGCCCGGTCGAGGTGCCAGCGGCCAGCCGCTGGCGCAGGATACCAAGATTGCGGTTGGCGATCTCCAGGTTCGAGCCCTGGATAGCCAGTTGCTCCTGCGCGCCGATCAGGTCGAACAGTGTGGTCGCGACGGCGGACTGCGTGGTCAGGGTCAGCACCCCGATGTCGAAGGCAGCCGCGATGGCGCTGCTTTCGGCCGACTGCCGCTGCGCCGCCAGCCGCCCCCAGAAGTCGATCTCATAGCCAGCAGCGAGGCTGCCGCCGTACTGCCGGCCGGCGTTGGCCGGCGCCCCCGGTGTGGCGTTGGTGCCGCGGGCACGGGCGAGGGAGGCGCCGGCATCCAGGCTGGGCAGCAACTGCGCGCCGACAATGCGGACTTGGGCATCCGCCTGCGCAAGGCGGGCGATGGCGCTTGCGATGTCAAGGTTGCCGGCCATCGCCCCGGCCATCAGGCGGTCCAGTTCAGGGGAAGCAAAGCCGCGCCACCAGGCGGGGTCGGTCGTGGCAGCCTCCGGCGGGAAGGGGCTGGCCACGAAGCGCAAGGGTGGTGTCATCCCGGACCGGGCCGGCGCGATCGGCAGCGCGCAGCCGGCCAGCGACATCAGCATGGCAGCGGTCAGGGGCAGGTGTCTCGGCACATCGTCTCCAGCGCATGCTGCGTTGCGGTACCAGGCAACGGCGGCTGCTTATCTGGCCCGCGACCAGCGGCGCGGCTAGTGACGGATGGAAACAAAGGGCTGCGCAGGGGGAAACACTCTGTTCTGGGACCGAAGCGTTGCAAGGGAGCGTGGGGCAACCCCGACGGTGCAAAGGGTTAACGCGGCGCCTGCCTGTCAAAGGTGAGGCCCACCGCCGGACCCTCCTTCGGGGGGCAGAACACGCCTTGCGTCATGCGAACAGGATGCCGAAGTGGGCGGGATCGCTATGGCTGATCGATGGGCCGGTCAGTACCACGTGCTCGGCGCTTTCGCTGAACTGCACCACCATGGCCGAACGGCTGTTCCCGGCATTCAACCAATCTGTCCAGAAGTCTACGCCGCCGGATTCGCCCGCACGGTCCAGCGTGTTCAGGTAAGCCAACTCAACAAAGGCGCGGTTGCTCAGGGCGCCGTAGACGCTTTGAAACTCGGCACTGCCGGTAAACGCCGCGGCCAGCGTATCGAGCGTTTGTGAGCCCGCTTCGAACGAGGTCGTCCAGAACGAAAGTCCAGCCACGTCCGGCAGGCGGCCCAGCGCTGTGTCGTACATACGCGCGACCTTGGCCGCATTCTCGTTCACGTCCCAGATGCCGGCACGGACGATCGCATCTGTGCCAGTCTTGTTTTCCGCGCTCTCGGAAAATTCGGTGAGCACCGCTGCACGGGAAAGGGTGCCGGCAGCGAGCGCGCCGCTCCAGAAGGCCCAGCCCCCGCCATCCGCCTCACGCTCCAGCACATTGAGGTAGAGTTGGTTGACGAAGCCGCCGTTGCTCAACCCCGCGCCGAAACGCGAGATGAATTCCTGACTGCCGACAAAGCCGGCGGACAGATCATCCAGCCTGGCGCCGGTGCCGAGCGCGTCGATCCAGAAGTTCAGCCCACCCTGGTCAGCGGTGCGATCGAAGGCCGCCTGGTACAGGCGAACGATCTTCGCAGCGGTGGAGTCGACATCAGTCCACAGCGTGCCGTCGACGAAGTTCAGTCGTTCGACGTTCCGGTAGGTATCGACCTCGGCGCCGCGGGTGAGGAGCAGATCTCCACCCAGGTACGAAAAGCTGCCTCCGCGTCGACCGCTCCCGGTCAGGTCTACGATGTCGAAGCCGGCACCACCGTCGTGCAGATCATTGCCACTCCCGTCGATAAACGTGTCGTTGCCGTCACCGCCGAACAAGCGGTCGTTGCCGGCGCCACCGTCCAGCAGATCGTTGCGCGCGCCACCCGTTATGGAATCGTTGAAGCGCGATCCGATGACCGATTGAATCTTGTCCAGAACATCCGTGCCGGCCCAGCCATCCGTCGCGATGCCCGTCCCGAGGTTCACCGTCACCGCGCCGGGGTCGCCGCGGTAATCGGCGGTGATCAGCGTGTCGACGACTGGGGCACGCAGAACGTCATTGCCCGCCAGTCCCCGCAGCATCGTCCGTACCCCGTCCACACTGACACCCGTCAGGATATCGGCTAGGCCGGTGCCATGGGCGTTTTCGATCGAGCGTAGCGTATCGGTGCGAAGGTAAGGGTCCGTCGCCGTCCCGGCCGTCAGGTTGACCGAGACGCCTCGGGGCGGCGGCGAAGTCGCGCCGCTGAAGGTGATAGTGTCGAGCCCGCCCCTGCCATCGATGAAGTCGTTGCCATCATGGCCGTCGAAGGTGTCGTCCCGATCCGAGCCAAGCAGGGTGTCGTCACCGCTGCCGCCCACCACATTCTCAATCACTGTCCCGTACGCAATCGCGAGATTGTTGGTCATGAAACCGCCAATGTCCGAATACGCCCCGGGCGTCAGGTCAAGCCGATTACTGCGCGTAAAGCCCGACAGGTCGATCGTGTCCACGCCGCCGGAGTCGAAGATTGTGACAATCGGATTGGTGTTGACGCTGAAGTCGAAGACAGCCCGCCCGCTGCTGTTGTTGAAGCCATAGGTCGTGTTGCCGGTCCTGGTATCGGCGCTGGCGCCATAGGCTGCCTGAATCGCCAGGATGTCGTGCAGCATCGGCGTCTGTGCGAAGACCGTGACCCCAGCGCTGCCAACATGGTCCGTGCCGCTGCCATCGGCGTTCGCGCTGAAGTAGGACATGATCGAATAGCGCCGCGTATCCTGCTGATACTCCGCTGCGTTGGCATAGGTGACGTTGACCCCGGGTGCTGCGTTGTAAGTACCGGGGTGCGACAGGCCGAGGACGTGGCCAATTTCGTGCAGGTAGGTCGTGAAGCCATAGCCACCAAAGCCCATGGCAGCGTCGCTGTTGTGGCTCGCCCATTGCGACGCAAGCCAGACCTGCGGATGCGCGAACGCGTGGGTCGTGCTGTTCAGCACGGTCAGCGCGCCAGAGGCGCTGTAGGTCGCGTTGCTGGTCGCGCTCGACATGTTGAAGGTGACGTCAGCCGATGCAGAGTTGGTTTCCTGCAGGGTCAACGGGATCAGATCGTCCCACAGCTGAAAGGCGAGGCTCGCGCGGGACTGCATCAGAGCTGTCATGCCGACGAGGCCAGACACCTCGGCCGGGATGGTCGGCCAGCCGGCTGCGCCGTCGTTGACCGAAAACGTCACGACGGGCTTGTTCCAGGTGATGAGCCTGCCCTCGAAATAGCCGCCCCACTGGGTTCGCAACTGCGTCGCCACGTCAGTCGGGCTCAGGGCGGCGGCCGACGTTACGCCGGGGTCGGCAATGGTCTCGGCAAGGAAGTGATCAGGCGGGCCGCCGCCTTGGCAGCCGGGGCAGGCGCAGACCCAAACGAGATGTTCCGACAATCTGCTGCCCTCGCGCCAACACCCTGGGCGCCCTGGCGCGTCCACGGGGGTCGACGCGACGGGTGCCGGCAGGCACCCCGACGCCTAGAGGCTTCGGGTTAAGGGAGGGTGACCGCGGGGGGAACGTCAGCCGCGGGAGGCAGCTTCACGCATCTCAGCCGCGCGCGCCTGCAGCCGCGCGAAGACCGCCGGCGCATCGGCATCGACCAGCACGCCACCGTGTTTGCGGATACGGCCTTCGACCATGACCGTGTCGATGTCGCCCAGGCTCGCCTGCAACAGCACCAGCCCGGCGGGATCGCTCATCGGTGCGGTCACGGCACTGTCCGTGCGGATCAGCAGCAGGTCGGCGCGCTTGCCGGGCGTCAGGCTGCCGGTCAGGCGATCCAGCCCCAGGCTCCGCGCGCCGTCGATCGTGGCCAGCGCCAGCATCTGGCGGGCAGTCACGGGCGGCGGGTTCGGCGCCTGGCGGGTTGCTGCCAGGGACGCGACGTTCAGCCGGTGCAACTCGGCCGCCAGGGCGATGCGCAGTTGCGGCAGGATGCCACCCCCGACCATGGAGGGGATGTCCGTGCCGACCGACACCCGCATCCCCGCGGCCTGCGCCTTGAACAGCGCCGGATGGCCGTGGCCCATGTGCATCTCGACCTCGGGCGTCGAACACAGGGCAACGCCCTTGTCGGCGGCCAGCTTGTATTCGTCGTCCTCATGCATGTTGGCGTGCACGATCTGCAACCGGTCGTTCAGCAGACCGGCGGCATCCAGCGTTGCCAGCAGGCGCTGCTTTCGATTGGGGTAGATCGCGGCCCCCGTGTGGATGGCAATTGGTACGCCCAGGTCGGCCAGGCGCCGCATGTCGGCCAGCGCCGGTTCCAGCGGCGTGAAGTCGGGCCCTTGCAGGCAGGTCCACAGCCGGATCGGCCCGTCCGAGGCCGCCAGGCGACCGGTCAACAGCGACCGCGCATGGGCCATCATCCGCCCGTTGATCGCGCCCGCATCGCCACCTGGCGGGATGGGCGGCGAAGTATAGGCCAGGATCGCGCGGATACCGGCCGCCGTCAGCCCGTCCAGCGCCGCATCGGCATGGTCGGGCGAGGCCGTCTCTCGACTCCAGTCCATCACCGTGGTGACGCCTGTCGCGATCTGTTCCAACCCCCCGGCGTGGTCGGCAAGCCGAACGTCATCGGGCGTCATGCGGTTGGAATGGCGCAGCACGATGGTCTGGAAATAGCCGCCGAAGGAATGCTCGGTGGACAGGCCGCGCTGCATCGTCTGCGCCAGATGGATATGGCCGTTCACCAGCCCCGGCATGGCAACGCGCGCAGTACCGTCGATCACCAGCGCGCCCGGCGGCGCATCCACGCTGGCGCCGATCGCGCGGATCACCCCGTCCTGCACCAGGATATCGCCGCGCGGAAGGTCACCAATGGCGGGGTCCATGGACAGGATCATCGCGCCGCGGATCAGGATCGGGCGGCGCGGGTCGGGCGCTTGCGCCCGGGCAGGCAACGCAGCGGGCAGCGCCACCGCGGCCAGGGTGGCAGCAAGGCCACGGCGGCTGAGGCCCGGCCGGTCGTCTTCGGTCGTCATGGTCGCAAACCCCCCCTGCCGCCGGTTGGCCCGACGCGCCTGTGAAGGGTTTATGCAATCCTTTGCAGAGTCACGCCAGGGTCAGGGACGCGCGCGCTGCAAGCGCTCGGACTGTTCCATCCGCGCGAACAGATCGACCATCCATTCGATCCGGCGTCCGACGGTCGGCTTGACCGCGCGGCGCGGCAGCGGGGCGGCGGCCACGGCCTCGACCAGATAGGCATTGGCCGCCAAGGCCGGCACGCCGAGCAGATCCCGGGCCGGTGAAAAGGGAACGAGGCTATGCGCCAGCAGCGCCAGCTTGCGCCGCGTGGGCACGACGGCCCGGCGTGCGATGCTGTCGTGCCCCTGGCGCTCCACGGCACGCCCGATCTCGGCATAGATCCGGCGGGCGGCGCCGATGCCGGGGCGACAGTTTCGCGGCAGGCGAACGATCCCGGCCTCGGCCCGGCGATACAGGCGGTCGGCCTCAGCCAGAAGACGCTCGACCACACGGCCGATGGCGGGCTGGAAGACAGGGTTGGCCAGCCAGGCGTCAGGGTCGATGCCTTCCTCCCGCAGCCAGGCCAAGGGCAGGTAAATGCGGCCGTTGCGCGCATCCTCGCCCACGTCACGGGCGATGTTGGACAGTTGCATCGCGACCCCAAGGTCGCAGGCGCGGGCCACCACCGACGCATCGCGTTCGCCCATCAGCACCGCCATCATGGCGCCAACCGTTCCGGCGACTCGGGCGGCGTAGCCGTGCAGATCCTCCAGCGTCTCATATCGCCGGCCCTCGCGGTCCCAGGCGAAACCGTCCAACAGTGCCTCGGGCAGCGCGCGGGGCACGGCGTGCTGGGCGATCACGGCGGCAAAGGCCCGGTCGGCCGCAATCGGCAGGGGCTGGCCGGCATAGGCGCGGGCCAGCCGGTCATGCAGGCGCGGCAGGGTGTCGGCCGTGGTTTCCAGGTCCACCGCATCGTCGGCGACGCGGCAGAAGGCGTAAAGCGCAGTGGCCGGTTCATGCACCCGCCGCGGCAGCAACAGCGAAGCGACGAAGAAGGACTTGGAGCCGGTTGCGAGCATCGCCCGGCAGGCACGCAGATCCTCCGGATCAGGACCGGCATGGCGGGGGTCGGACCACGGATGCGGCATGCGGGTAGCCTTGGACAATTTGGTCACGCCCCCCGTTGGGGGAGGCGCCTTGCTGTTGCGTAGCCTTGGCGCGCCCGCAAAATCTGTCAACCTGGATTTACACCAGACACGGTTTCGGAGCGGATCTTTTGCGCCTTCGGCTTATTCTCGGCCTGTTCTCCCTGGCCGCCGTGCTCTGGGGCGGCTGGACGCTGGCCGGCGCCAGCGACGGACTGGCCATCACCGAGAGCCGGGCCGGCGCCACGCCGGTCACGATCTTCACCCCTGCCTCGGGCGCCAGCGCCCCCGTCGTGGTGATTGCGCATGGCTTCGCCGGGTCGCAGCAACTCATGCTGCCCTTCGCGCTGACCCTGGCGCGCAACGGCTACGTCGCCGTGACCTTCGACTTCCCGGGCCATGGGCGGAACCCGCGCCCGCTGGCCGGAGGGCTGACCGATGACGCGGCGGCCTCAGCCGCGTTGCTGCACGCGGTGGGCGAAGTCGCGGCCTTTGCCCAGCGGTTCGGCGATGGGCGGATCGCCGTGCTGGGGCATTCCATGGCCTCCGACATCGTCGTGCGCCACGCCCAGGCGCATCCGGACACCGCGGCGACCATCGCCGTCTCGGTCTTTTCGCCTGGCGTCACAGCCACCTCGCCGCGCAACCTGCTGGTCATCGTGGGCGCGCTGGAACCCGCGATGCTGCGCGACGAGGGCCTGCGAATCGCGGGCCAGGCGGCGGGCGGGGCGGCCGAACCGGGCGTCACCTACGGCGACATGGCAGCAGGCACCGGGCGGCGGGTCAGTTTTTCGGCCGGCGTCGAGCATATCGCTGTGCTCTACAGCCCAGACAGCATGGCCGAGGCCCTGGCCTGGCTGAACCAAGTGTTTGGCCGCAGCGGCAGCGGCTGGCTCGACCGGCGCGGGGCGGCGCTGGGCTGGCTGTTCGGCGGCTTGGTGCTGCTGGCCTGGCCGCTGTCGGGGTTGCTGCCGCGGGTCTCGCCCGGGGTTGCGGGCCTGGGGTGGAAGCGCGTCTGGCCGATCGCCGTGGTGCCGGCGGTGGTGACGCCCTTGCTGCTCTGGCGGCTGCCGACCGATTTCCTGCCGCTGCTGCTGGGCGACTACCTCGTCGTGCATTTCGCCGTCTATGGCGCGCTGACGGGGTTCGGGCTGTGGTGGACGGGGGCGCGGGTCGCGCGGCCGCGCGTGTGGCCCTTCGCCGTGGCGGCGCTGGCCGCGGCGGGCTACGGCATCCTCGCCCTCGGCGCGCCGATCGATGCCTTCGTCACCTCGGTCGCACCCGTGGGCGTGCGGCTGCCGCTGATCCTGGCGATGCTGGCCGGCACGCTGCCCTATTTCCTGGCCGACGAAGTTTTGGCGCGTGGTACGCGCGGGGCCTATGCCTTCACCAAACTGTGCTTCCTCGTATCGCTTGGCATCGCGATTGCGTTGAGCCTGGAGCGGCTGTTCTTCCTGATCATCATCCTGCCGGTGATTCTGATCTTCTTCACGATCTACGGGCTGTTTTCCAACTGGTCCTATCGCGCGACCGGGCACCCCTGGGTGGGCGGCCTGGCGAATGCCGTGACACTGGCGATGGCGATCGCGGCGACGTTCCCGATGGTGGCACGCTAGACCGGCACTTCCCCCGCCTGCTTCAGTTCCGACAGCACGAAGGACGACCGCGTCTCCTTCACCCCCGGCATCCGCAGCAGGGCCTTCAGCGCGAAATCCGCATAGGCTTCGAAATCCGTCGCCACGACGTGCAGCATGTAGTCCATGTCGCCCGACATGACGTAGGCCGCGATCACTTCCGGCCGCTCGGCGATGGCGCGGTGGAAGGTTGCAGCCGCTTCCTCCGAATGGCTCGCCAGCGCGACCTGCACGAAGGCCTGGACCGCCAGGCCTACCCGCCGCGGGTCCAGCACGGCGGCGTAGCGGGCGATGACGCCCTCCTCCTCCAACCGCCGCAACCGCCGCTGGCAGGGGGTAGGCGACAGGCCGATGCTTTCGGCCAAAGCGACGACGGACTGCCGCCCGTCCCGCTGCAACGCACGCAGGATGCGGCGGTCGGTGGGGTCCAGTTCGGGCCTGGGGGTTTTCGGCATGGTTTCGGCCCGTTCTTGGCGACTTCCGCCTCTTGCATACACACGGCCAGCGAAGATAGCCGAATATCTCTCCCCCCGTGGCGATATCATGCCGTACCGACCAACGGAGGCTTCCATGGACATCCCGCCCGACCGCACCGCCATCGCCGGCGTCATTTCCGACGCCAACCCGATGGGCACCGACGGCTTCGAATTCGTCGAATTCACCGGGCCGGATGTGGTGGCGCTGGAAGCCACTTTTGCCCGCATGGGCTTTGTCGCCGTGGCGCGGCACCGGAGCAAGAAGGTCACGCTCTGGCGCCAGGGCGATGTGAACTTCGTGCTCAATGCCGACCCCGATTCCTTCGCCCAGTCTTTTG
>JBBQHE010000016.1:0-31851 GCA_038323655.1 Acetobacterales bacterium | reverse complement strand
ACGCCAAGGCGCTGGTGGTGCAGGCCGGCTGGGAAACCCCGGCCCGCGCCGTGGCGCAGAAGCTGGGCGTGCCGGTGCTGGAACTGGTGCCCGACACGGTCGGCGGCGCCGGCCGCTTCGCGCTGGAAGGCGGCAGCCCCGCCCAGGCCGCCAAGCCCGGCATGGCGCAGGAGGATGACGTGGCGCTGGTGCTGCATACCTCCGGCACCACGGCGCGGCCAAAGATCGTGCCCCTGACACAGACGAATGTGACCGCCTCGGCCCGGCACATCGGTGCCTCGCTGGCGCTGACGGCGAATGATGCCTGCCTGAACGTCATGCCGCTGTTCCACATCCATGGGCTGATCGCGGCGGTGCTGTCGTCGTTGGGCGCCGGTGGGTCGGTCTGCTGCACGCCGGGCTTCGATGCCTTGCGCTTCTTCCGTTACCTCGATGAAGAACGCCCGACCTGGTACACGGCGGTGCCGACGATGCACCAGACCATCCTGTCGCGCGCGGACCGCAATGCCGAGATCATCGCGCGCGCCCGCTTGCGCTTCATCCGCTCCTCCAGCGCCTCTCTGCCCGGCCCGGTGATGCGCCAGATGGAAGAGGTTTTTGGTGTGCCCCTGGTCGAGTCCTACGGGATGACCGAGGCCTCGCACCAGATGGCGTCCAATCCGCTGGAAGGCCCGCGAAAGCCAGGCCATGTCGGCCGCGCCGCAGGCCCCGAGGTCGCGATCATGGATGATGACGGCGCAATCCTGCCGCAGGGCGAGATCGGCGAGGTCGTGATCCGCGGCCCGAATGTGACCCTCGGCTACGAGGCCAACCCCGAGGCCAATGCGAAGGCGTTCCTCAACGGCTGGTTCCGCACCGGCGACCAGGGGATGTTCGACACCGAAGGTTTTCTCATGCTGACGGGGCGTTTGAAGGAACTCATCAACCGCGGCGGCGAAAAGGTCTCGCCGCTGGAAGTAGACGGCATCCTGTCGGACCACCCGGCGGTGGCCCAGGCGCTGTGCTTCGCCATCCCGCACGCCAAGCTGGGCGAGGAAGTGGGGGCCGCCGTGGTGCTGCGCGAAGGCATGGCGCTGACAGAGCGCGAGCTGCGCGACTTCGCCGCAAAACACCTGGCGGACTTCAAGGTGCCGAAGAAGGTCGTCTTCCTGGCCGAAATCCCGAAGGGCGCCACCGGCAAGCTGATGCGCATCGGTCTTGCCGAAAAACTGGGACTGTCGCTGTGAAGATCTGCATTTTCGGCGCCGGCGCGATCGGCGGGCTGATGGGCGCCAAGCTGGCCGCGAGGGGCGATGTGGAGGTCACCATCATCGCCCGCGGCCCGCATCTGGCGGCCATGCAGGCGAACGGGCTGATTCTGCGCAGCGAAGGCACCGAGACCATCACCCGCCCGCGCTGCGTCGCCTCGGCCGAAGAAGCGGGGCCGCAGGACCATGTGGTGGTCACGCTGAAGGCGCATTCCCTGCCCACCGCCGCGGTGCAGATGCAGCCGCTGCTTGGCGCGGAGACGAGCATCGTCTCGGCCGTGAACGGCATTCCCTGGTGGTATTTCCACAAGCTGCCGGGACCGCATGAGGATCATCGCGTCGAAAGCGTCGATCCCGAAGGCCGCGTGAGCGCGCTGCTGGCGCCATCGCGCGCGGTCGGCTGCATCGTCTATCCGGCGGCCGAGGTGGTCGAACCCGGCGTCATCGACCACACCTACGGCGACCGCTTCACCCTGGGCGAGCCGGATGGCAGCCGCACACCGCGCATCAGCGCGCTGTCCGAAGCGCTGATCGGCGCCGGATTCAAGGCACCGGTCCGACCGCGCATACGCGACGAATTATGGGTGAAGCTCTGGGGCAACCTGGCCTTCAACCCGATCAGCGCGCTGACCGGGGCGACGCTGGACGTACTGACCGCAGACCCCGGCCAGCGCAGCGTGGCGCGGGCGATGATGGTGGAAGCCAAGGCCATCGCCGAGGTATTGGGCGTGCGCTTCGGCATCGATGTCGACAAGCGCATCGCGGGTGCGGCCGAGGTCGGCGCACACAAGACCTCCATGCTGCAGGACCTGGAACGCGGCCGGCCCATGGAGATCGATGCGCTGCTCGGCGTCATCGTGGAACTGGCCGACCTGACCGGCCTGCCGGCGCCGACCTGCGCCACCGTGCTGGCGCTGGTGCGGGCGCGCGGCCGTGCGGCGGGGTGTTACGGCCCGTAGCTGTTCCGCAGGCTACCGATGCCGTCGAGGGTGACCTCCACCACCATCCCCGGCCGCATCGGCAGCGCGCCGACCGAGGTGCCGCAGGCGATCAGGTCGCCCGGATGCAGCGTCATTTCGCGTGAGAGCAACGACACGATCCGGGCCGGCGGCAGGATCATGTCGCTGGTCGGATAGTTCTGCCGTTCGCGCCCGTTCAGCGACACGCGCACGCGCAGCGAGGACCAGTCGAGCCCGGTCGCGATACACGGCCCCACCGGCCCAAAGGTGTCGCAGCCCTTGGCCCGCGCCCATTGCGGAAAGGACGGGTCGGCGAACAGCAGGTCCAGCGCGGTCACGTCATTCACGCAGGTCAGGCCGAAGATGGCGCAGGCGGCCTCATCCTCCGTGACATGCGTGCAGGTGCGACCGATCACCAGGCCGAGTTCGCCTTCGTAGATCACCTTGCCGGTGTAGCCCGCAGGGGGGCGGATCGCGGCCTCTGGCCCGACCAGGCTGCCGGTCGACTTCAGGAAGTACAGCGGGTCGGTCGGGATCGCGTTGCCCTGCTTCGCCGCGGCCTCGTGAAAGTTGTTCCACAGGCCCACGACATTGCGCGGCGCGACCGGCGCCAGCAGCGTGACGGCGGCCAGGGGCAGCGGCGCACCAACCGGGGTCGCGCCCGCAAACATCTCGCCCGCATGCGGCTGCACGGCGTCGGCTTCCAGCGTGCCGAACCCGGCCTTGCCGTCGTGCGAAAAGCGAACCCAGTGCGCCATGTCGCGCGACCTCCCCCGTGTTGGCGCAAAGTGTCGGCCGGCGCCGGCCGGTCGCCAAGGCCCGAAGGATCATCTCATCCCTGGCAAGCAAGGCGCCAGACGCCAGCATCCGCGAAAATCAAGAGACCTACGCCATGCCCTCGGTCTCGGAGCCACGGCCCTTGCCATACCGGCCCTGGGGCAAAGCGCCAAGCCGACCCGGCCGAGTTCTGGCCTGTTCGGCCCGCGCGGCCTGCCGCCCGAGATCGTGCCCCGCGTCAATGCTGCGGTGAACGCGGCCTGCGCCGATGCCGCGACCCACGAAAGCAACACCAGCCGCGGCGACCTGCCCGGCGGCGGGACCGCCGCGGGCTTGGGCGAAATCCTGGCCGGCGATCACGCCCGCTGGGCGCAGGTGGTGCGGGCGAAGAATATCCGCGCCGCGTTGTTTTACGACGCGGGGTGCGGGGCACGCAGCCTCGGCCCCGCGCCGAACAATTTGTCGCGCAGCGTGCCTTCGGCATACGAGGTCTTATACCGGCCGCGTTCCTGCAACTCGGGCAAAACCAACTCGATGAAATCGGCCAGGCATTCCGGCACCACGCTGCGCGACAGGTTGAACCCATCGACATCCGCCTCATCGACCCAGGCGACCAGCGCATCCGCAACCTGCTCGGCGCTGCCGATGATGGGCGCCTGGCGGCTGCCGAGCAGGAACTGCGCCTCCAGTTTACGCCGCGTCAGCGCCCCGCCCGCCGCCTGGCGCTGGGACGTGACATTGGATTGGATGGCATTGCCGCTGCCCTCGATCGGCTGATCCGGCCCATACTTGGCGAAATCGATGCCCATGCTGGCAGCGGCATGGGCCAGCGCCCCTTCGACACTTGCGTGGCGCCGATAGTCCTCGAATTTGTCGCGCGCCTCGGCTTCGGTCCGGCCGACGATGACCGTCGCACCCAGGAAGATCCGAAGATTGCGCGACGTCCTTGCCCGCAGATCGGCGACCTGTGCGGCGACCGCGGCGCTGGCGCCACCGTTCAGGAACACGCATTCGGCATGTCGCGCGGCGAAGACCCGGCCGCGTTCCGATGCCCCCGCCTGGTACAGCACCGGCGTGCGCTGCGGCGAGGGTTCGCACAAATGCGGCGCGTCCAGACGATACTGCTTCCCGGCGTGATGGATCGCCCGGACTTTTGCGGGGTCGGTGAAGACGCCATCGCGCTTCACCACCGCGTCATCGTCCCAACTGCGCTGCCACAGCCCATAGACGACATCCAGGAACTCATCGGCCATGTCGTAGCGGTCGTCGTGCGCCATCTGCGCGGCCATGCCCATGGCGCGCGCCGCACTGTCGAGGTAGCCGGTGACGATGTTCCAGCCGATGCGCCCGCGGGTCAGGTGGTCCAGCGTCGAAAAACGCCGCGCCAACATATACGGCGCCTCGTAGCCGAGGTTGCAGGTAACGCCGAAGCCCAGGTGCCGCGTGACCGCCGCCATCGCCGGCACGATCAGCATGGGGTCGATCAGCGGCACCTGCACGGCGTGGCGCAGCGCCGCATCCGGTCGCCCGTCCAGCACGTCGTAGATGCCCAGCACATCGGCCAGGAACAGCCCGTCGAACAACCCGCCTTCCAGCAACCGCGCAAGGTCCATCCAGTGATCGAGGCTGGCGTAGTCCGCCGATGTATCGCGCGGATGCGTCCACATGCCCTGCTGGATATGCCCGACACAGGCCATGTCGAAGGCGTTGAGAAGGATCTGCCGGGCCATCAGTCGAGCGCTGCCGAAACCTGCACCGCCCGTTCGGCACGGGCCAGCAGGAAACGGCCAGGGCGGTCCTCGATCGGGACGGGCACCAGCCCCAGGTCGCCATAGATGCGAAGGTCGCTGGCGCCCACGTCGAAGAAGGCAGGATCCACCGCGTTGCGTTCGCACAGGTCACGGAAACGCCAGATGGTGGCTGTGGCATCGCCGACCGGATCGCCGAGCGCGACCCACACATCCTCGCGCTTCAGGAACACGAGGCCACCGCGTCCGTTCTCCAGGAACAGCGCGGCATCGCCCCGGCCGGGTGGTGTGCCACCCAGGGCCTGGAATCGCGCCTGCGCAACCGAGTCCCAGGCCACCGGCCGGATCCGCGCCGGGCGCAGCAATCGTGCCGCAACATACAGCAGCATGACCGCGCAGAGTCCCACCGCGAAGCGCAGGCTGTTCGGCGCATCATCGGCCAGGACGACGGCCCACCATGATTCTTCCCGCACCGGGCCGCGGTACGCTACCAGCGCCAGCGTCACCGCGCAGATGGCCCCCGACGCCAGGGCAGCGGCGCTGCCTGGGGAGACGGGTTCGGACAGCACCCGCGCATCGCGGTAAAAGCCACGCCGCGTCGCGGCCAGCAGGGCGGCCACGAACAGGAACCCACCCCAGAGCCACCAGGCCTCGCCCCGAAGCCAGACAACGAAGGCCCCGGACAGCAGCAGGAACAGCGCGGCCCCCCAGGCCAGGCGCAACCGGCGCACCAGCCCATAGGCGCCCACCAGCAGCAGCGATCCGAGGATGGAGGCGGCAAAATGCGAAGCTCCCGCCGCCAGGTGGCCGGCCCAGGCCTCCATCAGCGTGCCCTTCACCGGCAAGGCGCCGATGAACAGCAGGATCAGCCCGCCGAAGCCGACCAGCCCCGCCAGCACCGGCACTTCGAAGGATTCCGTGATCCGCGCCATCGGCCCGATGCGGGCCAGCAGCGCGCGGCGTTGGCCGAGTTCAAAGGCGATGAACAGCCCGCCTGCGATGAACAGCGGGATGATGTAGTAATAGAGCCGAAACAGCAGCAGCGCGCCCACGACCTCGGCCGTGGGCATGTAGGGCGCGAGACCCAGCAGGATCGCGCCGTCGAAGACCCCGATGCCTCCGGGGATGCTGGCGATCAGCCCGCCGGTATAGGCTGCGACATAAATGCCGAGGAAGCGCAGGAAGGTCAGCCCCTCGGCCGGCGGCAGCAGCGAATAGAAGATCATCGCGGTAACAGCGACATCGACGCTGGCCAGCAGCGTCTGGATCAGCGCCATGCGGAAGCCGGGCAGGTCGATCTGATGCCCGAAGGCGATGAAATGCGGCTTGATCCGCGACAGCAGCAGATAGGCCGCGACGATGCACCACATCGCGACACCCAGGCTCTGCATCGCCCAGTGCGGGACATGCGTGCCGATGAAGGGCACCACCTCGGGCTCCAGCACCAGCACAAGCCCGCCGAGCGCGAAGCCGCCGAGCCCGAAGGTGAGGCTGGTGAACGCGATGACCTTGGCGATCTCGACCGGGGTCAGCCCCCAGGCGGCGTAGAAGCGAAAGCGCACCGCCGCCCCGGACACCGCGGCGAAGCCGATGTTGTGCGCAAGCGTATAGGCGCAGAAGGACGCGAGCGACGTCCGCGCGTAGGACACGGGCCTGCCGGCATAGACCGACCCCAGCCGGTCGTAGATCGTCAGCACCGCATAGGCGAGCACGGTCCAGCCCGCCGCGATCCACAGCGTCCGGGTGGGAATCGCCGCCAGCGCATCGGTGATGTCGCTGACCTTGAGGCTGCGGAATTCCCGCTGCACCACGAAGATCGCACCGACCAACAGCAGCAGCCCGAAGACGGTCGCCCCGTGCCGCCGGATGCTGGACCACTTGATCGTCACGCGGAAAGCCTGGCCTCGATCAAGGCCGCGGCCTCCGGCACGCCCATCACGGCGATGGTGCCACCAAAGCGCGGGCCTTCGGTCTTGCCCAGCAGGACCTCATACAGCGCCGAGAACCAGGCGCGACCAACGCCGATCTTGCCGTCCTTGCCGGCGACCGCGAAGGGCGGCCGGCGCCCGGCGTCGTAGACCGCATCCTGCATCGCCGATTCGCGCGGTGGCCCGGGGGGCAGCGCCAGGAAATCGGCCTCGCGCTCACGCAGGATGCGCGCCAGGTCGCGCATCGCTTCGGCTTCCTCGGGTGTGGCTGCGCGGAACTGCCGCGCCGGCGCCACCCAGTCACGCCAATAGGCGCAGGCGGCGGTAACCAACCGGTCCAGCACCGGGTCGGTCGCCGGGGTCAGGTCGGGGTAGTACTTGCGGATATAGGCCCAGAGCCGGGCCGGATCGTCGGTATTGGCAACACCGGCCAGGTTCAGCAGCGTCGCGAAGCCGATGGTCGGCGGCGGGGTGTTGGGCGCAGCCCCGCCATGGATGTGCCAGGCAGGGTTCGCCGGGTCCGGCGCCACGCGCAGCTTTTCGAGCCCGGCCAGCCAGTCATCCACGGCGCGCGGGATCACCTTGGCATGCAGCCGCTTGGCACTGCCTGGCGAGGCGTACATGAACCAGGCAAGGCTCTCCGCCGGGGCGTAGTCGAGCCACTGGTCGATGGTCAGCCCATTGCCCTTCGACTTGCTGATTTTCTGGCCCTCGGCGTCGAGGAAGTGTTCATACGTAAAGCTCACCGGCGGCTCCGCGCCCAGGATTCGCACGATGGCCGAGGAGAGTTTCACGCTGTCGATCAGGTCCTTGCCCGACATCTCGTAATCGACGCCGAGGGCGAACCAGCGCATCGCCCAGTCAGCCTTCCACTGCGCCTTGACATGGCCGCCGGTGACGTGGGTTTCGAACCGCTCCCCGCTCTCAGGGTCGCGCCACAGGATGGTGCCGGCGGCGGGGTCGGTGCCGTCGATCGGCACCTGCATCACGATGCCCGTGTCGGGATGGATCGGCAGGAAAGGCGAATAGGTGGCGCGGCGATCGGGCCCGAGCGTCGGCCGCACCGCGTCCCGCACCTGGTCGTGCACCGCGAGCATCCGCAGCAGGGCGGCATCGAAGCGCCCGGACCGGTAGTAGTCCGTGGCCGAGGCGAATTCGTATTCGAAACCGAAGCCGTCCAGGAAGGTCCGCAGCCGGGCGTTGTTGTGCGCGCCGAAACTGTCATGCGTGCCGAAGGGGTCGGGCACCTGGGTCAGCGGCTTGCCGATGAACTGTTCCAGCATATCCTTGTTCGGGACGTTGTCCGGCACTTTCCGTAAGCCGTCCATATCGTCGGAAAAGGCCAGCAGCCGCGTCGGCATCCCGGTCGCGGCGGCAAAGGCGCGACGCACCCAGGTGGTGCGCGCGACCTCGCCGAAGGTGCCGATATGCGGCAGGCCGGACGGGCCGTAGCCGGTTTCGAACAGGGCCGTGGTCTTGCCGGTCTTTTTCAGACGCTCGGCAACGCGGGCCGCTTCCTCAAAAGGCCAGGCGCGGGTGGTCAGCAGGGTGGGGTCGGTCATGGCTGACGGGTTATAGGCAGGCTGGCCGGTGCGGGCGAGAGCAGCCACCAGACCACCGCTCCCGCGGCGGCCAACCATAGAGCAATGACACCTGCGGCGCCGGCGCGGCTGATGGGCTGCATCAGGCGCGCCTCGGCCTCGGCACGCAAGGCCGCCATCAGCGGGGCGGGGATCATCCGCACCGCCAGCGCGATGCAAAGCGGCAGCAGGATGGCCTCGTCCAGCAAGCCCAGGACGGGGATGGCATCGGGAATCAAATCGATCGGCGACAAGGCATAGGCTGCGACGACGGCACAGAAAAGCTTGGCGGCCAAGGGCACGCGGGGATCATGCGCGGCCAACCAGAGCGCCACCGTATCGCGCTTCAGCCGCCTGGCCCAGTCGCGCAGCTTCCCGACCCAGCCCGGCTTCCGCACCATCCTTGCCTCCTTGCTTGCCCAGGCCGCGCCGCCCGTATAGGGCCATGGCGGTACGGCATCGAGGCCGGCAGGAGCATGACACCGTGCGATACTTCGCCTGATGGCGGCCGGTAATCAGCCGCGCCTGTTGCTGCCCGACGCCCCGGCCCTGGTGGCGGGTGCGGCGACCAGCACCCTGGTCACGCCGGATGGCGAGGTGCTGGTCCTGCCGCATGCCGAGATGGTGCGCGCCCTGGCCGATCACCCCGCACCCATGCTGGTCCATGCCCGCGCCACCGCCCGGCGGCTCAACATCGCCCCGATACGCGGCGCCTTCGACCTGCTGGAGCTCTTCGCCTTCTGCCTGCCCGCCCGCACCGCGGCCCCGACCCCGCGCGGCCTGGCCCTGGCGCTGGAGATGGAGATCCCGGCCTCCGACGAAGCCGCGGCCGCCGCGATCCCGGACATCGCCGCCACCATCCTGCGGCGCCTGGCCGGGCAGCGGCAGGCAGATCGCAACGCCGACGCCGCGAGCCTGGCCGCCCGACTGCGCGATGTGGCGCGCTGGCCCTGGGCCGAGGCGGTCATGGCCGCCATGGGCCAGGAAACCGCCCGCGCCGATGCCGCGGCCCTGCGTGTCTGGCGCCGCCTGCCGGAATGGGAGGATGCGGCGCCAACCGCCCCTGCCGCCAACAACCCCGTCGCCCCCGCCGAGGCCCGCCGCGCCCTGGCCGATATCCTGGGTGCGGGCGCCGAACAGCGGCCAAGCCAGTCGGACTACGCCTCCGCCGCCGCCGGCGCCTTTATGCCGCGCGAAGCCGAGGGCGCGCCCCAGGTCGTGCTGGCCGAGGCCGGGACGGGCACGGGCAAGACGCTCGGCTACATCGCGCCCGCCAACCTCTGGGCCGAGCGCAACGGCGCGCCGGTCTGGATCGCGACCTACACGCGCAACCTGCAACGCCAGATCGAGCAGGAAACGGTGCGCCTATTCCCCGACCCGGTGGAACGGCGCCGCAAGATCGTCGTGCGCAAGGGCCGCGAAAACTACCTCTGCCTGCTGAACCTGGAGGATGCGACCAAGCGCAACGATAACCGCGAGGCTTTGCCTCTGGCGTTGGTCGCGCGCTGGGCCGGGGCGACGCGGGATGGCGATATCCAGGGCGGCGACTTCCCGGGCTGGATGGCCGAGTTGTTCGATGCAACCCAGGTACGTGGTTTGGCCGACCGGCGGGGCGAATGCATCCATTCCGCCTGCACGCATTGGAAGCGCTGCTTCGTCGAACACAGCATCCGCCGCGCCGCCGGCGCCCGGCTGGTCATCGCCAACCATGCGCTGGTGATGGTGCAGGCGGCGCTCGGCGGTGGCGACGACGGCCAGGGCACCACCCCGCTGCGGTATGTGTTCGACGAAGGCCACCACCTGTTCGACGCCGCCGACGGCGCATTTTCCAGTGCGCTGGCGGGGTGGGAGATGATCGAACTGCGGCGCTGGCTGCTCGGCGCCGAAGGCACCGGCCGCGCCCGTGGACTGCAGCGCCGGATCGAGGAGTTCTGCGCCGACCGGCCCTTGCTGGCCGATGCGCTGTCAGCCGCGCTGACCGCCGCCCCACGCGCCCTGCCCCCCTCCGGCTGGCAGACCCGTCTGGCTTTGGGCGATCTGCCGCACCCGGCCGAGGCTTTCCTCGCCGCCCTGCGCGCCCAGGTCCTTGCGCGCGCGGAGGATGCAGAGGCCGGCTACGACGCCGAATGCGACCTGCACCCGGTCCAACCCGGCCTGTCCGCCGCCGCCGCGGACCTCGCCGAGGCGCTGGCAGCCCTCCGCACCCCGCTGGACGCGCTGCACAAGGCCATGCTGGCGCTGCTGGAGGAGGAGGGCGCGGAGCTGGAGGTCGGCGACCGCATCCGCATTGCCGCCGCCGCCGCCGGCATCGAACGCCGTGCGCTGATGCCGCTGGGCGCCTGGGCGGCCATGCTGGGCACCCTGGCCGAAACCGCCCCCGAACCCGGCACGCGCCCGGCCCATGTCGATTGGCTGACGCTGCGCCGGGCCGAAGGTCGCGACATCGACGCCGGGCTGCATCGGCATTGGCTCGACCCGACCATCCCCTTCGCGACCCACGTCGCCGCCCGCGCTCATGGCATGCTGGTGACCAGCGCCACGCTGCGCGACACCGCCGAGGAAGACGCCGACCTGGCCTGGCTGGCCGCCGAGGCGCGCACCGGCGCCTCCCACCTGCCCACCCCGGCGATACGCGCCTCGGTGCCCAGCCCCTTCGACTACACCGCCCAGACCCGGGTGCTGGTGGTGACGGATGTGGGGCTGGAGGCGGGGCCGGTCGCGGCCGCCATGCGCGACCTGTTCCTGGCCTCGGGAGGCGGCGCGCTCGGCCTGTTCACCGCCATACGCCGCCTGCGCGCGGCCCATGCGCTGCTGGCCGCCCCCCTGGCCGAGGCAGGGATCCCGCTCTACGCCCAGCATGTCGATGCCATGGACAATGGCACGCTCGTCGATGTTTTTCGGGCGGAGGAAACCTCCTGCCTACTTGGCACCGATGCTCTGCGCGATGGGGTGGATGTGCCGGGGCGGTCGCTGCGGCTGCTGGTCTTCGACCGCGTGCCCTGGCCGCGCCCGACCATCCTGCATCGGGAAAGGCGGCTGCACCTGTCGGGAGGGCAGCCCGCGCGCTACGACGATGCCATTGCCCGTGCCCGCCTGCGCCAGGGGTTTGGGCGGCTGGTGCGGGCGGCCGACGACCATGGCGTCTTCGTGCTGCTGGACCGCCGCGCGCCCAGCCGCGTGCTGGCGGGGCTGCCGGTGCCGGCGGAACGGGTCGGGCTGAAGGCCGCCTGCGAGATCATCCGGGGCTTCGTGGGGCCCGACCGCCCGCATTGACCCCCCGCATTGACCCCTGGCGGCGGCGGTGTCACGCCGGTCGGCATCGGTTCCAGGAGTACCCCCATGCCCCATACCCGCTTCAACCCCCAGGAAGCCCTGATCGCCGCCATGGTGCTGATGAGCGTCGCCGACGGCCCGATGACCAATGCCGAACAGGCGCTGATGACCCGCCTGGTCCGCGACATCCCGGCCTTCGGCGACTTCGCCCCGCACAACATCGCGACCGCGACCGAGACGGTGCTGGACCTGCTTGGTCGGCCGGACGGGCTGGAACGTGGCGTGGAACTGGTGCGCGAGGCCCTGCCGATGCGCTTACGCGAAACCGCCTATCTGCTGGCCTGCGAAGTCGCCGCGGCGGATGGCGAGGCGAGCCAGGAGGAATTGCGCTTCCTGCAAACCCTGCGCATCGGGCTGGAGATGGACCGGCTGATCGCGGGCGCGATCGAGCGCGCCGCCAAGGCGCGGTATCAGATCGTCTGAGGCACCGCGGCAAAAGGCCGCGCCGCCTGGAAGGCCGCGGCCGCGCGCAGCACCAACGCATCCTCCAGCCGCGCACCGGCGATCTGCAAGCCGACCGGCAGCCCCTCCGCCGTCAGACCGCATGGCACCGAGATCGCCGGTCCGTGGCTGAGGTTGAAAGGGTGGGAGAACTCGGCCCAGGCCAGCCAGTCCCAGGGGTGCTGCGGCCAGTCCTCCGGTTGCAGCCGCCCGGTCGGGAATGCGGCGACCGAGGCAGAGGGCGTGACCAACAGGTCGAAGCCGCTGTCGGCAAACCAGCCATTCACCTCGGCCGCGAAGGCCAGCCGCGCGGTCACCGTCGGCAGCACGTCGGCCGAGCGCAGGCCCACGGCATCGCGCAGGCAGGCGATCAGCCCCGGGTCCATCCGCGCGGCATCCTCGGCACTCTCGGGCATGGCCGCGAGCAGCAGCGCGGACCACAGCGGGCGGATCGCGCCCGGCGCGCGGGTGCCCCAGGGGGGATCGACGGCCACGACCTCCGCCCCCAAGTCCGTGAAACTCGCCACGGCATCGGCCACCAAAGCAGCGACCCCCGTGTCCACCCGCGCATGGCCGAGCGTCGCGCTGAAGGCGATCCGCAGGCCGCGCAAATCGGCCGCGCCCAGCGTCGCCGCCATGCCGCCAGGCAGGGTCGTCGCATCGGCCGGATGCGGCCCGGCCATGACCGCGGCCATCAGCGCCGCATCGCCCACATCGCGGGTGATCGGCCCGAGGTGCGACAGGCCGGACCCCGCGACGGGCGCATAGGGAATGCGGCCGTAGCTCGGCTTGAACCCAACCACGCCGCAGAAATGCGCCGGCAGCCGCACCGACCCCGCGCCATCCGACCCCAGGTGCAGCGCACCCCCGCCGACCGCCGCCAGGGCGGCAGCGCCCGAGGACGACCCGCCCGCCGTAAACCCCTGGCGCCAGGGGTTGTGCGTGGTGCCGGTCAACGGGCTGTCGGACAGCGCGACCCAGCCCTTTTCCGGCATCGCCGTCTTGCCCAGCACGATGGCACCCGCCGCCCGCAACCGGGCCACGACGGGGCTGTCGGCGGTGGCCGGTGCGGCGCTGGTCAGCGCGCTGCCCCAGCGCGTCGGCAGCCCGGCCACATCCTGCACATCCTTGATCGTGACCGGCACGCCGTGCAGCGGGCCGAGCGCGTCACCGCGTATCACCGCGGCCTCGGCCAACTGCGCCGCCGCCAGGGCGCGGTCGAAGTCAGGCTCCACGAAGGCGTTCAGCCGCCCCCAGGCTTCGCAGCGCGCGATGGCCGCGGCCGTCACCTCGACCGGTGAGGCTTTGCGCGCCGCGACCAGGGCTGCGAGATCACGGGCGGTGCGGTCGGCGAGATCGGTCATGCCTTGAAGCCTCGGGCCATTCCGGCCCATCGCGCAACCCGTGCGGTTCCGCTTGACCCGGATCAAGGCGGTGCCGGAGGCTGCGGCGCTATAAGCCGGCCCACAGGGAGACGCGCCATGCCGATCAAGGATATCCTGGTTCATCTGGACGCCACGCCCCAGGCCGAGGTGCGGCTGGATGTGGCCGCCGACCTGGCGCAGCGGCATGGCGCGCATGTCACGGCCCTGTTTGTCATCGACCCCTTCCCCCAAGCCATGCTGGCCCGCACCTCCGCGCATCTGGGCGACGGGCGGGACATCGCGGGGCTGATGCAGCGGGGGGCGGAGGAAGCCCGCGCAGTGGCCGAGGCGTTGGAAGCCCGGTTGGACGCACGGCTGCGTCGGGATGGCATTTCCGGCGAATGGCGGCTGGTGGATGGCATCGTCGCCGCCGCCGTGCCGCTACACACGCGCTACGCCGACCTGGTCATCCTGGGCCAGCGCGACCCGGACAGGCGCGACGATGGGGAGGATGCGCGGCTGGTGGAACAGACGCTGTTCACCTCAGGTCGGCCGGTGCTGGTGGTGCCCTATGCCGGGCGTTTCGAGACGCTGGCCCGCCACGTGCTGGTGGCCTGGAAGCCCAGCCGGGAATCCGCGCGCGCCGTGAACGACGCGCTGTCGCTGATGGCGGGGGCCGAGAGCGTGACAGTGCTGACCGTGGATGCCGAGGACGACCCCGACCATGGGCAGGAACCGGGCGCGGACATCGCCACCCACCTGGCCCGGCACGGGCTGCCGGTGACGACGCGCCGGGCGCAGGGCGGGGCCGTCGGGATCGGCGATGTGCTGTTGAACCAGGCAGCCGATACCGGGGCTGATCTGCTGGTGATGGGCGCCTACGGCCATTCCCGCATGCGGGAGATGATTTTGGGCGGCGTCACCCGGACGCTGCTGCGGCGGATGACGATCCCGGTGCTGATGGCACACTAAACGTCCAGGTTCGCCACCTTCAGCGCATTGCCGACGATGAACTCGCGCCGCGGTTCCACCACATCGCCCATCAATGTGCTGAAGACCTGCTCGGCATCCTCCACATCCTCGACCCGCACGCGCAGCAGGCTGCGGATCGCGGGGTCGAGGGTGGTGTTCCACAACTGGTCCGGGTTCATCTCGCCCAGGCCCTTGAAGCGCTGGATCGACAACCCGCGCCGGCCCTCGGCCAGGATGCGGTCAAGGGCTGCCAACGGCCCCATCGCGGTCAACGGTTCGGCCGCACCGAAGCCGATACGCGCGGGCTGCGCCCAGTCGCTGGCCAGGGCTTGGGCGCGTTCGGCCAGCCAGCGTGCCTCGGCGCTGCGCAAGGCCGCCGGGTCCAGGTGGTGGCGTTCGCCGACGCCGCGCACCGTGCGCGCCATCACCAGCCCGTCCTGGTCCAGCGTGACCTTCCAGCCGCGTTCTTCCGGCCGGGCCAGTGCGTCCAGCCGCTGCGCCAGCATCTGGGCGGCGGCACCGTCGCGCCCTATGTCCAGCGCGCCGGCGATGGCGGCCTGCTCCAAGATCTCGACCGGCACGCGGGCGCCCAGGCGGCGGATACGGCTGGCCTGCTGGCGCAACATTTCCGTCCGTTCCCGCAATTCGTCGCCAGCCAGCACCGAGCCGTCGCCCAGGGTCAGCCGCGCATTGACCAGGGCCTTCTCAAGCTGGAATTCCTCCAGCCCGCGATCATCCTTGATGTAGCGCTCTTCCTGCCCGCGCTTGGCGCGGTAGAGCGGCGGCTGGGCGATATACAGGTGCCCGCGTTCGATCAGCGACGGCATCTGGCGGAAGAAGAAGGTCAGCAGCAGTGTGCGGATATGGCTGCCGTCCACATCGGCGTCGGTCATGATGATGATGCGGTGATACCGCAGCCTGCCGAGGTCGAAGCCACCGCGATCGGGCGGGCCGGAACCGATGCCGGTGCCGAGGGCCGTGATCAGCGTGCCGATTTCCGCCGAGCCCAGCATCTTGTCCAGCCGCGCGCGTTCGACGTTCAGGATCTTGCCGCGCAGCGGCAGGATGGCCTGGAATCGCCGGTCACGGCCCTGCTTGGCGGAGCCGCCTGCGCTGTCGCCCTCGACCAGGAACAATTCGCACAGCGCCGGGTCCTTCTCCTGGCAATCGGCCAGCTTGCCCGGCAGCGTCGCGACATCCAGCGCGGTCTTGCGGCTGACCTTTTCACGCGCAAGCTGCGCCGCCTTGCGCGCGGCGGCGGCGAGCACGACCTGCTCGATCACGATCTTGGCTTCGCGCGGATGCGTTTCGAACCAGTGTTCCAGCGCATCGGCCACGGCCTTCTGCACCACCGGCTGCACTTCGGAGGACACCAGCTTGTCCTTGGTCTGGCTGGAGAACTTCGGATCGGGCACCTTCACGGACAGCACCGCGGTCAGGCCTTCGCGCATGTCCTCGCCGGAGAGTTCCACCTTCTCCTTCTTCGCCATGTCCTCCGAGATCTTCATCACGACCCGCGTCAACGCCTGGCGAAACCCCGCCTGGTGCGTGCCACCGTCGCGCTGCGGGATGTTGTTGGTGAAGCACAGCGCCAGTTCGTGCGGGCTGGAGTTCCACCACATCGCGAGTTCGACGCGAATGCCGGCCTTTTCGTCATTCACCGCGAGCGAAATCGGTGGCTTGAAGATCGGCTCCTTGCTGCGGTCCAGCCACTCGCAGAAGGCGACGAGGCCGCCTTGGTAATGGAAGCGCGTTTCTTTCGGCTCGGCGCCGCGTTCGTCGCGCAGATGCACATGCAGGCCGGAGTTCAGGAAGGCGAGTTCACGCAGCCGGCGTTCGAGGATGTTGTAGTCGAACTCGGTCTTGCTGAAGGTCGCGGGGCTCGGCTTGAAGGTCACCTCGGTGCCGCGGACATGCATGGACTCGCCGGTCACCGACAGCGGGGCCACGGCATCGCCGGTTTCGAAGCGGATGAAATGTTCCCGCCCGTCGCGCCAGATTTTGACGTCCATCCAGTCGGACAAGGCGTTGACGACCGCGGCACCGACGCCGTGCAGACCGCCCGAAACCTTGTAGTTGTTCTGGTTGAACTTTCCGCCCGCATGCAGCCGCGTCAGCACCACCTCGGCGGCGGAAATCCCTTCCTCCGGATGCAGGTCCACGGGAATGCCGCGGCCGTCGTCAGTCACGGTGACGCTGCCATCGCCGTTCAGCACGAGCGAGACATGGGTGGCGTAGCCGGCCTGGGCCTCGTCCACCGCATTGTCCATGATTTCGAAGGCCATGTGGTGCAGGCCGGAGCCGTCATCGGTGTCGCCGATGTACATGCCCGGCCGCTTCCGCACCGCATCCAGCCCCCGCAGGATGGTGATGTCGGAGGCCTGGTAACCGGGTTCCTCCGGGGCGCGCAGGGGCTCACTCATGAAGACTTGGAACTCCGGGACAAATTCGGGATTTCTGTGTTGTGTTCTAGCGCGGATCGGCCCCGGAAGCCAGCCGCGCCCCCCGGCCGCCAGGCCGCTGCGTCCCACCGCAGTCAGGTCGCGCCGGCGCCCTGGGCGAGCAGGGGGAAGCCTGGAGCCGCGGCCAACACCCCAGGGGCCGCCACGAAGCCCCGGGCCGCCCCGGCGAGTGGTGCGAAAACCTCGATATCCGTGCCGGTCAGGAAGACCTGCGCGGGCAGCCTGACCAGGGCGGTGAACAGGGCCTGGCGGCGCCCTTCGTCCAGGTGCACGGCAACCTCATCCAGCAGTAGCAGCGGCGCGAACCCCCGGGTCGCGGCGATCAGCCCAGCGTGCCCGAGCACGGTGCAGACCAGCAGCGCCTTGCGTTCGCCGGTGCTGCATTGATCCGCCGGGATCCCCGTCGCGGCCTGGGCCATGGTCAGGTCGGCCTTGTGCGCCCCCGCCTGGGCGCCGCCGGCCGCAGCGTCACTGGCCCGCCCTGCGGCAAGGATGGAACGCAGACGGTCCTCCACGGCCAGCGCGGGTGCCTCGTCCAGCGCCATGCCGATAGGGCAGACCAGGCCCAGGCTGGCCTGCGGGAAGTCCCCCAGCACGCCAGCGGCCAGGATGGCGTTCAGCCGCGCCACCAGCCCCCGGCGGGCCGCGGTGGCGGCGACGGCATGGCGCGCCATGGCATCCTCCAGCGCCGCCAGCCAGCGGTCGTCGCGGCGGCCTTCGGCCAGCAGGCGGTTGCGCTGGGCCATGGCGTTGTCGTGCGCTGCGATCTCCCGCGCATGATGCGGCTCCAGCGCCCAGACCAGGCGGTCGAGGAAGGCGCGGCGGCCACTGGCGGTTTCCTGGAACAGCCCGTCCATCTGCGGCGTCAACCAGGCGGCGGCGACATGGGCCGAGACATCCGCCTGGGTGCGGACCGGCACACCGTCGACGCGAAACACGCGGCGGTCAGGCGCTTCCGGCGTCGTACCGGTGGCGACTTCGACCGCGCCGCGCGGCCCCTCCAGGGCAGCCACGACGCCCCAGGCGGGTGCGCGGCCGGTCGGATCGCGTCGCGCAGGATCGCCCGGGCGGGCGCTACGAAGGCCGCGGCCAGGGGTCAGCAGGCTGATGGCTTCCAGCAGGTTCGTCTTGCCGGCGCCATTGGCGCCGGCGATGACCACGACCTGGCGATCGAGCACCACATCCAGCGCGGCCCAGGACCGAAAGGCGGTCAGTCGCAGCGACCGCAGCGACAGGACCGGGGTCAATGGCTAAAGCGTGATGGCCACGGGCGCGCAGGCGCCGGAGGTCTGGATGACGTGACCAGGCAACGATCTAGACTCGCATCGGCATCAGGACATACAGCGCGTCCCCGCGCCCCGCGTCCTTGACGATGGTCGGCGCGGCGCCGTCGGCGAAGTGGAACTCCACCTGTTCGCTGATCTGGTCGGTGATGTCGGTGAGGTATTTGGCCTGGAAGCCGATTTCCAGCGGCGTCGCGTCGTAGGAGACCAGCGCCTCGTCCAGCTCATCCTGCATCTGGCCAAGTTCGGGGCTGTTCGCCGTCAGCATCAGATTGCCGCGGCTGACCGACAGTTTTACCGGGCGCGATTTTTCGGTGCTGATGGACGCGACGCGACCCACCGCATCGGCAAAAGCCTTCTTGCCGACGCGGAGAATCTTGTCGTTGCCCTTGGGGATGACGCGTTCGTATTCCGGAAAAGTGCCGTCGATCAGCTTGCTGGTCAGTTGCACGGTGCCGATGTCGAAGCGGATCTTGGTATCGGACAGGTGGATGGTGACCTCGTCCTGGGTTTCCTCGGCCAGCTTGCGGACCTCGGCGTTGTTCTTGCGCGGCACGATGACGCCCGGCATCCCGGCCGCGCCCTCCGGCAGCGGCTCCTCGACCCGCGCCAGGCGGTGGCCGTCGGTCGCGACCGCGCGCAGCACCTTCGTCCCTTCGGATTCGGCCGCGTGCAGGTAGATGCCGTTGAGGTAGTAGCGGGTTTCCTCGGTGCTGATCGCAAAGCGGGTGCGATCCACCAGGTCGCGCATCGTGCCGGCCTTCAGCGCGAATTTGTGCGGCAGCTTGCCTTCGGTCATGGAGGGGAAATCCTCCACCGGCAGCACATTGAGATTGGCGTTGGCACGGCCGGCGCGCAGCGTCAGCGGTGCATCCCCGCCCTTGTGGTCGAGTTCCACCTTGGCGCCCTCCGCCAGCTTGCGGACGATTTCGTACAGAGTGCTGGCGGGTGCCGTGGTCCGGCCGGGGCGCAGCACTTCGACGCCGGCCACCGTCTCGACGATCGCGATTTCCATGTCGGTCGCCGTCAGCGTCAGCACGCCATCCTTGGCCGCCAGCATGACATTGGCCAGGATCGGGATGGTGTTGCGCTTTTCCACCACGCTCTGCACATGGGCGAGCGCCTTCAGCAGCACCGTCCGGTCCACCGAGATCTTCATCGCCCTACCCCCAAAAACCTGTGTCCGCGCGAACCCCGGTTGGGTCGCGGCGGCCGGGTGACAACCGTTCGACGCGCCCGCCGACCGGAAACGCCGCGAATCGTGACGCTCAATCTAACAGCCGCTCATATTTGGGCAAACAGCCGCTCAGCCAGCCTTGCGAACGATCAGCCCGATCGAGGTGGCGGCATAGCCCAGCACCGAGAGCCTCAAATGCGGGGCATCCGGCACCGACAGCGGCCCGCCCTCGAACCGATAGGGCGGCAGGTCGATGAAGCCATCCAGCACCCCCTGCCCGGGGTCGAAGTCCACCGCCAGCAGTTCATGCCCCGCGGCGGCCAGCCTGCGGCCCAGTTCCTCGATATGCCGTCGCTGGAACAGCACCGTCACGCCATGCGCGACGGTCGGGCCGTCGGGATCGAGGTTGTACTCGGTTGTGTGCACCGCGATTCCGCCCGGCTTGAGGCAGGCCATGGCGTGTTCAATGAAGCGCAGCCCGGCCTCGATCGAGCCCAGGTGCTCCAGCGCGCAGACCGACCAGAGGAAGTCGAACTCCCCCTGGGCCAGGTCGGCCGGGATTCGGGCCATGTCGGTGGGGCGCAGCGTCACCAGGCGGTCGAATTCGGCGCGGTTTACCAGATCGGCCTGGAACAGCCGGTCCGGATCGCTGCCGTGCTGATCGGTGCCGACCCATTTGCGGGCGCGGGCATCGGCGCCGTCAAGGTCGGTCGCGACGACCTCGACGCCCTGCCCGGCCAAGTAGGCCGGCAGGTGCTCGACCCCCACGGCGAAGCCCAGGCCGCGCTTGCCGGGCGCCAGCATCCCGGCCTCCCACAGCGCCTGGACCGCGAAGCAGTCCTCCCACAGTTTGCGATGATACAGCGGCGTGCAGCGCAGCTGCCCGCACCAGAAGCGCAGCCAGTCGCTCTCGATATCCGCCTGGCGGCAGACCCGGCCGCCCAGCCCCGCCACGACCGGTTCGGTCGGCAGCGGCACGTTCGGCCCGGCCAGGCCCATGATGTAGTAGTGCCGCGCCAGTTCGGTGCCGAACACCTTGGTGTTCCAACCCTGCCAGCGCGCCATACGACGCGCCTCACCCAGCCGATGCAGGCTGGTGGCGATGTTGCGGGACAGGACGGCGAGGCGCTGGAACACCCGCGGCTTATGACGGGCCTGAGACGGCCCGGCTACCCCGCCAGGGCCCGCAGTGCGGCCACCGCCACCTTGCCCAGCGCCGTGCGGGGCAGCGCATCGACGACCACGACGGCCCGCGGATGCTTGAAACGCGCCAGCCTGCCGTCGAAATGCGCCAGTACCGCCGCCGCATCGAACCCCGGCCCCGGCACCACCACGGCGACGGGCACCTCGCCCCAGCGCGGATCGGGCCGGCCGCAGACGGCACCCTCCCGCACCCCGGGGGCCGTCGCCAACACGCGTTCTACCTCCGCAGGGACCACGTTCTCCCCGCCCGAGATGATGAGGTTGCCCAGCCGGTCGGTGAACCACCAGCGCCCGTCGGCATCGCAATGGCCGATGTCGCCGGTCGGGAACCAGCCCTCGGCATCCGTCGCCGGCACCAGGCTGCCGCCGGCCTGCCAATAGCCCGCCAGCAGGTTCGGGCCGCGAATTTCGATCTGTCCCTTGGCTCCCACCCGGGCCTCGGCAACAGGGCGGCCGATGGAGCCCGGGGCGGCCCGCGCCTCGGTCAACGACTGGGCGATGGCGATGGGCCCCGTCTCGGTCGCGCCATAGACCTGCTGCACGGGCACGCCCCGGGCATGGAAGGCCTCGATCAAGTCAAGCGGCACCTCGGACGACCCGGCCCCCACGGCGCGCAGGCTGGACAGATCGGCCGAAACCCAGCGCGGGTGCTCCACCAGCGCCCGCATGACCGCCGGCACCAGCAGCGTCAGGGTCGGCCGATCGCGCGCCACCGCGTCGAAGAAGGCACCGGCGTCGAACCGCGGATGCAGGGTGATGCGCGCACCCGCGCGCAGGGCCGGCAGGGTCTGGATGCACAAGCCGCCGACATGGAACATCGGCAGCACGGTCAGCACATGGTCGGCGGGCGTGATGCCGAACAGGGCGACGCCATGGCGTGCATTGGCCTCGACCGCAGCTTGGGTCAGCACGGCCCCTTTCGGCCGGCCCGAGGTGCCGCTGGTATAGACCAGCAGCAGCGGCGCATCCGCGGCCTCGGCCCCTGCGCCGATCTGCGGCCCACCAAGCGCATCCAGTGCCACATCCGACAGGTCGCTGGGCACCGACACCGCACCCGGCGGCAACCAGGCGCGGGGCGAGGCTACGCCAGGGCCCCGGAACACCAGGCGCAGCCCGGCATCGGCGGCGATCCAGCGCAATTCCTCGGGCGCCAGGCGCCAGTTCAGCGGCGCCAGGATCACCCCATGCCGGGCGCAGGCCAGCAGGGTCGCCAGCATCCAGGGGTCGTTGTGGCCGATCCAGCCGGCGCGGTCGCCCGGACCGATGCCTTCGGCCCGCAGCCGGTCGGCGACTTCCAGCGACGCACCCACCAGGTCCTCATGGTCCCAGACGGCATCCCCCGCCGCGATCACCGGCCGCGCCTGGCGGAACCAGTGGGGCAGCGTGGTCACGCGTCGGTTTCGCCGCGTTCGTACAGCGCGTCGCGGCCCATACGGTCGATGCAGAGTTCCGCCGTCCAGGGCAGCATCAGCGCGCCGCAGCGACTGTCGCGGTAGATTCGTTCCAGCGGCAGCGACTTCAGCATGGCCTGGCCGCCGCAGGTCCGCAGCGCCAGGGTGGCGATGGCATTGGCGTTTTCCATGACGCTGTGCTGGGCGGCATAGGCGCGCAGCACCTGGTCCTTGCTCGGATCGGGGCCGGCTTCGCTGATCGCCTGGAACCACAACGCCTTGGTCTGTTCCAGCATGACGCGCATCTGGGCGACCGCGATCTGTTTGGTCGGATACATGCGGCGCTTGACCGGCGGCGTGCCCGGCATCTCGCCGCGCAGGTAGCGGACGCAGAAATCATAGGCCGCCTGGGCCAAGCCCATGTAGGTCGGCGACAGGGTGAGGAACATGTGCGGCCAGCGCGACGCCGCCTGGAAATACAGCCCCGCCGGCATCAGCGCGGCCTCCTCGGCGACAAAGACGTCCTGAAAAATCAACGTGCGGCTCACCGTGCCGCGCATCCCCAAGGGGTCCCATTCGCCGGTCACCGAAACGCCCGGCGCATCGGCCGGCACCGCCAGGTACAGCGTGTCGCGGCGGGACAGTTTTTCGCCCAAAACCTCGGTCGCCAGGATGCCGTAGCGATGCGCGTGGCCGGAGAGGCTGGCAAAGATCTTCTTGCCATTGACGACAAAGCCGCCCTCCACCCGCTTCGCCGTGGTGCCGAAGGCCGCACCGCCCGCCGCCGCGGCCCCGCCTTCTGAAAACGGCTGGGAATAGATCAGCCCGTTGCGCACGATCCCGGCGTAATGCGCTTGGCGCCGGGCGGCGTGGGTGGCGCGGGTCGCGGCGTCCATCTCCAAATCGTCGGTCAACATGCCGGTCCAGAGCGTGCTGCACACATGCATGTTCCAGGTCAGCGCCGTGGCACCACAATGCCGGCCGAATTCGGCGGCAGCCAGGCAATAGCCGCGGAAGCCCGCCCCCATGCCGCCATCGGCCGCGGGCACGCAGATGCCAAGCCAGCCTTCCCGATGCATGTCGGCGTAGTTGTCGGCCGGAAAGGCGGCCTCCCGGTCCCAACGCGCGGCGCGGGGGGCCAGGATGCGGGCGCCGAAGGTGGCGGCGCGGGCAGTCACATCGGCCTCGAAGGGCGTCAGCCGCCAGGCCTGGGGGTCGAAGATCGGGGCGGGTACGGCGGGGACGAGCGTGCCATCCATGGGGTTCACTCCGGAACGGTGTCGAGCAGCCCCAGCAGGGCGGCGTGAAAGGCATCGGGCGCTTCCAGCGGCAGCAGATGGCCGACGCCGTGGATCACGGCGAAGCGCGCGCCGGGGATCGCCTCGGCCAGGCGCGCCATGCCACGCGGCGGGGCGGTGGCATCGGCCTCGCCGGCCAGGACCAGGGTCGGGGCCGCGATGCGCGCGAGGTCGGCGCGGCGGTCGAATCCGGTCAGGCAGTGCAGGGCCGCGCGGTATGCGGCCTCCGGCACCGTGCCCATGGCCGCCTGGGCGGCCGGGACCGCAGCGGGGTCGGCGTCCGGCCCCGCCATGCCCGGCACGAGGTCGGCCGCAACCCCCGCCATGCCACGCCCTTCCTCCAGCGGTTTTTGCCGCGCAGCCAGGAAGGCGTCGCGGAAGGCAGCGTCCCTGCCGCCAAAGGACGCCGAGGTCGCGACAAGGCAAAGGGACCGGACCCTTTCGGGATGCGTCACGGCCATCTCGATCGCCACCATCCCGCCCATGGAATGGCCGACGATATCCGCGCGCGCGACGCTAAGCCCATCCAGCAGCGCCACGGCGACGGCGGCGAGTCCCGGAAAGGTCATGGGCGCGGGCACCGCATCGCCGGCATAGCCCGGCATGTCCCAGGCGATGGCACGGCCACGCGGGGCCAGGGCCGCAAGGCTCGGCGCCCAGAGCGCGGCCCGCCCGCCGATGCCATGCAGCAGCAGCACGGCCCGCCCGGCGCCGGTCTCGATCACAGCAACACCCCGTCCCGCACCACGACATCGCCATCCAGCGCGATGGTCGTGCCGAAGCAGGGGATGTCGAAATGCCCCTCGGTATAGCGCCCGGCGAATTCATTGGCCCCGGTCGAAAACAAGAAGTTCCCCGCAACGGCCCGCAACTCCGTGCCGTTGGTGTCGCGCTGGTCGTACATCGACAGCGCCTCATACCGCGCCCGCGGGTTGCAGCCCCAGCCGACGTGGGAGACGGCATAGGCCGCACGATCGCCCCAGGCCGCGAGGTAGCGCCGCATCATCTCGGCATCGGCGCCGCTGCCCTCGATGGCAATGATGTGGTCGTCGGCGATGGTCAGGCGCAGCAGGTCGTTGAGGTACCGCTTGAAGGTAAGGTTCACATCGCCCGGCGCCAACACCAGCCTGCCATTCACGGTCCCCGCGCGGGGAAAGGCCACGACCACGCCGCCCGGCCAATGCGCGACGGTGCCGGGGCGGTCCGTCCAGCCCCAGACGCCGGCGACCGCCGCACCCGTCATGTCCACCACCAGATCGGTGCCGGCCGCACTGGTCACAGTCATTCGGGCGGCGGCGCGGGCGCGGGCGATGCCGGCCCTGACCGGGGCCATGTCGCCCGGCAGCGGCACCAGGCGGGCCAGTGCCTCGGGGTGTTCGTTGCTGACCATCAGCACCCGGGCCCCGGCCTTCAGGATCGCCGGCAGTTCGGGGGCATGCAGCAGCCCCTCCAACGTCAGGTCCACGACAAGCCCTGAGGCTGCCAGCGCCGCCAGCACCGCCGGATGCTGGCCGAGCGCCCGGCTGGCACCGGTCGATCGCACCGGCACTGGGGCGGTTGCGGCCGGCGTCGGCACCACGCAACGAAACGGCCGGCAGCCCAGGCGCAGCAGGGCCAGTTCCGCCAGGTCGATGTTCAGTTTGCGCGACTGGCTTTCGGCCAGCAGGCACACAGCCTCCCCCGGCGCTGCCTTGCACAGGCGGAAGACGGTTTCGAAGGCATCCAGCCAGGGGGCTTCGATCCGGTCGGTCAGCATGGCGTCATGTCAGCACGTGCAGGGAAACATGAAAAGGCATGGAATGACGCGCCAAGCATTTTACGCTACCTCCGCTGCCGTGACCCAGGCGCCGCCCTTCATCGACGACTATCTGCTTTATCTGCTGGCGCGCACCAGCCATCTGGTCTCGGCCGCGTTCCACCAGCGCCTCAAGGCCCAGGGCGTCGGGGTGGCGGAATGGCGCGTTTTGGCCAGCCTGTCCGGCACGCCGGGCCTGACGGTCAGCGCGCTGGCCGTCACCTGCCTGATGCAGCAGCCGACCATGACCAAGCTGCTGGACCGCATGACCCGTGAAGGCCTGGTCGAACGCCGCGCGGACCCGGACGACCGCCGGATCACCCGCGTCAGCCTTACCCCGGCCGCCGCCGCGCGGGCCGCATCCCTCATCGAGGCAGCGCGTGCGCATGAAGCCGAGGTGATCGCCCCGGCCCAGGCGGAGGCCATCAAGACGCTGCTGCGCGACCTGATCCTGCGCCACGGAGACGCCTGATGCCGCCCATGCACGTCCTGCAACGTATCGTGCTGGTACTGATGGTGGTCGCGGCGATCATCCAGATCCTGCGCATCAGCCTGGGCTGAGCACGGTTACTCGATATCGCGCGTCACGCGCTTGCGTATCTTGCGCACGCCATAGGCGAGGAACAGCGCGACGAAGGGGATCGCGACGCCCTGCGCCACGTCGCTGTCCAGCCGTACCCCCGAAACCACCAGCCCCTTGGCCGCATAGCCAACGAGCCCCACGATGTAATAGGTCATCGCCGCGACCGAGAGGCCCTCGACCGTTTGCTGCAGCCGCAGTTGCTGAATCGCGCGGCGATTCATCTGCTTCAGCACCTCGGTATTTTGGCGCTCCCGCGTCAGATCCACCTTGGTCGAAAGCAGTTGGGTGGTACGGGCCACCCGTTCCAGCAGGCCTTCCTGACGGGCAGCGACCGTCTGGCAGGTGTTCATCGCCGGGGCCAGCCGGCGTTCGGTGAATTCCGCCAGGGTCTGCAAGCCGCCGTAGCGCGCTTCGCGCAATTCCACGATGCGGCGCTGGACGAGTTCGTAGTAAGCCTGGGCGGCGGAAAAACGATAGCGATTGGCCGCCGCACGGCTCTCGATGGCCGCGGCCAGGCGGGTCAGTTGTTCCAGCAACAGCGCCTCATCGGCCTCCTGTGCCCCGACCAGTGCATCGGTGATGCCTGCCAACTCCCGCTCACGCGCGGCAATCTCGGGCGCCAGGCCCTGCGCCACGGGCAGCGCCAGCAGCGCCATGACGCGATAGGTGTCGATTTCCAGCAGGCGCTGGATGACCCGGCCCGCCTGCGCCGCCGACATGCCATCGTCGATCGCGACGAAGCGGCTGAAGCCATCGGCATGGATGCGGAAGTCGGTCAGCACGCGCCCCGCACCATCCAGCACGCCGTCGCCGACCAGGATGTTCCCGTCGAACCAGGTCTCGCTGATCAGGTCCAGGTTCTCGGGCACCGCTTCGGCGCCAAGCAGTGCGACATGGGCAGCCATGATCACCAGCCCCGGCAGGGCGGCGACCCAGTCGGCCGGCAGCAACCCGACCGCCGGGGCGGCGAAGGGATGCGCGGGATCGCCCGGGGCAAAGACCATGCAGCGGCTGAATTCGGTGTGGCGCTCCCATTTCAGCCGGAAGGGGCCGAAATCGGCGCTGTAGTGATTTGCCCGCGGTGCCGGCGGCGCGATGCCGAAGCGCTGCGCCAGGTCGCGGATCGCCTGCCAGGAGGCATCCGGCCCGGCCTCGCCCGGCAGCATCGCCAGGTAGGAGACGCGCAACGGGGCTGCCATCGGCTCGGTTGGGCGGGCGTGCACCTCGTCGTTCAACTCGACGCGCTGGGGGTGATCGGCCGGCAGGGTGATCGCGGTCATGCGGGGTCCAGCAACGGGAGCAGAATATTTGCCACTTGGTCCGGCCGCTCCTCATGGGCCAGATGCCCCAGACCCGCCAGCGTTACGATTTTTGCCCCTGGCACCATGGCCCGGACGCGTCGCGCATCCGACGGCCGGGTGGTGCGGTCGTTGCTGCCGACCACCAGCACCAGCGGCACCGGCAACCCGGGCAGCGCCTGGGCCAGCGGCCGCAGGTCCCAGTTCGCCATCATGCCGAGTGCGGCCGCGACATGCTTCGGGCTGCCGACCAGCCGGGCATAGAAGGCCGAGGCCGTGGGGCCGATGTTGGACCCCGTCTCGCGCAGCAAGCGGTCCACGAAGCGCGGATCGGAGCCCCGCCAGGCGAACAGCCGCGTGGCCGGCGGCACCGAAACCAGCATCCGCGCGATCGGCGAGAACAGATACCCCGCGATGCCATCGAAGGGCATCAGCGCCGCATTCAGCCCGACCAGCGCCCGCGGCGCGATGCTGCGGTCGAGCACCATGCGCGCAGCCACCGCCCCGCCCGCCGAATGGCCAGCGACCAGCGCCGGCTGCACGTCGAGGACCCGCAGCAGCGCCGCCACGCCCGCCGCCATGCCGGGCAACGAAAGCCCCGGCGCGCGCGGCGTGTCGGTAAAGCCATGGCCGGGCAGGTCGGGCGCGACCACGGTGAAATGCGCGGCCAGCAGCGGCAACAAGCCGGCCCAGGAATGGGTCGCCGCCCCCGTGCCGTGCAGCAGCAGCACGACCGGCCCCTGTCCGGCCACCTGCACATGCCAGCGCAGGCCTCCGGCCTGCACGAAACGGCTGGTGGCGCGATTGGGCCAATCGGCGCCGTCCATTGCCCAATCAGGCCGGGTCGTCATGCCCCGGCCGCGGCACGCACCGCGCGCGACAGGCCCTCGGGGTTCGCATAGGGCAGCGGCAGGTAGAGCGCGCCCATCTCTGCCGCGAGACGCCGGGCCACATCCTGCGGCCGGGGTGAGGTATCGACCATCAGCGCCGTCATGCCCGCCGCCCGCAGCTGGCGCGCCGCGGCCAGCGCATCCTCCTGCGCCTGCGCCCGGCCCGCGCCTGGCTGGCGCGGAATATTGGCCCGGCCATCGGTGAGCAGCACGATGATGGGGGTCTGGCCGCGCCGCCGCACGGCATCGGCCAGGGTCATCGCGGCATCGATCCCGGCGGCCAGCGGCGTGCCCCCGCCGCCCGGCAGCCCCGCCAGGCTGCGCTTGGCGCGCACCAGAGAATTGGTCGGTGGCAGCAGGATTTCGGCGCCATCGCCGCGGAAGGCGATGACCGCCACCTTGTCGCGCCGCACATAGCAGTCGGCCAGCAGCATCTCGACCGCGCCCTTGGCCTCGGCCAGGCGGTTCAGCGCGGCGGAACCCGAGGCATCGACGGCGAAGATGCTGATCGTCTCGCTGTTCTGCTTGAAGCGCATCAGGCGAAAGTCTTCCCGCCGCACCTCGATGACGGCCGAACCGCCGGGGCCGCGCGCGGCCCGGCGGATCGGCTGCCAGGGGGCTGCGGCGCGCAGCGTCTCGATCAGGCTGATGCGGGCGCCGGCGCGCAGGTCGCCGCTGCGGGTGCCGATCGGGCGACCGCGTCGCAGCGACGCCTTTTGCGCGCCAGCCTTGCCCTGGGACCCGCCGCGGGTGGCGCCGGCGACCTTCAGCCTGGCCAGCAGGTCGGGCGGCAGGGCGGCAGCGACCGCGGCCAGGACCAGGTCCTGCAGCGCCTGCGGGTCCATCTCCTCCTCGCCGCCATCATCCGTCTCAGGCTCGGGCGGGGCTTCGGGGGGTTGTTCCGGCGCCTGTTCCGGCGGGGCTTGCTGTTCCTGGGACGGCGGCAGACGGGTGGCGCGTGAGGTGAAGACCAGGCGAGAGGCCGTCGTGGCGTCGGCCTCGGTCACTTCGGTTCGGGCGTGCAGCGCCGCCAGCGCGCGGGCGGCGCGCAGCGCCAGCATCGGCGCACGGGCGGAACCGATGCCGAGCACCAGCGCCGTGCCGCAGAGCGCTTCCACGACCGCATCCGGAACCGTGACGGCCTCCAGGCCGGAACGGGCCGCGGCGACGGCTGCCGCATCGGGCGTGTCACCGCCGGTCTGGTCAAGGGGGATGCCCTCCAGTTCCAGATGGAAGGCCATGCGTTCCAGCAGCGCCGGCGGGGCGCGTTCGTCGGGCTCGGCGCCCTCGTCCAGCGCCACAAGCCCGATCCGGGCCGGGTTTCGCAGGGTCATGCCATCCCGCTCGGCCACCACCTCGCCACGGTCGAGCACCATGGCGAGCCTGGCGGCAGTGCCGGCCGAGACACGTTCGGCCATGGCCAGGACCACGACACCGCCATCGGAGTCAGCCAGCAACCCACGTTCGGCCACCGGGCGCCCGGCGCGGAGCGTGGCCGACAGGTCAAGCCCACCCAGCAGCCGCCCATCCGGTGCGTTCAGCGGGAGGCGACGAAACGGGGCGCCCGGCGCGAGGCCGCGGCGCAGCAGCGCCAGCCACCGGTCGCGTACCGGCCCCGGGAAACTGCGCAGGGAGACCCCGCCAAGCCCGACCGGATCGATAGCCAGCAGCGTCGCGACCAGCGCCGCCGACCCCCAGGGCGAAAGCTCGGGTGGGGGGGCGCCCGCTTCGCTCACGCGCCGAACTGCTCGGCCAGCACGCGCTCGACACGAGTGGTAGAGACCGCATCGTCCAGCGGGTTGCGACGTAGCCGATGGCGCAGCGCGGGCGGGGCGATGCGCCGCAGGTGCGCGTCGGTCACTTCGGGGTCACCCTCGAAGGCTGCCAGCGCCCGGGCGGCGCGGACCAGGGTGAGTTCGCCGCGGAGCCCATCGGTACCAAGCGCCATGCACAGCCGGGCGGCCCGTTCGACCGCGGCATCCGGCACGGTGATGTCGGGCAGGCGTTCGCGGGCCGCGACCAGTTGCCTGCGCAGGCGCAGTTCCTCCTTGTGCCACTTGGCGCAGAAGGCGACGGGGTCGCGTTCGAAGGCATCGCGGCGGCGGACGACCTCGATGCGCGTCGGCAGGTCATCGGGCGTCTTGACCTCGACCGACAGGCCGAAGCGGTCGAGCAACTGCGGGCGAAGCTCGCCTTCCTCCGGATTGCCGCTACCGATCAGCACGAAGCGGGCGGGGTGGCGGATGCTGATGCCTTCGCGCTCGACGACATTCTCGCCAGAGGCTGCGACGTCGAGCAGGAGGTCCACCAGATGGTCCTCCAGCAGGTTCGCCTCGTCGATGTAGAGGAAGCCGCGATGGGCACGGGCCAGCAGGCCGGGGTCGAAGGCCTTTTCGCCACGGGTCAGGGCACGTTCGATGTCGAGCGCGCCGACCACGCGGTCCTCGGTCGCACCCAGCGGCAGGTCCACCACGGGGACGGGTACCATGCGGCTCGCCGGCTCCGCCTTGTCCGCGCAGGCATCGCAGAGCCCGGCGACACGCAGGGGATCACAGCCGTAGGGGCAGCCTGTAACGGCGCGCATTTTCGGCAACAGGGCGGCGAGGGCACGTACCGCGGTTGACTTGCCCGTGCCTCGATCGCCGAAGGCCAGGACGCCGCCGATACGCGGATCGACCGCAGAAAGCAGCAGGGCGAGTTTCATCTCGTCCTGGCCGACAATCGCGGGGAAGGGAAAGACGCTGCTCAAGGATTTACCTTCTGCCGGGTGGCCATGTTGACCCGGCGATGACCCGCAGGGATTCGGGTCGAAGATTGGGCGAAGACGTCACCCTTGGCAAAACAAGGGCCGGCGCGAAACCTCGCGCCGGCGCCTTCGAACAGAGGCTACGAAGGCTTGGCAGCCCAGACGCCACACCAGCCGGACGGCGCGATGTTGCCGGCGACGATGGCGCAGGCATTTGGCGGCTGCCAGTGCAGGCAGTTGTCGCAGCGCTGAGCGCCCTGCGGCGTCGCCTGGTACATGACCATCGCCTGCGGGATCTTCTCCTGCGCCTGGGCGCGGCTGGTCACGGTGACGCCGGCGGCGGCGCCGAGACCAACGATACCGGCACCCAGGACAGCGCGGCGTGCCGACCGCTTGCTCGTGTCATCTTGCATGTAGTGCTTCTCCCATAGGTGGTTACCGGCCACACCAACGTGGTCGCAGCGGCTAGGTTTGCAACCTGACCGAAGAAAGCGCCAGGGGCCGGTTAACAGAAAGTAAACCACACGATTGCGACTGACTTGGGGCAGATGTTGCCCTGCTCAAGCCGCGCGGCGCAGGCTCATTTCCGACCAGATGGCCGACAGCGCGCCCACGAGGTGATCGAGGTCGGCGTCGGTGTGCAGAGGCGATGGCGTGAGGCGCAGGCGCTCGGTTCCGCGCGGCACAGTCGGGTAGTTGATCGGCTGCACATAGACACCGTATTCATCCAGCAGACGGTCGCTGATCGCCTTGCATTGCACCGGGTCACCGACCATCACCGGCACGATGTGGCTCGGGTTTTCCATGTGCGGGACGCCGGCTGCGGTCAACTTCGCGCGCAGCACAGCGACACGATTGTGCATCCGGTCACGCTCGGTCGTGCTGGTCTTCAGGTGCTGGATGCTGGCGATCGACGCGGCCGCGCAGGCCGGCGCCATGGACGTCGTGAAGATGAAGCCCGAGGCGAAGCTGCGCACGAAGTCGCACATCGCGGCCGACCCGGCGATGTAGCCGCCCACGACGCCGAACCCCTTGGCCAGCGTGCCCTCGATCACCGTCAGGCGCTGCGCCAGGCCCTCGCGCTCCGAAATGCCACCGCCGCGCGCGCCGTAGAGGCCCACGGCGTGCACTTCGTCGAGGTAGGTCATGGCGCCGAATTCATCCGCCACGTCACAAATCTCCCGGATGGGCGCGATGTCGCCGTCCATCGAATAGACGGATTCGAAGGCGATCAGCTTCGGCCGGTCGGGGTCGAGGTCGGACAGCTTGCGCCGCAGGTCTTCCACGTCATTGTGGGCCCAGACGCGGCGCTCGGCGCGGCTGTGGCGAATGCCCTCGATCATCGAGGCGTGGTTCAGCTCGTCCGACAGGACCAC